>NZ_VUOI01000005.1:0-197500 GCF_015390205.1 Azospirillum sp. INR13
AGCCAGTGGCCGGTAAGGCACGCGATGCAGTGCGAGAAAGCGCCGCATGACGGCTTCCGGATGACGGAAGGCGGCCAGCGACACCACGGCGGCCGGCCTGCGCAGGCGCGCCGCCGTCAGCAGTGCCGCGGCGGCCCCCACCGAATGGCCGAGCAGGGCGATACGCCCCGGACCCGCCTCCGGCTGCCGTTCCAGCCAGTCGAAGGCGTGGGCCAGATCCTCGGCAAAGCGCGGCATGGAGGAATGGCCGTCCCGGTCGCTGCGGCCGTGGTTGCGCGCATCCACCAGCAGAACGCCATAGCCCGCCCCCTGCAACGGTGCGGCGACCGGCAGCATGTCCTCCGCATTGGCGCCCAGCCGTGCATCACCACCAGATGGGGAGCCGGACCGCCTCCCGGCGGCAGGATGTGCCACGCGAACAGACGGCGGCCCCGTTCCGTGACGATGGAGGCGACCGGTACGGCAGGCCGGCGTCGGCGGGCGTCCCGACCTCCGGGCGGCAGGGAATGCGGAATCCGCGATGCACCAGCGCCCGGACGGCCAGCGGAAGTCCGAGCGCCAGCGCCAGCGCGGCTCCGGTGCCGGGGCCGAGGACCGGTTCCACCCAGCTCATGGCGTCTTTCCGGTCACGCCGGCGTCAGTGCCCGTGCGGCGCCTTCCAGGCGAACAGTCCCTGGACCGCATAGGCGAGAATGGTCGCGCCGACCAGCCCCACACCCCAGATCAGGCCGACCAGCAGCCAGTCCACCGGCCCGCCGGCGTCGGAAAAGCCGGAGATGGTCACCATCGCCATCAGGCCGAGCGCGGCGAAGCCGCCCAGGACGCCGACTATCTCGGACCGGACCAATCGGCGGCTGACCAGCCCGCCTTCGTGCATCAGCACGGCGACGAAGGCGCCCAGCCCGGCGACGGCAAGCGCCGGCAGGATCCACAGAAGCGGGCCGAGCATTTCCTGGAACACCACCAGGAAGACCGCGAGATCGAATTCCTTCATGCTGTCGTCCTCCGCTTATGCCTGGCCGCGCAGCATCGACACATAGGTCGGCTTCAGCGCCATGGTCTTCATGACCCAGGTCACCCACAGTTCCTCCAGCGGCGCGATGACGCCGGGGAAGGAGGGAACGAGGTTGTCCTCGTAATCGAATTCCACGAGCATCGCCCGGCCCAGCCGCGTGATCAGCGGGCAGGAGGTGTAGCCGTTGTAGACGCTGGCCGAGGTCGTGCCCTGGATGCCGGCGATCAGGTGGTCCACCGCCACCGGCACCTGCCATTTCACGCTGGCCGCCGTCTTGCCCTTCGGGACGCCCGCCACGTCGCCGATGCCGAAGACGTTGGGGAAGCGCTTGTGCCGCAGGGTCGGCTTCTCCACCTCCATCCAGCCGTCGCCGGCCCAGACGCCCTCCTGCCAGCGCAGCGGGCTGTTGCGCACGGCGGCCGGGGCCCGCATCGGCGGGACGACATTGATGAAGTCGTACTTGAATTCGGCCGTGCCGGTCGGGGTCTTGTAGGTGGCGATCTTGCGGCCGGGATCGATCGCCGTCATCACATGCTCGTAGGCGACCTTCACCTGCCGGTCGCGGAACAGCATCCGCACCTTCTCGGAGACGATGGGAACGCTGAACAGGCCCTTGTTCTGCGCCGTGTAGACCAGCTCCGACCTGCCGCGCGTGCCATGGCGGCGCAGGTAATCGTCGGTGATGAAGGTGTACTTCAGCGGCGCGCCCGCACATTTCATCTCGGTGGCCGGACGTCCGAACAGCCCGACACCGCCGGTCTCGGCAAAGCGCGCCATCTCCTTCCAGGTCACCACGGCGGCGGCCGGACCGGCATAGACGCTGCCCAGCCCATCCTTGCCGATCAGATCGGTGTTCATGCCTTCGATGGCGGCATAGTCGAGATGCAGTCCCGTCGCCACCATCAGGAAGTCGTACCTGATGGCGCGGCCCTTGTCGGTGACGACCTTGTTCGCCACGGGGTCGAACTCCGCCACCTGCTCCTCGATCAGGGTGACGCCGCGGGGAAGATAGTCGGCGGTCGTCGAGACGACGTAGCCCTGCGGCTTCAGCCCGGCCGCCACAAGGGTGAAGCCCGGTTGATAGTAATGCTCCTTGCGGCGGTCGATCACCGTGATCGTCGCACCGTCCAGCCGTTCGGCAAGGCGGGCGGCGGCGGCCAGACCGGCGGCGCCGGCACCGGCGATGACGATGTGGGCCTTGGTCGCGACCTTCGGCGGCACCTCCGCCGCCCTGGCGGGTGCGGACGGCACCATCAGCGTCGCCGCGCCGGCACCGGACAGCGCCAGCATCCTGCGGCGGCTCAGCGGAGAGTCGAGGCCCGCGATCAGACCATCGCGCGGCGGGACTTCGTTCGTCATGCGCTTCCTCCGGAATTCAGTGTTGTCCGCGCGCCGGCCCGGCATGAGGACGCGCCTTTTATAAGAGAAATCTTATATTGCTGGATGGCAATACGATCAAGCGAATTCGGGTTAGGTCCTTATCGCTTTGCAGGTGGCTGCCCTTTGGATTAAGAGCGACAGCCTCACCGGTCCGCAGCCATCCCGAGCAGCCCCGAGCCATCGATGCCGATCGCCGATACCGAAATCGCGGACGTGGCCCGCCTGCTCGCCGTGCTGGGGGAGCCGTCGCGGCTGCGCATCGTCCGGGCGGTCTGGGAATGGCCGCAGGCGGTCAACCGGATCGTCGAAGCGACCGGGCTGAAGCAGGCGAACGTGTCGAAGCAGTTGGGTTGCCTCGTCGAGGCAGGCATCCTCGACCGACGCCGCGACGGCGTATCGGTGATCTACTTCATCGCGCTGCCGCTCGTCCGCGACCTCTGCCGGCTCGTCTGCGACGGCGTCCGGCAGATCGACGACGGGAAGGCACGGCTGGAAGAAGACGACGCCGCCGTCGCGCAGCGCACTCAGCCGCCGATGTAGTGCGGCATCAGCTTCGCCTGATCGCCGACCCAGACGCTGCAGCGGCTGTCCTGGTTGCGGAAGAAATAGACCTTGCCGGGCTGGCGCCGGTTTCTGCGGATCGACCAGATTGGCGCCGCCGGAAAAGGCGACGCCATACCGGTAATCCGGCGTCGCCGCCCAATAAAGGCCGTCGATCTCCTGCAGGAAGGCGCCGCGCCGGCACAGGTGCGACAGGGTGCGGTCGAAAGTGGCGAGGCCCTTCAATCCCTGCGGCAGGGCGTAGACGCGGCGGCTTTCGGTGCGGCGCAGGCGCGGCTCGTGACCGGGCGGCGGGGGCTCGTAGGCGCGGAACGGCGGGCGCAGATGGCCGGGGGCGGTCCGGTCGGTGGGCAGCACCTCCTGCGCTCCGGCGGACAGATGAGGCAGGAGGGCGGCCAGCGTCGCCACGGTCAGGAGGAGGCGGGTCATCGCACCGACGGGTTGTTGGCGACGAAGGCGAAATAGGGCAGCCGCCGCACCGCGTCGGCCACCATCAGATAGGCGACGGCGAAGGCGATCAGCGAGCCGAGGAAATAGCCGTAGCCGTACCATGGGAACCCCATCCGGCTGAACAGCAGGGTGAAGCCGGCATTGGCGGCCAGATAGACCAGCTGCGCCGTCAGGTTCCGCGCCCGCAGGTCGAAATAGGCGAGGATCACGGTGCAGAACAGGAACATCACCTGGAAGAAGGCGCCCAGCACGCCGAAGCGGAACATGCCGATCTGCTGGTACTGCAGGCCGATGGCGCCGATGATCGTCGGGGCGAGGAAGATGCAGACGGCGCAGACCGCCCCCTGCAGGATCACCAGATTGCGGCTGCTGTCTGCCAAGGCGGCGATGATGGCACGGTGGTTGCGGGCGATCTGGTCGAAGGTCGCGTGCTTCTGGATGTCGCGGTAGAAGCCCTGGTAATGCTCGAAGAAGCGGGTCTCGATGTTCACCGTGAACAGGGTCAGCGCCGGCAGTGTCGTCAGGTAGGCGACGAACATCGCGCCGTCATAGGCGCTGTAGATCGCCATGGCGCCCGAGACGATCTCGCGTTCCGGCGCGAACCACATGATCCATTTGTCGGTCCATACCGCGGCGTTGGCGAACAGGCCGATCAGCGCGAGATCCCAATAGCGGCGGAAATAGGTCAGGAAATCGAACAGCCGGCCGACGGGATAGGGATATTCGGCAAGCACCCGCGCGATCAATCCGAACTGGATCGCCGCCAACCCGGCGGAAAAGCCCCAGACCATGCCGGCGGCACCATAGCGGTCGCCCAGCAGCAGCGTGGCGGCCATGCCCACCGCCATGCCGACGCCGAAGGCGACGGTGACCGCCAGATAGTCCTTCAGCGCCGACAGGAAGATCGACACCACCCAGATGCCGCAGACCAGGAAGAAGTTCGCCAGCCCGCCCAGCATCACCGGCAGCGGCAGTCCGCTGAACAGAGGATAGAAGGGGCCGGCGGTCAGCCCCGCGATGGCATAGGCCAGCCCCAGCGTCGCCAGCAGCATGCCCGGCGCCGCCTCCACCTCCTTGGCATAGATGGCGTCGGCGAGATAGCGGGTGGCGACCATCACCAGCGGCCCGGTAAAGACCACCGAGAAGCAGAAATTGTAGATCACCACCACGCGGAACAGCGTCAGCTCCTCCATCCCCACCAGATCGCGGCCGATCAGGGTGATGCCGGCCAGCGCCAGGATGGTGAACATCCACGGCCCCGACGTGATGAAGGCGGAATGGGCATAGCCCTGGAGCACGCCCAGCAGATCGTCGCGCCGGGCCAACCGGCGGAGCGCGAAGCCGATGCCGGCCATCTCAGGCCGCTCCGCTCAGGTGGAAATCGGGCTGCTCAAGCGTCGGCCGGGTCGGCATGGCGATGTGCTCGTCATAGATGGCGCGGTAGATGCGGTCGATGGCGACCTTGTCGTAGGACTGGGCGACGCGCCGGGCGATGGCCTGGGCGCAGCGCTCACGCCAGGGGCGGTCGAGCAGAAGGGCGCGCAGTTCCCGCGCGGTGTCGAGCGGGCTTGCCAGCGGCGTCACCGCCCGCCCGGCCCCAGCGGCGGAACCTCGTCCGGACGGCCCAGCAGCAGCTCGGCGCAGGATCCCACGTCGGTCGCCACCGTCGGCACGCCGGACGCGCCGGCCTCCAGGATCACCAGCGGCTGCGCCTCGCTGACGCTGGTCAACGCGATGGCGTCGACCCGGCCCAGCCAGTCCGTCAGCTTGACCCGGCCGGCGAAGATCACCGTCTGCTCCAGCCCCAGATGAGTGACGATGGTGCGGCACTCCTCGACATAGCCGGGGTCCTCCTCCAGCGGCCCGAGGATCATCGCCTTCAGGTCGGGAATGTCCTCGCGCAGGATGGCGGCCGCGCGGATATAGGTCTTCACGTCCTTGATCGGCACGACGCGGCCGATCAGGGCGATGGTCGGCGGGCGCGGTTCCGGGTCGCGCCGTACCTGGGAATAGCCGGCATAGTCGATGCCGTTGGGCACGATCATCAGCTTGGCCGGATCGGCGCCCTGGCGGCGCTGGAACTCCTGGTTTCCGCCGTACAAGGTGATGATGCGGTCGCAGGCGTCGTAACAGGCCTTGGAGTAGCTGGCGAAGGTGTCCAACCACAGATCCCGCAAATCGCGCTTCTTCCTGTCGAGCACCAGGGAGGTGTCGCCGCCCTCGAACAGCCATTCGGCCATCAGGATCTCGATGCGCCGTTCGTTGGTGTAGATGCCGTGTTCGGTCAGCAGCGCCGGCCGTCCGGTCTCCAGCCGCGCCCGTGCGGCGAACAGCCCGGCATAGCCGGTGGAGACGGCATGATAGACGGAAGCCTGCGGCATCGGCACCAGCAGCGTGGCGAACAGCCCGCTCATCAGGGCGCGGCTGCCCCAGAAATACTCCAGGAAGGAGGCGTCCGGCAGGGCGGCCCTGCACATGCGCACCACCATCTGGAAGGCGTGCTCGGAGTTCAGCAGCGCCCGCTTGCCGACCCGGCCGCGCCGCGGCGCCAGCAGCCGCAGCACCTCGGCCACCTCCGCCAGCCCGCCGCCCTGCTGCAGCCGGCCGAGCGGCGTCTCCAGCGCCGCCACCAGCCGCGCCGTTCCGGGCTGCCAGCGCCAGCCGGCGGGCGGGTCCTGGAGATAGACATAGGTCAGGCCGGTGACGTTGGGCGGCAGCTCGTAGGCCAGCCGGCGGGCGCCGCGGTCGGCGACAAGGGCGACGATATGGAAGGTCAGGTCGGCGTGGGAGCGGATCAGGTCGTGGGTCCAGGTCGACACGCCGCCCGCGACATAGGGATAGGATCCCTCCATCAGCAGGCAGACGTCGGCCTTGGGGGCAAAGGGTGCTTCCGGCAGAGGCATGCTGCGGCTCATGCGGCAAGCTCCTTCGCGCCGGTCTCCGGGAATGCGGCCTCCGGTGGTGTCGGCGGCGGAACGTCGCGCCAGAGGGCGAAGACGTCGCGCAGCGTGTGGGCCAGTTCCGCCTCGTCGCCCAGCAGGTCGGGCCGGCGGCCGGGAAGCGCGCGCAGCTCGGCGAAGCGACTCAGCCGGAACAGGCTTTCGGCGTACCAGTAGAGGATGCGGCGGTCGGGCGTGCGGTCGACCAGCGGCTCCAGCCGCGCCGCCGCCTCCGCCGCCAGTCCGCAGCGCAGCAGCAGCCGGCCGAGGTCGAGGCGGATGGTGTCGTCGTCCGGGGCCAGATCCAGGCTGCGGCGATAGCCCTCCAGCGCTTTTTCCCGGATTTCAGCCTCGCGGTTGGCGTCCAGCAGACCGCAGAAGGCGTAATCGTCGAGATGGCGGGCGAGTGCGGCCAGGGCCTCCGGGTCCTCCGCCCGATCGCGCGCCGCATGGTCCAGCGCAAGCCAGCACTCGTTGAACTCATGCTCCACCCGCGCGGTGGCGGTGGCGGCCTGGACGCGGACGGACGGGTCGGCGTCGGCGAGGCCGGCCTTCAGCGCGGGCGTGAAGGCGGGACGGAAATGGCGGGCGACGAGCGCGATCACCGCCTGCTTCTGCTGCGGCGAGCCGATCCACATCACGTCGGTGAAGGAGTCGCCGGCGGCGAGATGCGCGTTCTCCCGCCCCGTCACGATCAGCTCGTACAGTTCGCGCGCCGGTCCGGTCTCGCTGTCGGGGAAGAGGGAGAGATACCAGTCCTGGAACCCGGTTGCATAGCGGCTGAACAGCGCCAGCAGCGCCGCGGTCACCACGGTGCAGGCGGCGCCGACCGGACCCAGCGGCACCATGGTGACAGCAGAAGCCCGGCCAGCCGCAGGTCCCGCCCGCGCCGCACCAGCCCGCGCAGCCACAGCCCGACCAGGGCGCAGAGCGCCAGATGCAGCGCCGCGCCGATCGGCAGGGCGAAGGGAAGACCCGAGAGGGCAAATGCCGCCACCGCGGCGTCGAGCAGACCGGCGGCCGGCGCCACCAGCAGCAACTCGCCCACGCCGGCGGATGGCCGGTCACCGGGAAGACCATCGAAAGCGGCGGGGGGCGAGGCGCTCATCGCACCTCCTGCCCGTCAACCCGGCTCTCCGCGGGGGCTTGGATCCGCCGGGTTGTGAAGCCGATGGTGATGTCGGCCAGTGCCGCCGGCAGCGCTTGCCGGACGGCGCGTTCAAGCTTCGCCTCCACCAGCCGGGCGCCGTCCAGCGGCGTGCCGGCCAGCACGACGCCGAAGGACGTGCCCTGATGGCCGAAGTCGCAGGCGAGGTCGGTGTCGCGCAGGCTGCCCCGCACCGCCTCGCCGATGGCGGCGGCAAGCTCCGCCCGCTGGCCCACCGACAGCCGCGCGATGCCGGTCGGACGGATGGTGATGGCCGTCGTCTCGAACCCCATGCGGCGACCGAGCAGGGCCAGGAACTCCGCCTGACGGCCGATGTAGCTGGAGGAATAGAGCGCGTCGTCGGTGAACACCCGCTGTTCGTTGGCGGCGCGGTACTGGCGCGCCTTGGCCAGTGCGGTGCCGATCCATTCGCACAGGATGCGGAAATTCTCGACCGTGTTGACGCTGAGGTCGGTGAAGCCCAGGCTTTCGATCTTCACCATGCCGACCACCTCGCCGGTGTCGCTGCTGACCAGCGGGCCGGCCAGAACGCCTTCGCCGGCCAGGATGCGCTCGTCCTCCACGCGGCTGACGCAGACCTGGCGCTGGCGTGCGATCACCTGCTGGAACAGGGCGGTGCCGCTGTCGAACCAGCGCGCATAGGTGTCGTTGTCGTCGTCCCAGCCCTCGTTCGTCACCGATTCCAGCACGTCGTTGTTCAGCAGGAACAGCGAGAACTTCTCCGGCTTCATGACGGTGCGGACGAGGTCGGCGACGCCCAGCATCACCTCCCCCTCGTCCAGCCGGTCGATGGACTTGGCGGCCTGATAGAGGGTGAAGACGGTGCGCAGCTGGCCGGCGACGCGGGTTTCCAGGCTTTCCTTCACCGATTTCAGCGCGCGGTAGGACCGGGCGATGGCCTCCGCCTCCTGCCGGGCGGTGGCAAGGCCGGCGCGCAGCTCCTCACGCTCGCGCAGCTGGCGCATGCGCAGCTCGCCGAACAGCACGGCGGCGACCAGCCACAGGATCGGTTCGCGCGTCAGGGTGAAGAGATGGTCGTACAGGTCCTGGGTGATGCCGGCGTCCGGCACGTTGCCCAGCCGCAGCGCCACCGACGCGGCCAGTGCCGCCAGCACGCCCTCGTTGGTGCCGTACTGGATCGCCAGCAGCAGGACCGGGATCCAGAAGGGATGCGGCTGCACCCCCTCGAACCGCAAGCCGGAGCCGAGCCAGACATCCAGCCCGAGCGCCACGGCGAAGAACAGCACGAGTTCCAGCAGTGCCACCGGACGCAGGCCGAGCCAGCGGCGGCGGGGCGCACCGTCGGCGGGGATCGTGGCTGCCGGGACGGCGGCGGGCTGGCTGCTCATCGTCGGACCGAGCCTCAGGGCGTGGCGGCGACAACCGGCCGCAGGCTGTCGATCATGGCGCGTCACCACGCGCTGGGCGACGTTGTTGACGCTGTCGCGGCTGAAATAGCCGCGTCCGGCCTCCGACTGGCTGGAGGTCCACAGAACGGCACCGTCGGATACCCGCACCAGCCGGGCGTTCAGCCCGACCACCGGCTCTTCCCGCAGGCCATGCTGATAACCGTATTCCGATACGCTACCGGCCAGCACCGCGTCCACCTCCAGCGCCCGGCCGGCGGCCTGCACGTCGAGCGGGGCATCGGCGGAAGTTTCGGTTGCCGTTGCCGCATCCGCGTCGGTGGACTTCAGGGCCGACAGGCGGCTGCGGACGCGGCCGGCCTCCACCGTGGCGGACGTTGCCGACGCCGTACAGCTCGGTGGAGACGAGATCGGCGGCGATCTGGCCGGCGTTGGGGTGGTTTGTCAGGTTCTCGAACGGCAGAACGGCGACGGTGGCGCCGGCCGGCAGCGTGGCACCCGGCTGGGCGAAGTCGCGGCTGTTGATACGCCCGACGCTGCACCCCGCCAGCAGCAGCCCGGCCAGCAGCAGCGCGCCGCAAGCCTGTATTCCCCTGGCTTTCATCCCCATGCCCGTCGGCCCCATCGCGTCACGCCTCCCCATTCCGCTGTTTCCCTTCCTTTAACCATGAAGACGTTGACACAACCGTCAATAACGCCAGACCAGAGTGACGCCTGCGCTGTTCACCGCACTGGCCGTGCCGCGGGCGGTGGAGCGGGCGTGGGCGGCGCGAATCCCCAGTTCCAGCCCGTCCGCCGGCTCCCAACCCAGGGAAACCGCGCCCTGCGGGCCGCTGCGCCCCCGCCGGTCATAGGCGTAGCCGAGCTGCGCGGCATAGCGGACATAATCGGTGACATGGTCCTCGACGTTGATCTGGAGCGCGTGGACCTCGCGCGTCGCGGCCGGCAGCGGGACATAGGTCTGTCCGTCCGCGTTCTGCCGTTCCTCGCGGTGACCGACATATTCGGCATCCAGCACATAGGCGACGCTGGCGAGCGGCCCGGCGGCGTTGAGGGTATAACGCAAGGAGCCCTCCACCGTGGCGCTGCGCGCCAGATCGGCGGCCCCGGCCAGCCCATAGCGGTTGTATCCGGCGCCGAGCGACAGCGACCAGCGCTCCGACAGCCGTTCCTCATGCTGCAGGAAAACCCGGTCGCGCCGTCCGCCGCCGACGATGCCCTCCAGGAAGGCGAAGTTGGGCTCGCTCCAGGCGAAGCCGGCGCGGGTTTCCGACTCCTCGTCGCGCCAGCCATGGGTGTAGCCGGCGCCCAGCGTCCGCGGCGCGGCGTAGATGGACAGGGTAGAGCGCTGCAGCTCCGGCCAATCATGGACCAGCGCCGCCTCCAGACGGGTGCGCACGCCGTGGAAGGGCTCCAGCCGGCCATCGGCGCGCTGGGCGGCGTCGACATCCACCTCGCGCCGTTCCAGCGCCCAGGTCAGGCTGGTGGAACGGCCAAGCTCCTGCACTCCGGCGAGCCGCGCGATGCGCTGCATGTCGGCGTTGCGCACCTGCTGCCAATCGACGTCCAGGCGAACGCGGTCGGCATTCGCATGCAGAAGCAGCGCCTTGGCCTGGACCAGCGACGGTTCGTCGGGCGTCAGCTCCAGCGCGCCGTCATAGGCCGTCGCCGCCTCGCGCCAGCGGCCGAGCCGTTCCTCCGCCTGGGCCAGCAGGGCGGTGGACTGGGCATCCCGCGGATCCTGGGCCAGCAGGTCGCGCAGCAGCACCCGCGCCGGACGGACCTCTCCGCCTTCCATCAGGGCCAGGGCGCGGAAATAGTCGATGCGACGCCCGGCCGCGCGGTCGGCCGCCGCGGCCTGCGGCGTCGGGCGCGCGGCGGGGGCGCGGGCCAGCGTGACGGTGACGCCCTTGGGGTCCGCCGCGATGTCGGCGGTGACGGCGGCGGCGAGGACCAGGACGACGCTGTCGTAGCCGTAGAGGATGTTGTCGATCCAGGACTCCAGCCGCTCCGGCACGCGGTCGAGCGCCACGTCGCCGAGCGGCCGGCTGAAGCGCAGCACGATCTCACGGCCGTTGCGCTCCACCTCGGTCACGACGGGAGCGGTCCAGCCCAGGGTGAAGCGGGCGGCGCGGTCCTCCCGCACGGTTTCGACACGGGCGGAGGGCCGCGCCGGCTGGGCGTGGATGGGGGTGGCGGCGAGGAGGAGGGCGAGGAGAACGTGAATGCCGAAGCGCTTCACCCCCTCTCCCGCCCCGGGAGAGGGAAGGGGCCCATGGCGCAAGCCATGGGAAGGGTGAGGGGTGATCCAAGGAACCATGCGGTTCGGGATTCTTGCCCCACCCCTCACCCTCCCCACTACGTGGGTCCCCTCCCTCTCCCGGGACGGGAGAGGGCAAATCGCGCGGAAGACGGTTAAGCCATCACGGAAGAGCCAGGACACGGCGGGCCTCCGGCAGTCGTCCGTTTTCGATCAGCATCGATGCATAGTCCGCCTTCAGCTGCCGGTCGCCGGGGCGGCGCTTGCGCAGGGAGTCGAACAGGACGACGGCGTCATCCACCTTGCCCAGCCGATTCAGCAGGTTCGCCTCCGCAAGAACCGCCGCGTCGCCCCGGCCGCCGCGGGCGCGGAGCTGGGCCAGCGCGGTGCGATAAAATGGCACGGCGGCGGCCGGGCGCTTCAGGGCGGTAAGCGCCTCGCCCAGGAAGTAATGCGCCTCGTAATCGTCGGGACCGCGCGCGGTGTAGCGGCGCAGCAGGCGCTCGGCGTCGGCGAGGCGGTTCTCGTCATAGGCCAGCATGCCCAGCTGGCGCAACGCGTCGGCATCTTCCGGCATCCGCGCCAGCAGAGCCGTCCAGGCTTCCCCGGCGGCAGCGCGCTGGCCGGTCTGTTCGGCGAGGCGGGCATAGCGCCGCAAGCGGTCGGGCGCGGTTTCCTCGCGCAGGGCGGCGCGGACGGCGACGGCCAGTTCCTTGCCCTTGCCGGCCGACGCCAGCGCCTCGATATAGGGCGCCTTCAGCGCCGGCTGAACCGGCGGACCGGCTTCCGTCGCGAGACCGGCGGCGACGCGGGCCCCGCCGCCGAGTTCGGCCAGACGGTCGTACCATGCCGCCTGTGCCGCCGGGCCGGCCGGCGCCTTGGCCCGCGCTTCCAGCCAGTCCAGCGCAGCCTGCGGCGGGCGCGGACCCCAAAGATAGGCCAGCTGCTTGAAATCCTCGCTCTGCGGCCCCTGCCCGGCCGCCAGCCGCTGCAAAGCTAGCGTTGCGCCCGCCTTGTCGCCGAGCGCCAGCAGGGCAGAGGCCGGTTCGCGCCGCCGATCCACCGGCAGGCGGTCGTCGCTGGCGCGGGCCAGCAGGTAGCGGCGCAGCTCCGCCTTGCGGCCCAGCGTCTCCAGCGTGCCGCGATAGAGCGAATCCTCCGCCTCCGCCAGCGGCGCGTCGGCGGCCTGCCGTTGCAGCAAGGCAGCAAGGTCGGGCAGCGCGTTCGCCTTGGCGGCGGCATCGGCATAGGCCGCCAGCCAGTCGCCGCCCAGCCGTTCCGCCCGCGCCCGCAGCAGCGGCAGCGCGGCGCGGTAGGCCTTGTGGTCGAGCAGCAGGTAGGCGATGCCCTGCTCCTCCGCATCGGTCAGGCCGCCCTTCGCCAGCTTGGCGGTGAGATGGCGGGCCAGTTCCTCCGACCGGCCGGCACCGTCGAGCGCCGCGATGTAGGGCGGCCTCCACCTCCGCACCGCCCTGGTCGAGCAGCGGGGCCAGCAGCGGCAGCGCCGCGGCCGGCTTTCCCGTCGCGGTCAAGGCGGCGGCGACGGCCAGACGGCTGCGCGGCGAGGGGTCGAGCGCGAAGGCGCGCTGCGCGGCGGCCAGCGCCAGCGGAGCGGCACGCCGGTCGGTGACCGCCCGTTCGGCTGCGCTGCCGGCGATGTCCTGCAGCAGGGCGGCGGGCAGCACCGGGCGGGTGGCCAGCCAATCGGCGACGGCAACCGGATCGCCGGCCTTGGCCGCCAGCCTCGCCCAGCCATGGTCTGCCGCCGGAGAGGGCTTGCCCTGCCGGCGCGCGACGAACCAGTCCAGGCCGGCCGGCGCGCGGTCGAGGTCGATGTACAGGACGGCCAACTCCTCCAGCTGGTCGTCGGGCAACTGGCCGTCGGACAACTGGCCGTCGGACAACTGGTCGTCGGGGAGAGAGTCCGACAGCACCAGACGGTCGAAGGCCGCAGCCGCGGCGTCACGACGCCCGGCGCGGTCGAGGATGCGGATGGCGGCCAGACGGTCGCCGAGGGTCAGCGCGCTCCCGGCCAGACCACGCTCTGCCCAGCGCGCGGCGGCATCGGCATCGCCGCGGCCGAGCGCGATGTTCGCCGCCAGCACCGGATAATCGGTCAGGAACCCCTCGCCCAACTCGCGATGCAGGCGGTCGAGGAAGGGGCGGTCGCCGTCGCGCAGAGCCGTCTCGGCCAGCCCGGCCAGCACCCAACCCGGCGCCAGACGCAGATCGCGGCCCTTGGCGGCCCGCAATGCCTCCTGCGCCTGCCCGGCACTCATCTCCAGCGCCAGCAGCCGGCCGAACTGGGAATCCTCCACCGGGCCGGACAAAGCCGACAGACGGGTCCGCGCCTCCTCCCGGCGGTCGGCGGCGATCAGCAGGTCGATGTAGGTCAACTCCAGCGCCAGCGGAGGTTTTTGACCGGTCACCTGCGGCCCGATCACCTGCGGTTCAAGCAGCCGCAGGCCCAGGTCCGGCCGGGAGGCCGCCGCCAGCTGGCTCGCCAGACCGATCATGGCGGCGATGGTCGGCCGCTCGCCGAGCCAGCGCCGGGCGCGGCCGAAGGCATCCTCCGCCCGGCCGAGGTCGATCAGCAGGCTCATCAGCAATTCGCGGCTGTCGGCGCCGATGTTGCCCCGGGCGCGGTCGTCGGCGCGCAGAAGCCGGTCCACCGCGCCGGCATGGTCGCCACGCGCCGCAAGCAGGGCGGCCAACTCCTGCTGGGCCTCGACATCCTCGGGCGCCAGCGCGCAGTAGCGGGCCAGCGCATCGGCCTTCAGCACCATCCGGTTGCGGAACCCGGCGGCATAGGCCAGTTCGCGGTAAAGGTCGGCGCTGTGCCGCAGCTCCGCCAGGACCGTCAGGTTTTCCAGGTAATCGCCCGGCCGCTGGGCATCCTGGAAGAGGCGGTTCAGCAGCTCGCGCGCCTCGATGGAGGACGGCTCGGCAGCGACGAACTCCTCGGTCAGGGCGATGGCGCGCTCCACGTCGCCCTGCGCCAGCGACAGGCGGGTCAGCGGCATCACCGTGGCGCCGCCGCGCTCGCCGGCGGCGTAGCGCTCCTCGTAGACGGCGCGGGCGCTGTCGTAATCGCGGTCGCGGAATTTCTGCAGGGCAAGCTCGGCGCCGCGCGGAATCAGCAGCAGGCTGGCGCCGATGCCCGCGAGCAGCACCAGCAGGACGACCAGGATGTTCGCGCGCATCGCCGCCCTACCCCGCCACACCACCGGTGGGGCGAAGCCGCAGCAGCAGCGGGGCGATGCCGGAAACCGGAACGGTCAGCGTCAGACGGCCATCCTCATCCGCAGTCGCGCTGCCGGTCCACAGAACCGCGCCGTCGCGTTCCGCCGTCACCGTCCAGGGACCGGAACGGGGAACCCGCCAGACCATGGAGCCCTCGCCATAGCCGGTGGCGGCGACGCGGAAGCCTGCGCCCTCCCCCGCCAGCGCCGAGAAGGCCCAGCGCCCTTCGACCAGATAAGGCACGGACGCGGGCGGATCGCGGTCGGCGCGGTCGACCTCGGCGAGCGCCACCACCGGCTCCGCCACCGCGGGATCGAGCGCGACATAGAGACTGCCCTGGCTGTGGCGCTGGCCCAGAACTCCGGCGGAACGGGAGAAATCGACCGCGGTGGCGCTGGCCCGGTCGAAACGCAGCGTGTTCAACGCCCCACGGTCGCGCACGCGCCAGCGCCGCCCGCCCTCCAGCGGTTCGAACCGCGCGGTGTAGAAACCTTCGGCGATGCGGGCATAGGTGGAGGCGGCGACCGGCGCCAACTCGGTCGCGCGGGCGGCGGTCAGCACCGAAACCAGCGCGTTCAGGCTGGCCGCCTTCTGGCCGCTGTACATGTGGTAATAGACGTTGAAGGGCTTCAGCCGGATCGGACCGCCGGCATGCCGCATGGTGTTGACCAGATTGCGGTAGCCGTAGAAGCGGTTGGTCCACAGGTCGGTGTAGGTGTTTTCGTTGCTGCGGCGGCATAGATTTGGCGCTCCGCCCCCACCGGCAGGCCGACGGGCGGCAGGCCGGTGATGGACGGGAAATCGGCGTCGAACCGGGCGTCGCCGCCGTTCATGTTGACGCCGCCCGCCTTGCGCACCGCCGCCAGCGCCGCCTCGAACGGGGAGGTGTCGCCCGACCATTGCACCAGAACCGCCCGCTTGCCGGCGGGCGCCAGCCGGGTGAAGTAGTCCAGCGCGCCGCCGATTTCCCGGTCCAGGTCGAAGGGCTGCTGCAGATAGGCGCGCGGAACGGCGTAGCGGCCGATGTCCGACACCTCGCCCGCCGTCTCCGCCGCATGCTCGTCGCCCTTGGCGGGGCGGTAGGTGCCGTCGCGGTCGAGGAACGGGGCTTCCTTCTGCCGGCTGTAATCCTTGAAGAAGGCCCATTGAAAGGGATGGGTCCAGGTGTGGCTGGCCGGTTCGACCTGCGGCAGGGTGAACAGCCGCTTCGCCGCTTCAACGGATTGCGGCGTGCCGCTCCAGGTCGGGTCGAGGTCGCCGACGATGGGGGCGACGGTCACCGGCAGATCGGGAAAGGGCTCGATGGCGGCGATGCGCACCATGTCGGCGGACAGGACGCGCTTGGCGGCATGGGGCGCCACCTCCGTCACGTTGCGCCAGCCGTCGCCGTCGATGTGGCTGAAATAGAGCCGCCGGCCCGACAGCGTGGTGACATCGGGCTTCGGCAGGTCGTCCGTGGCGAAGGCGTCGCCGAAAAAGGCGAAGGGATCGACGATCCATTGGCGCCGGTTGTACTCGGCGTCGAAATGGCGGCTGTAGCCTTCGGCCGCCAGCCCGCCGGCCGGGCCGGTCACCACCAGATGGCTGTCGCTGGCCGGATCGTCCGCCCGCCGCATCACCAGATGGGAGACAACGCGCGTGTCGGTCTTGCGGAACAGCGGGTAACCGGGCAGCACGCCCGACAGCGGCCGTTCGAAACCGATCATCCCATCGGCCAGCGCCGGCTTGGATTTATAGGTCAGGTCGAAAAGCCGTCGTCGTCGCGCAGCCCGAACCTGGCGAAGAAGCGGTTGGCGAGCGCCAGCGGCACCTGCCTGCCGCCGCTCTCCTGCCGCACCCCCGGCTGGCCCAGCACGGCGAAGCGGACGCCGCGGTCCATCGCCCGCCCCACCCAGTCGATGTAGGCACCGACATCGGCGAAGGGATCCCCCGCGAACCAGGTGACGACGCCGCGAAGGCTCGGATAGCGCGACAGGTCGGGCAGGCCGTCGGCGACGTTCCAATAGACGACGGACAGGCCCAGATGGTTCAGCGGAAGCTCCGCCATCGTGTGGATGCGGCCGAGGCGGATCGTTTCCTCCTCGCGCAAGTCCACCAGTGCCAGGATGGTTCGCGGCATCTCCTGCAAGGCGGTTGCGGCCGCAGGCGGCGCGCCGGCCGCCATGGCGGGCGCGGCCCACGGCAGCAGCAGGCCGAGCGCCAATGCCGCCGTCACTCTGGTGATGCGCATCACCGGGGCGGCTCCGGGATCAGGCGGTCGAGTTCGACCGTCGAGACATAGGGGGAAAAGCCGTTGGCCCGCTGCAGAGCATAGATGGCCCGGACGCCCGCCGTATCGGCCGGATCCCAGTAATCGAGCGTGAGCAGGCCGAGCCGCGGGTTCAACGCGCCGGCGGACTTCAGCGCATCCACCTGGAACCGGTAATCCTCGGCGTTCTGGCGGTGCGGGCGCTTGGCGGCGAAATCCCAGCCGGCATAGACGCTCTCCCCCAGCACATGGCTCAGCAGCGGCGCCGTCTGCGGCAGGATCTCGTAGGCGCGGTTCTGCATCAGGCCGATGTCCGGCCAGTTGCGGCGGATGGCCCGCACCAGGGCCGCCGCCGCATCGGTCATGCCACGCCAGCGCTTAGGCTCGGTACGCTCCAAATGCGGCGGATTGTCGAGCGTGTCGAGGAAGACGCCGTGAAAGCCTTCGCGCAGGATCGCCGGCACCAGTTCCTCCACCACCAGCTTGACCCAGCGGCGGTCGCGGACATCGACATAGAAGCTGCCGGGCCAGTTGGGGTTCTCCTGGTCCAGGATGCCCCAGCCCTTCACCCGGCCGAACCAGGGACGGTGCGTCTCCACCTCCCCCACGCTGAGATAGCCGAACAGGGTCTTGCCGCGGTCGGCCAGCGGCTGGAGCGGCGGATGGGTGCGGCTGTCCAGAACCAGCAGCCGATAGGGTTGGAAGGCCGACAGCGGGGCGGCATCGGCGTAATAGACCGCCCAAGGAGAGTTTGAGGATGAGCGGCGGAGGATAGAGAGCCGGAAGCTTGGCCGGTTTCGGCGGCCCGCAGGGGCGGTTGGGCAACGCCAGCGACGCCGCACCCGACACGAGCCCCACGGCGACAGCGCGCCGCCCGATCAGACCACCGATCACGCCAGCCGAACCCTTCCCGACGCTTACCCGACCTGAACGGTCAGCCCAGCCACGCCAGCGTCTCGCGCAGCCCGTCCTCCAACGGCGTGTCGCAGCTCATGCCGAAGGCGGCGACGAGGCGCGACGGATCGCCGATGGACACCCGGATGTCGCCCGGCCGCGCCCCACCGTATCGGCGGTCGAGCGGCCGGCCCGACAGCTCCGCCAGCACCTCCGCCAGCCGATTGACCGAAGTCGGACGGCCGGTGCAGACGTTGAAGACCGGTGCGCCGGACCTTGGGTTGTCCATCGCCGCGGTCAGGTATCGCACCAAGTCCTTTACAAGATGAAATCGCGGACCTGTTCGCCGTCGCCGTTGATGGTGATCGGCTCCCCCCTCACGATCCGGCCGGCGAAGATGGAAATGACGCCGGAATAGGGTGATTTCGGGTCCTGGCGCGGCCCGTAGACGTTGAAGAAACGGAAGCCGGTGGTCGGCACGCCGTGCACGATGTCGGCCACCCGCGCATGCAGTTCGCAGCCCAGCTTGTCGGCGCCATAGGCGGACAGCGGCGGGTCGCCGCGTCCTCGGTCAGCGGAATGGCCGGGTTGTCGCCATAGACCGCGGCGGAGGAGGCGTAGACCACCGGCACCGGCCCCTTCGCATTGGCGCGGCGGGCGGCGTCGAACACCGCGACGGTGCCGGACAGGTTGGCATGGTGGGTTTCCAGCCACGCCTCGCGCGAGCGGTCGACGGAGGCGACGGCGGCCAGATGGAAACAGCCGTCGACGCCGCTGCCGTCAGGACCGGCCATCGCCGCTTCGACCACCGCGGGCGTCGGCGACGTCGCCGACCGTCACCGCCACTGACGGAGGCAGGTTCTCGCGCTTGCCGGTGGACAGGTCGTCCAGGACCCTGACCTCGTGCCCGGCGTCCAGCAACCGCTCGATCAGGTGCGAGCCGATGAAGCCGCAGCCGCGGTGACCAGATAACGCGCCATCGCTGCGGCTCCCTCCGCTTTTGAGAATTTGGTGGAAATTTCGCGAGGATCGGGATGGCGGACCTCATGCCACTGCGGAAATCGCGTGGACCCGCTCAGGCAGCGGCCAGGAATCCGGCGACCGAAGCCTGGAATTCCTTGGGCTTGATGGGCTTGGAAACATGACCGTCGAACCCGGCATCCGCCAGCCGGCGCTTGTCGGCGGGGGTGGCGAGGTTGGTCACCGCCAGCACCGGGGTTGCGGCGAGGTCGCCATCGGCGCGGATCTGCTTGATCAGTTCCAGCCCCGACAGGCCGGGCATGACGATGTCCATCACCACCAGATCCGGCGTCATTTCGCGCATCAGCGCCAGCACCGAGGTGGCGTCCGACGCCTCGACGACGGCGAAGCCGCCTTCCTCCAGGCAACGGACGAAGAGCTTGCGCATCAGCACATTGTCTTCGACCACCAGGATCGTCCGCGTCTTTTCGACCGTGTCCACCATCTCGCCATCCGGACCTTGGTTCCGCGCCCCGTGCCGCCTTGCCATGCGGCGCCGACCGGCGCACAGGACCACACACGGCATATCCACGCGGTATTTCACATGTAACTCAGTATCTACGGCTTTCGGTTTCGCCGGTCAAGCAGCCCACAGCTTTGGAGAAGGGCACTTTTACCGATGTTGTGTGAAACTTGTTGCAGGAGTGCCATGAATAGTGGGGCTGCGCTTTCCACTGGCGCGGCCGGTCCGGTTGAGGCCATCCTTCCGGCAAAGTCGGAGATCGATTTTCCGCAAGATCATCCGGCGGGACCATCCGGGTCCGCAAACCAGGGAGACCGAGCATCGTGACAGCGCCCTTCATCCTCTACGGCAACGTGAATTCCCAGCCGGCGACCCGCGTGGCGCTGTTCTTCCGGCTGGCCGGCATCCCGTTCCAGTACCGGCATGTCGATCTGCGCAATGGGCAACAGAAGTCGCCGGAATACCAGGCGATCAACCGCTTCGGCCGGGTGCCGACGCTGGTGCATTGGCGACCATTCGATTTCCGAATCCAGCGTGATCCTGACCTATCTGGCCGAACAGACCGGGCAGTTCGGTGGTCGCGACGACGCCGAGAAGCTGCGCATCGCCGAATGGCTGAGCTGGCTGGCCGACGTGCTTCTGCCGGTCCAGCGCGCCCGCGCCGTGCGCAAATTCAACGGCGACGCCAACGCCCTGCCCTGGCTCGACGCTTCCGCCGCCAGCGGCATGAAGCTGTTCGACGAGCATCTGGCCGGCCACAGCTTCATCCAGAGCGAACGGCTGACCATCGCCGACATCTTCGCCTTCCCCTGGATCGACCTGCTGAACGAATCGGCCATCGAGGCGAAGGACTACCCCAACGTCCAGGCCTGGGCCGACCGCATCCGCGCGCAGCCGGGCTACAAGCCGCAGTACGAGCTGATGCCGTCGGCGGATGCGGAGTGCTGAGGTAGGATTTTCTTGCGGCGTAAGCCCCCCACCTAACCTCCCCCGCTCTCGGCAGACCTATGGTCCGCCTGACGCGTCAGCACAAAGCATAGCTTTGTGCGAGAGCTGGGCGGGGAGGGACTGCCGCCGCTTTACCAAACAGGCGCTTGTCCCCTCCCCGCCCAGCGGGGGAGGGTTGGGGTGGGGGTCTAACTCCGCGTATCGTCGATCACCTTGCCGTCGTTGGGCAAACTCCCCGGCGGTACGAACTCCACCGCCCCTTTCAGCTTGGTCACCGACGACAGCGTCTCGCGGATGGCGGCGGCGAGAGCGTCTCCGGTCTCCTCCGCCTCGCAGCGCAGGGTCATGGTGTCGCTGGCGTCCCGGCGCCCGACGACGAGGCGGCCGCGGAAGAGCTGGGGATGGCGGCGCAGCACCTCGGCGACCTGTCCCGGATGGACGAACATGCCCTTGACCTTGGTGGTCTGGTCGGCGCGGCCCATCCAGCCCTTCAGCCGCATGTTGGTCCGGCCGCAGGGGCTGGTTCCCGGCAGCACCGCCGACAGGTCGCCGGTGCCGAAGCGGATCAGCGGATAGGCCGGGTTGAAGATGGTCACCACCACCTCGCCCACCTCGCCGTCCGGAACCGGGTCGCCGGTGCCGGGGCGGACGATCTCGACGATGCAGCCCTCGTTCACCACCAGACCCGACCTTGCGGCGGTCTCGTAGGCGACGATGCCGAGATCGGCGGTGCCGTAACTCTGGTAGACCTCCAGCCCGCGCGCCTCGTAGAAGGCGCGGGCGTCGGGCAGATAGGGGCCGCCCGACACGGCGGCGATACGGATCGACGACACGTCCAGCCCCAGCGCGTCGCCCTTCTCCAGGATGATCTTCAGGAAGTCGGGCGTGCCGATATAGCCGCGCGGCTTGAGGCTGGCGACGACCTGCGCCTGCATCTCGGTGTTGCCGTGCCGGCGGGGATGACGGCGCAGCCGACGGCGTGCGCGCCCGTCTCGAACATCGAGCCGGCGGGGGTCAGATGATAGGCGAAGCAGTTGTGGGCGAGGTCGCCGGGGCGGAAGCCGGCGGCGAACAGCGCACGGGCGCTGCGCCAGGGATCGACGCCATGCGGCTCCGGATCATGGATCGGGCCGGGCGAGGCGAAGACGCGGGCCAGCCGCCCGATCTCCACCGCCGCCAGACCGCCGAAGGGCGGGTTCGCCTGCTGCAGCGCGATCAGGTCGGCCTTGCGCGTCACCGGCAGGGTGGCGAGCGACGCGCGGTCGTGGATCGCCGCCGGATCGATCTCCGCCAGCAGCCGGCGGAAATAGGGAGCCGCATCCCTGGCATGGTGCAGGTGGGCGGGCAGCGCCGCGAACTGCTCGGCCTCGCGCCGGTCGGAGGAACGGGTTTCGAGGTCATCGTAGAAGTCGGTCATGGTCGTTCGTCCGTTCAGGGGTCGGCCGAGGTGACGCGGGGGGTGCACGTGCTTGCGCCGGCTGCCCCCTCCCCATCCCTCCCCCGCTTCGCGGTGGAGGGGTAGGAGCTTTGCAGGAGTGCGGCGGAGTTCCCTCTCCCGCGGAAGCGGGGGAGGGTTAGGGAGGGGGCATCGAAGCCGACGCCTCCGCTCCCCTCAAATCCAGCGCTTGCGCCGCTTGAAGCTCTTGAGGTTCTTGAAGCTCTTGCGCTCTTCGTTGCCGCCGCCGAGGTAGAATTCCTTCACGTCCTCGTTGTTGCGCAGCTCTTCGGCGGTGCCGTCCAGCACGACCTTGCCGTTCTCCATGATATAGCCGCGGGAGGCCGCCTGCAGCGCCATGCGGGCGTTCTGCTCCACCAGCAGGATGGTGACGCCCAGATCCTTGTTGATCTGCTGGACGATGCTGAACACCTCCTTCACCATCAGGGGCGACAGGCCCATGCTGGGCTCGTCCATCAGGATCAGCTTCGGCCGGGCCATCATCGCGCGGCCGATGGCCAGCATCTGCTGCTCGCCGCCGGAGAGATAGCCGGCAAGGCCGGTGCGTTCCTTCAGGCGGGGGAAATAGCTGAAGACCATGTCCAGGTCGTCCTTCACACCGTTGTCGCGGCGGGTGTAGGCGCCCAGGCGCAGGTTTTCCAGGCAGGTCATGTCGGCGATGATGCGGCGGCCCTCCATCACCTGGAAGATGCCCTTGCGGACGATCTGGTCGGGGTCGATGCCGTTGATGCGCTCGCCATTGAAGGTGATGTCGCCGCGGGTGACCTCGCCGTCCTCGGTCTTCAGCAGGCCGGAGATCGCCTTGAGCGTCGTCGACTTGCCGGCGCCGTTGGCGCCCAGCAGGGCGACGATCTCACCCTCCGGCACCTCCAGGCTGAGGCCGCGGAGCACGAGGATCACGTCGTTGTAGACGACCTCGATGTTGTTGACGGACAGCATCATCCGCTTCGCAGCCGTGACGGGCGGTACAACGGGTGCGTTGGTCGAAGCGGCCGTGGCGGTGGTCTGCATGCGGCACCTGAACTTTCCGAAAGATGGACCGGTCGGAAGAAAGGGGGGCGCCCCCGCCGGAAACGAGCGGAGGCGCCGGGTACTCAAGGACTTACCAGCCCAGCCATTCCGGCTTGCGCGGGACGTCGACGGTGGTCAGCTTGTCCAGCTTGATCGTGCCGGCCTTGACCAGCTCGTCCACGCCGGCGCCGGTGTCGCCGCCGACCTTGGCGCGGTAGATGTTGACCGCCGTCATGCCGCGGTGGTCGTTCTCGGTCCAGGTCGAGGGAACGCAGACGCCCTCGAGACCGGCCGGGACCCAGTCCTTCTTCTGGTACATCGCCTTGCGGATGTTCGGACCGGTGACGCCGCCGTTCGCCGCCGCCCAGTCCATCGCCTCCTTCATGTAGAAGGCGGTGCAGACGCCGGCCATGTAGTGCACCGGGCGATAGGCGGTGCCGGCCGCGTCGGACATCTTGGAAATGTCCTTCAGCGTCTTCATGCCCGGCACCTCGGCGTTCCAGGTCACCGCGGTGCGCATCGGGAACACCACGCCGTCGGCGGCGGCGCCGGCGGCCTTGGCGGCGTTCTCGTCCATGCCCCAGACATTGCCCATGAACTGCACCTTGGCGCCGACCGTCTGGCAGGCCTTCAGCACCGAAATGTTGGAGCCGGCGGTGTTGCCGAGATAGGCGTAGTTCACGCCGGACTGCTTCAGCGTCAGGCACTGGGCGGTGTAGTCGCCGGGGGTCAGCGCGAACTGCACGGCCGGCAGGACTTCGAAGCCCAGCTCCTTGGCCAGCTGCTCGCCGGCATCCTTGGGCGCGTTGGGATAGGGGTGGTTGGCGCCCATGTGGACGTATTTCGGCTTGCCCTGGCCGCCCTGCTTCTTCCAGTCCTCGGCCGCCCACATCAGCATGCCACGCAGCGCGTCGGAATAGGACGGACCGTAGAAGAAGTTGTAGGGCGCCGGCTTGGAGCCGTGCGGGCCCTTGCCGGTCGGATCAGTCAGGTGACCGGAGTAGGAGCCGGAATAGGCCGGGATCTCGTCCTTGCCGACGAAGCCGGTCAGCGCCTCGGTATCGGCAGTGCCCCAGCCCTGCAGGGCCGCGATCTTGTCGCTGCCCGACGACCATTTCTTGTACTGGCTGATCGCGCGCGGCGCCTGATAGCCGTAGTCGACGCTGTCGACCGCCAGCTTGGTGCCGTTGACGCCGCCCTTGGAGTTGATGTAGGCGAGCGCGTCCGACACGCCCTGCGCATAGGGCACGCCGACGTCGGAGGTGGCGCCGGACTGGTCCGCCAGATGGCCGACCGGGATGTCGGCGTAAGCAGTGGCGGAGGTCGCCAGCAGGAGCGCGCCAGTAACGGCAGTGGTAGCGAAAAGCGCGGTCTTGATCGACATGGTGCGTTGACTCCCCATTCTATTCTGTTTGTTGACCGGCAAAGCGTCGGGACTTAGTGCGAGAAGGGATAGAGCTTCCAGTACGCCTTGATCTGCTTCCAGCGGTGGGCCAGCCCGTCGGGCTCGAACACCAGGAACAGGATGATGACGAGGCCGATCGACATCTCGCGCAGGAAGGCGATGTTGTCCTTCAGGTTCAGCGCGGTATCGATGGCGGTGCCGCTGACCATCTTGGTGAGCGCCTGCATCGCCTCCGGCAGGAAGACCATGAAGGCGGTGCCCATCAGCGTGCCCATGATCGAGCCCAGCCCGCCGATGATGATCATGCCCAGGAACTGGATCGAGAAGAGGATGGTGAACCCCTCGACCGACACGAACTGCAGGTAGTGGGCGTACAGCGCGCCGCCGATGCCGGCATAGAAGGCGGAGATGCCGAAGGACATCGTCCGGTACTTCGTCAGGTTGATGCCCATGATCTCGGCGGAGAGATAATGGTCGCGCACCGCCACCAGGGCGCGGCCGTCGCGGGTCCGCATCAGGTTGGTGGCGAGGATGTACATCACCACCAGCGCCACCAGGGCGACGTAGAAGTAGCGCTCGTCGGTGTCGAAGGCGAAGCCGAAGATGGTCAGCGGCTCGGCGATGGTGCCGGCGGTGCCGCCGGTGAACCAGTCGGCGCGGGCGAAGAAGTCCTGAAGGATGTACTGCGCCGCCAGCGTGGCGATGGCGAGGTACAGGCCCTTCAGCCGCGCCGCCGGCATGCCGAACAGCAGCCCGACCAGTGTGGTGACCACGCCCGCCAGCGGGATGGCCAGCGCCACCGGGACGCCGACACTGTTGTTGAGCCAGGCCGAGGCGAAGGCGCCGAAGCCGAAGAAGGCGGAATGGCCGATGGAGATCTGGCCGGTGAAGCCGACCAGAATGTTCAGGCCGAGCGCGGCGATGCCGAGATAGCTGATCTGGATCAGCAGGCTGAGCCAGTAGCGGTCCATGAAGGCCGGGCAGGCCAGGAGCAGAACCACGCCCAGGATCGCAAAGTTGCGGCTGGTCTTGGTCGGGAAGATGGTGGTGTCGGTCCCGTAGGACGTCTTGAAATCGCCGCTCGGGATGATGCTGATGTTCGCCATTTGGGCCTCACACGCGCTCGATGTCTTTGGTGCCGAACAGGCCGTAGGGCTTGATCATCAGGATGGCGATCAGGACGTAGAAGGGCGCGATCTCGTACATGTTGCCCCAGTTCAGCCACTGGCTGTCCAGGTAGTGCGCCATGTTCTCCAGCACGCCGACGATCAGGCCGCCGACCACCGCGCCGATGACGCTGTCGAGACCGCCCAGGATCACCGCCGGGAACACCTTGATGCCGAAGAAGGACAAGGCCGACGACACGCCGTTGACCACGCCCACCGTGACGCCGGCCACCGCCGACACCATGGCGGAGATCGCCCAGCTCATCGCGAACATGTGGCGGACCGAGATGCCCAGCGACTGCGCCACCTGCTGGTCGAAGGCGGTGGCCCGCATGGCGAGGCCGGTCCGCGAGTATTTGAAGAACCAGCCGAAGCCCGCCATGATCAGGATCGAGATCAGCAGCGACATCACGTAGACGGTCTGCACCTCCAGCCCGAACAGGTTCATGGTGGGGCTGGCGAAGATCGGCGGGAAGGGCTTGGCGAAGACGCCGAACATCCACTTCATCGCCGCCTGGAAGACGATGGACAGGCCGATCGTCACCATGATGACGGAGATGATCGGCTCGCCGATCATCGGCCTCAACACGACGATCTGCAGGATGACGCCGAAGGCCAGCATGAAGACCAGCGTGATCGGGAAGCCGATCCAGAAGGGCAGCTGCCAGCTGGTCAGCAGCCACCAGCAGGTCCAGGCACCGATCAGCAGGAATTCGCCCTGCGCGAAGTTGACGATGCGGCTGGCCTTGTAGATCAGCACGAAGGACATGGCGACCACGCCATACAGCGCGCCGACGATCAGGCCGTTGACGAGAAGCTGAAACAGAAGGGTCATGGCGTGGCCTCGCCGAGATGGGATCCAAATCCCCCTCTCCCCCCCGGGGAGAGGGTCGGGGTGAGGGGGACGCGCGGCGAGGAGCGTCCGGCAGGCGGAACCCCCTCACCCATCCTCTCCCCGCTTTCGGCGGACCGAAGGTCCGCCTGTCGCGTCAGCGCAAACTTCGTTTGCGCGTGAGCGGGGGGGAGAGGGGTTTTAAGCGGTTGCATCGCTACGCAATCTCCTCACGCCGCGACCGGCTGCCGCGGCGCCGTGGCGGCGGTCGGAGCCAGGTCGATGACGGTCAGCGTGGTGCGGATGCGCTGCTTGGTGCCGTCCTGGAAGGCGATCGTGGTGTCCACGTCGATCTTCGGCTGGCCGGCATAGATGCTGTCAATGATGGTGCCGTATTTCTCGGCGACGACGCCGCGGCGCACCTTGCGGGTGCGGGTCAGCTCGCCGTCGTCGGCATCCAGCTCCTTGTACAGCAGCAGGAACTTGGAAATGCGCTGAAACTCGGGAAGCGTCTGGTTCACCCGCTCCACCTCCGCCCGCAGCAGGTCGTAGACCTCCTGCTTGGACGACAGGTCGGAGTATGTGGTGAAGGCGATGCGGTTCTTTTCCGCCCATTTCGACACGATGGAGAAGCGGATGCAGACGATCGCCGACAGATACTCGCGCTTGTCGCCCAGAATCACCGCCTCGGCGACATAGGGGCTGAACTTCAGCTTGTTCTCGATGTATTGCGGGCTGAAGCGGTCGCCCTGGGCGGTGGTGGCGATGTCCTTGATGCGGTCGATGATGACCAGATGGCCCTTCTTGTCGAAGAACCCGGCATCGCCGGTGTGCATCCAGCCGTCGCGCATGTCGGCGACGGTCGCCTTCTCGTTCCGGTAATAGCCGGCGAACATGTTGGGGTGGCGGGTGACGATCTCGCCGACGCCGTTATGGTCGGCGTCGATCACCTTCACCTCGATGCCGTCGTCGAACGGCACGCCGACCGTGTCGAAATCCACGTCGGTGCCGCGATGGACGGTGTAGGCGCCCATCGTTTCGGTCTGGCCGTAGATCTGGCGCAGCGGGACGCCCAGCGCCTGGAAGAACTTGAAGGTGTCGGGGCCGAGCGCGGCACCGCGGTCGCCGCCGATGTCAGGTTGGTGAAGCCCAGCCGGTCGCGCAGAGCCTTGAACAGGATCGCGTCGGCCACCGCCGACCGCTGCCCCTTCGCCAGCGCCTCCAGCCCCAGCTTCATGCCGAGTTCGTACATCTTCTGCTTGAAGGGCGAGGCGTCCATCATCCGGGCGCGCACGTCGGCGGCGATGGCCTCCCACAGGCGCGGCGCGAACAGGACGAAGGTCGGCCCGATCTCGCGGAAGTCGTGCATCATCGTCTCGGCTTCCTCGACGAAGTTCACGCGCATCCGCGACACCACCCCCATGCCGACCGCATAGACCTGCTCCATGATCCAGGACAGCGGCAGGACCGAGACATACTCGTCCTCCGGCCCCTTGGGATCGGCGGACAAATAGCTGGCGACATGGCGGATCAGGCGTCCCGCCGGCAGCATCGCCATCTTCGGGTTCGAGGTGGTGCCCGACGTGGTGCAGAGGATGGCGACATCCTCGCCCTTGGTCTCCGCCACCATGCGGTCGTAGAGGTCCGGCTGCGCGGCCAGCAGCTCCTCGCCCATGCGGATCAGGTCGGTGACCGGCATCAGGCGGGGGTCATGGTATTTGCGCATGCCGCGCGGGTCGGAATAGATGATGTGCTGGAGCGTCGGAAGCCGGTCGGCGAGGTTCAGCAGCTTGTCGACCTGCTCCTCGTCCTCGGCGAACACCACCTTCACGTCGGCATAGGTGATGAGGTAGGCGACCTCCTCGTCCAGCGCATCGCGGTAGATGCCCAGGCTGTAGCCGCGCAGCGCGTGGGTCGCGATCTCGCCCATCACCCAGTCGGGACGGTTGTCGCCGAGCAACCCGACCACCTCGCCCGGCACGACGCCCAGCTTGTCATGCCCAGCGCGAAGGCACGGACGCGGGCATGCACCTGGCCCCAAGTGAAGGTCCGCCAGATGCCGAAATCCTTCTCGCGCATGGCGATGTCGCCGCCATGGTCGCGGGCGTGCAATGCCACCAGCTTCGGCAGGGTGTCGTAGACTCTCAGATCGGGAAGGGCCAGATCAGGCAGAGTGAGGTTCGACATCACGCGACCTCCTTGCGCGGCGGCACGGCCGCGGCAGGAGCCGCCGGCGCCTCTTCCTCGTCGTCCTCGCCCAGATAGGCGCGGCGGACGCGGGGATCGGCCAGGACCTCTTCCGGCCTGCCTTCGGCGATCTTCTTGCCGAATTCCAGCACCATCACCCGGTGCGAGATGTCCATGACCACGCCCATGTCGTGCTCGATCATGACGACGGTCATGCCGAACTCCTCGTTCAGGTCGACGATGTAGCGGGCCATGTCCTCCTTCTCTTCCAGGTTCATGCCGGCCATCGGCTCGTCCAGCAGGATCAGGTCCGGCTTCAGCGCCATGGCGCGGGCCAGTTCGACCCGCTTGCGCAGGCCGTAGGACAGGGTGCCGGCGGTGGCCTTGCGCACATGCTGGATTTCGAGGAAGTCGATGATCTCCTCCACCTCGCGGCGGTGGGACAACTCCTCCTTCCTGGCGCCGGTCAGCCAGTAGAGCGACCCGGTCAGGAAGTTGTTCTTCAGCAGGTGGTGGCGGCCGACCATGATGTTGTCGAGCACGGTCATGTGCCCGAACAGCGCCAGATTCTGGAAGGTGCGGCCGATGCCGAGCGAGGCGCGATGGTTCGGGGTCATCCCCGTCACGTCGCGGCCCTTGAAATAGACCTTGCCGTCGGTCGGCCGGTAGCGGCCGGAGATGCAGTTGACCATAGAGGTCTTGCCGGCCCCGTTCGGGCCGATGATCGAGAACAGCTCGCCCCTGCGGATGCCGAAGCTGACGTCGGTCAGCGCATGGACGCCCCCGAAGCGCAGGTTGACGCCCCGAGCCTCGAAAATGGTCTCCGCCTGGGTGGTCGGCGAATTTTGGCCAAGGGAATTTTGGCCAGGGCCGGGGTGTGGTGCGACGGGCGCGCCTGACATTTCCTCCTCCGTTGCTGTTGGTACCGCTTCTCGGGGTCACGACCCGGCTCTTTGGTGGCCGGCGAGGTCCATATTGTGGACCGTTTCATGAGCAACTTCCGCACTATATACCGGGTTCCGGTCTGTTTTCAACACTGACATTCCGCCAGTGCATGTTTTTTGACGCGACAAGCCGCCGCGCGGTCCATATGATGGACCTCATGAGCAGTCACGCCGACATCGCCACACCTTCTGCCGTTCCGAGCGCGGCGGGCGGCACCCAAAGCCTGGAACGCGCCATCGCCCTGCTGCGCGCGGTCGCCGACGCGGGCACCGACGGCGCGCGGCTGGCCGACCTGATGGCCGGGGTCGGGCTGTCGAAGGCGACCGCCCACCGGCTGCTGATGGCATTGGCGCGCGAAGGGCTGGTCGAGCAGGACGGGCGCAGCAAACGCTACCATCTGGGGCCCGATCTGGTGACGCTGGGCGATCTGGCGGCGCTGCGGCACCGTCCCCCTGCCGCCGTGCTCCCCACCCCTGCCGCGCCCCCCCCGCCGCCCGCCCTGATGGTGCGGCCGTCTGCCTTCCTGCGGCCGGAGTATCGCGGCCTGTCCATCGCGCTGGCTTCGCTGTTGTGCGACCGTCATGTCCGCGCCGCCGACGGCGCGCGGGCGGCGCTGCTGCATGAAAGCGTCGCCGGACAGACGACGGAGCTGAGCTTCGCCCGCCTCGCCCATGATTCGGCGCGCTTCGCGACCGTGCTGGCCGGCATGGGGGTGGGCCAGGGAGATCGGGTGGCGGTGCTGCTGCCGAAGGGTCCGGAACTGCTGATCACGGCATTGGCGATCTGGCGGCTGGGCGGCGTCTACATGCCGCTGTTCACCACCTATACCGCATCGTCCGTGGCCTACCGGCTGGCCGACAGCGATGCGCGGGCCATCGTCACCAACGGCTTCCTGCGCCGCAAGGTGCCGCGCGACAACACCCGGCCGGTTGTGACGGTGGAGGGCGACGAGGCCTTCGGCCCCGACGCGGTGCCCTTCTGGTCGTCGCTGCACGAGGCCGCACCGCTGGCCGAGGTGGCGCGCTATCGGGAAGGCGACGCCTTCGCCCTGATCTACACGTCGGAATCCGAGCCGACGCCGCTGGGCGTCTCGCTTCCGGTCAAGGCGCTGTCGGGGATCGAGCAGTACATGCGCATCGGCCTGGACCTGCGCGACGACGACATCTATTGGAACATGGCCGACCCCGGCTGGGCCTATGGCGCCTATTACGGGCTGGTCGGGCCGCTGCTGCTGGGGCGGACGACGATCTTCTGCGACGGCCCCTACGACGTGCGGCAGGGCTATCGGATGCTGACCAAGTTCGGCGTCACCAACCTGACCGCCGCGCCGTCGCAGATCCGCGCCTGGCACGGCGCCGATCCCGGCGTGTCGCACCAGTTCGCGCTGCGCATCCTGTCGGTGGTGGGCGAGCCGCTGCCGCCCGACCTGATCGCCTGGGCCAACCGGACGGTCAAGGTCCCGCTGCTCGACCAGTATGGCCAGCGCGAGACCGGCATCTTCATCGTGAACCGCTACGATCCCGATGGAATCGGCCGTTACGAGTCCGAGGAGGTCGATGGCGGCGAGCCGGCCCAGCCGCCCAGCGGTTCGCTCGGCCGGCCGATGCCGGGATTCCGCGTCGTCATCCTCGACCCCGACGGGCGGGAGGCGCCGGTGGGTGGCGCCGGCGAGATCGCCATCGACGTGGACCATTCGCCGCTGTTCTGGTTCGAATCCTACGCCAACAACCCGGAGCGCACCGCCCAGCGCTTCCGTCATGGCCGGCGCTATTACCTGACCGGCGACCGCGCCTTCCTGGATGGCGACGGCAACATCCATTACCGCGGCCGGGCGTCGGACGCGATCCAGATGCAGCAGGGCGAATAGTCATGGACCGCCCTTTTCGGGTATAGATCGCCTCCGGAGATGCGGCAGCCGGAAAAAGCGCGAAGGACGGGTATGGAATCCAAGACGAAGAACCGCGAATCCTGGCTGGCCGCCGCCTTCGCGGCGCTGGCCGAAGGCGGCGCCGACAAGGTGCGGGTGGAAGTGCTGGCAAAGGCCCTGAAGGTCACCAAGGGCAGCTTCTATTGGCATTTCCGCGACCGCACCGACCTTATGAACGCCCTGCTCGACAGCTGGAAGCTGGGCCGCATCGCCGCCATCAAGGAACAGACCCGGCTGGACGGGCGCGAACCGGCGCAGCAGCTGCGCGACCTGCTGGCGCTCTATGGCGGCAGCAAGCCGCGGGGCATGGCGATCGAGTTGGCGGTGCGCGACTGGGCCCGGCGCGATCCCGAGGCGGAAAGCGTGATCGCCGAGGTCGACCGCGAGCGCCTTCACAGCGTCGCCGGCCTGTTCGTAGCGCTGGGCCTGCCCTCCGACCAAGCCTTCGCCCGCGCCTATCTGTTCTACGCCTTCGCCTTCGGCCAGGGGCTGCTCGCCCCCGGCGCCGCGGCCGACCGCGCGGAGGTGGTGCGGGCGATCTGCGCCGACGTGCTGGTGCCATCAGGGTGAACAAAGGCACCCTCAAGGAACTCCGTTAGAAAATGCCGGTTCTTGGTTCGTAGTAATAAAAGTACTCTCCGACAGTCCAAAGCATTTTCTTGTACATCGCCTTGTCAGTCGCACCCGTTTGGTCAAAAACACGAACAAAGAAACGGCAATCATGCTCCTCTCCCCACCGTTGCAAAGGGAGAGCAGCAGCGCGAAATTCAGATACGGTTATTTCATTCAAGTACTGGAAGCCATGGATGGACAGCGCTGCCTGCTCGTCGGCTCTTTGAGGAAGCGCGTTGTCCCGTACGACCACCCCACCGGTACGAAGAGCAACATCGAAGATATATTCTGGCTTGCCGGCCTTCGTTGCCCAGCAGGCTGGCTTCTCCGTCCCACGCCCGGCATCCGCGAACATTTTTTTCATCTGCGCCAGCTGACCCTGAAAGTTGTCGGCCCTGCGACGCTCTTCGGCGGCGGCCTTCGCCGCCTCCGCGATCAACTTCGAAGTATCCTTACCCTCTCCTGCGGCACGCTCCGCCACCATGCCGAGCGTCACAAGTTCAGCAAGCCGGCCCGCTAACGTGTCTGGTGGAAAGCGTGGCTCTCCCATCGCTTGTTGAACTCTACGGACGATCTGGTCATGAGCTTGGAGTTCCTGTACCTGCTTTTCCAGGTCTTCTGCCCTGGCGGCTCGCTCCCTCACCGCCTCAACGCTCTTGGCCTTTTCCGTTAAGCCAGCAATTTCATTACGGAGCCGAATGTTTTCCTGCTTAGCAAGCACAAGGCTCTTAAATTCTTCATCAAAGCTGTTCAGGTTGGAAAGATATTTTCGAAGTGGCGCAAGTTCTTCCAAGGCTTCCGACTTCTCCTTCTCAGCCGCCTCCGCCCGTTGCTCTGTCTCTGTTATCCTGTCTTCCAGAGATGCGATCTGATGTTCCTGCTTTTCCATCTTGACCGCAAGCGCGAGCAGCAAGGCGAAGAGGACCAGAATGACCACCTCGGCCATCGTCAGCCCAAGCACCACGCCACGACGGTAGGATTTCTCCTGTTCCAACAGATTGACTGACATTCGTCGCCTCCTACAATCGGCCGTTATAAGCGCCAGAAGCGCGAACCGAATGTCCGTGGATCCTCTGTGGCCTGACGCTCGATATGGCGGAGCAACTCGTCCACCCGGTTGGAAGTCGATTGGGTGGCGGCGATTTGCTGTTCAATTGCCTCACGAAGCCTGTCGACCGCTGACACCGACTTCTTCACCACGTCGGCGGCTGTCACGGCAAGCATCTCCTGTCGGGTGTTGGCAACGTCCATCGTCTTTGCCAATTCAACCGTCGCCGCAGCCAGCGCTCCAGCGGCGGCAGCCATCTGCTTTGCTTCCGCGGAAGCGGCAGCATCCAGCTTCTCCTCCGCAATCTGCCGCTCCCGTTGTCGCCGCAGTTCCTCCATGCCATCGGTGGCCCTCCGGGCGGCGGCAACCTGCTGCTCGATAGCCCCACGGAAGCTGTCCACGGCGGATGCCGAGCGAACCACCGCGTCGGTGGCGGATTCGGCAAGCATATCCTGCCGGTTCTTCGCATCGGCCGTCGTCTTTGCCATTTCTGCTGTGGCGGCAGCCAGTGTCGCGGCGGCGGCAGCGAGCCGCTCCACTTCCGTAGCGGCCGCTGCCTCGCGCTTTGCCGCGGACCGGATGGCGTCGCTCACCTCTCCGACCGCACCACGCAAATCGGCAAGCATCGCCTTGGTTTCGCCGATCTGATCCCGTCGCGATGCATCCATCGCTCCCATACCCAATTCCAGGCGCTTCGCCGATTCAACCATGGATGCCAATGCGGCGTTCAACTGTTCGACTTGTCCGGCTTGACCGGCAACCCTGCGCTCCGCCGTCTCAACGATCCGGGCGATCCCCTGGGTGGCCGGTTCAATCTTTTGCTCCAGAAGATCTTCCGGACTTCGGATGGCATCCACACGATCGGCCAAACGACCGACGGCCGCAACTGTCTTGCCGACGGCCTTGTTGAGGGAAGCGGCCTCTCCCGAAAAGTCTCCAAGTGTCTTTTTCAGGTCCGCGGCAAGGCTATCGGTGGTTTCCTCAAGTTTTTTGGCATGCTCCGTCAGCAGGGCGTTTACTTTTTCCGCCATCTCGTCCATTCCTTCCTGAAGAGACTGCTGCGTGCTGCGGCGAAAGCTATTGAGATCCACGACCGAGTTGTCCAGTTGTCCCTTCAGCCGGGATACGGCGTCGCTCAAAGCCATTCTGGCTTCGCGCTCGACCTCCACCGGATCCTGACGCATCTGCGAAAGAATGACGCGGGCAGCAACCCCGGCGATCGTCGTGGCCAGGGCGATGCCGAAGTTCGTGATGATCCCCCTGGTGTCGGCGTCACGAGAACCGAATTGCCAGAGGGACATCGCTAGCGACGTCAGTGTGTAGAGAAATCCCAGATAGTACGCATTGTCACCAATCCGATCCTCCCGGAGGCGATAGCTGCGCGTGAACCGGGCGATGAGCACGTAAGCGACGAGTACCACGACAGGCACAGCCGTAATGACGAACTGCTCATAGCTCAAATTCTTCAGGGCAATGATACTGCCACTTCCAAACAGAAGTGCGACAAAGAATAGATTTTTGTCTACGATGTCCTGGAGGCGGTCCAGACGTGGAAGGCCAGGCTGTTTGCTGATCGATGACATCGGAAATCAACCCTCCACCGCGTCCACAGCGGTCAGTACGCCGTTGGACTCTTTTATGAATTTCTGCCAGAACTCCACGAGCGCCTTGCCCTGGATAGTTTTTTGCGGTCTCGCGTCGAACCAGCAGGACTTCGACGCGCGCGCCATGCAGGTCCGAGCGCAACTGCCTGAAAGCTACGGCGTTGCGGGACTGTTCGAAGTTCGGCACGCCTTTGTAGACACTTGCCACACCTGAATGTTGGAGCATGTCCGACACGATGATCAGTCGCTTCTCCCGATCATGCGCGTCATGATCGGAGAACGCTGTAATCGCGAGCGACTGGATGCTCTCCATGATCGGAGACGAACTGGCCTCGTCGGGCGAGACGGCACTGACGAAAACCTGATCCACTTTATCGGCGAACCGGGCACGCCAGAGGCGCTCAGCCATTCTCTGATTGTCTGTCCATTTCGACGCATCCTTGGGATTGCCGGGATTGCAGACCTTGATCTCGGGAGAAAGAACAGCCTTTACGACGGGCGCGACGACATAGACTTCGATGGCACCATGCTTTGGCACTTCGCGTTTGACATGCTCCAGCCGCTTGCGAATCTCCGCCTGCTGTACCGGATTGAAAGCATCGGTGCGGTCGATCAATACAGCTGTAATGCTTGTAGGGCCGCTGGTGGGGCAGAGCGTCTGATCATTGAGCGGTACATGTGCCTGAATGGCGCTCCAGTAGAAATACCCGATGGTAGTGGCGGCTACTAAGGCAATGGCCAGCAGAATTTTACCGAGCCGATCAGCACGCTTCTTGCGCTGCTGGTTGCTCAACGGCTTTCTGACTGCCGTTCGTCCGGCCATTATCCATATCCTCCGCGGTCAAATGCTCAATCTGTTCGAATGTCGCCACGGCATGGTCGAAAGCGGAATGAACAGTGGTACGCCGGGCTTCGAATTCTTCGAGTGCTCTCACGATCTCAGTTTCCGGCGCGGTGTCCGGCGCGGCATCGCCGGCTATGTTTGGCCGGGCCATTTTCCAGCGTTCTGAGAAATGCCGCGGCGCTGGGGTCGGACGGGCACGCCTGTTGGCTTCCCGATAGGTTTGCAGGAGATCGTTTCCGACCTGTTCCAAGTGAGACAGGTATTCGTCGAACTGTCGGAACAGGCGGATTCGCCCCTCTTTGATGGACCGAAGTTCACCCTTGCGCTCGTCGATCTCGCCCGCCGCATTGGACATCTCTTCGAGCGCATTGTCGCGGGTTTCAGTCAAACCATCGAAGATTTCAGACTTGGTCGCGTAATAATTTTCCGCATCGGCTTCATGCCTACGAGAAATCCTGCCATATCCTGGATAAGGATCATCGAATTTCCACCCATCAATGGCGGCAATGATCCAGAATGTGAGAGTCATCAAGGCCAGGAGCCATGATTCCATCGTACCTAGACGAACCATGTCGGCGGAAAACGCGATGCGCTGGATCAGTTCGACGGCGTATTTTCCTGGGGCATCCAAGGGTCCTGACACCATGGCATCGCGGTAGTGCGCGACGACCAAAGCCAGAAACAACTCCACCGTCACCATCACGGGAAGGCTGAGAAATCCTAAAACGCGTTTCCACATCCCCACACAAATCGTAAGCGGAGCGATCCAGCGGCCGACGGCAAAGCCATAGGCGAGGTTCAACGCCGCGATCAGCCCGGCAAGAATCATACCCCCAACAAGGCCGAACTCGTTGCCTTCCGCAAGGAAAGAGCCGTTCATGATTGTTTCAACAATAACGATGGTAAATATAACCCCTATATGAAAAATCCATGAGTGGGGGTGCCGCGAGTGCCTTGTCAGTCGGTGCTTCGTACGGAAACGTTCCAGTTCACGCGAACTCAGCACGACGGCCTTGCGCGCTTGATAGAGCCGGTCCCGTTCCAGGTTCTCCAGTTTCTTCAGGTCGCCAACCGCCTTGTCCGCTGCGGAAGCAAGCTTGTCCAAACGCTGGCGGAAGCCGAGATTTGCGGCGCGTTCCCGATAAGAGCGAAGTTGGTCGATATAAACATTGTGCGACTCGCGCCGATCCGTCTCGATGCGCGTGACGATTTCCTGCTCAACATCGTCAAACCCAGTCATATCCTCCGGAGGGCTTTGCTGGGTGCCGCGCTCCTTGCCCCTCTGTTCAAGGCGCATGCCCTTCTTCAGGGCGACAATGTCGAGTTCGTCAAATGCCCCCGGCGCACCGGCATAATCCGCCCTGTCGGGCGTGGCACCTGATCTGGAGCCGAACAAACCGAAAAAATTCACTGACCACAGCCCCCGGCATGGTGCGTGTGCCTTGCGTCCAATGCACCCGGTCATACGACCGTGCGGGCGCTACCTAGACGACAGCAGCGTCGATCATGTTAGCGAATTCAATCTAAAATTAAAACTATTTCTTAATCGAATACGTAAAGGTGAACTTACCCGGTGACGATCAAGGCGATAGGTCTCGCACAAGCCCCCCACGGCACATCGGCCAGTCGCGATTTGGTCAAAGCGTTGGTTGTGCGGGACGAGGCGGTGCCATCCGCCCGGTCAGCTGCGCAACGAACCTGCGGACAATCCATCGAGCGGAATCGCGGTGACGCTTTTGACCTCTTCCATCACCGCATAGGTATGGGTTTCCCGCACGCCGCGCGCGGTGGACAGCAGTTCGCCCAGGAACAGGCGGTATTCGTTCATGTCGCGCACCCGCGCCTTGACCAGATAGTCGAAGCCGCCGGCGACCATGTGGCATTCCATGATCTGCGGCATACGCAGCACCGTGGCCTTGAAGTCGTCGAAATTGTCGGGCGTGGTGCGGTCCAGCACCACCTCGACGAAGACCAGCATCCCCGCTTCCAGCCGGTGCGGGTCGAGCAGCGCGACATAGCGCTGGATGATGCCGTCCGCCTGCAGCCGCTTCACCCGCTCCAGGCAGGCGGCCGGGCTCAGGTTGATGCGGCGGGCCAGCTCGACATTGCTGAGGCGTCCATCCTCCTGCAGTTCACGCAGGATCTTGATGTCGGTGGAATCGAGGCTGCGGTCCATCGGCGGCTCGGAATGCTGTTCGGCAGGCCGCCCCGATCTTCGGGCAAAGAACGGGGCCACCCCGGAACCGACCATAGCAGGAACGGCGCCGACCGCGCCACTCCGAAGCCTGTTTGCCGGTGACGGCCCCCGTCATGCGCGCCGTCACGCCGCCAGCGGCAGCATCACCGTCATGCGCAGTCCGCCGGTCGGGCGGTTTTCGGCGCTGACGCGGCCGCCGAAGGCGTCGATGTTGCGGCGGACGATCCACAGGCCGATGCCGAAATGCGCAGCCCCCGCCTGATGGGCGGCCGATTCGTCCTCCGGCATGCCGCGGCCGGGTTCGCGGTGGGAGAAGTAGCGCTCGAAGATGCGTTCCAGGTTCGCCGGATCGACGCCCGGTCCCTCGTCGTCCACCACCAGCTCGGCCCAGCGGCCGTTGCGGGTCAGGCGGACGCTGACGGCGGAGTCGGCCGGCGAGAAGCTGACGGCGTTCTCCACCAGATTCTCGACGATGGTTTCCAGCGTCTCCTCGCTGGCCCGCACCACCAGCCCGGCATCGATGCGCGAGCGCATGTGCAGGCGCCGTTCGGCCAGCAGACCGGTATAACCGCCGGCCATCCGCTCCACCAGCGACGACAGGTCGACGCGGCGGCGCGAGGGGGCCAGCAGGTCGGCCGCCGCCTCGTCCATGCGGCGGGCGAAGGACACCAGGCCGTCCAGCTTGTCCAGCGACTTCTCGATCATCGTCAATGCGCGCTGGCTGCGGGCGTTCTCCGCCGGCAGGGCGCGGCGCAGCGGCTCCACCGACTGGCGGATGACGGCGATCGGCGTCTTGAAGGCGTGGGCGTTGTCCTCCGCCGCACCGGCGCAGCGACTGGGCGCTGTCGCGCAGCGTGGAAACGAGCCGGTCGAAATCCTCCGCCACCCCGGCCAGTTCCGGCACGGTGTTGCGCGCGGCGAAGGAGGCGTTTCGGCCTTCCTGGTCGGGCACCATCCTCGCCGCCGACGATGCGGCGGGCCAGATCGCCGAAGCGGTTCAGGTTGCGCCAGACGCCGGCAAGCACGGCCAGCACCAGGGCCGCCATCGCCAGATAGATCGCCGCGGCGGCCTGGACCGCCGGCGTGCTCCAATAGGGACGGCCGATGGAGGAGGAGATGTAGGCCTCGGTCGCATGGCTGGTCACCAGCGCCCAGCAGCCGAAGCTGGTCTTGATCGGGGTGATGGAGGACAGCACCTCCTCGCCGCCTTCGGCATGGGGAACACGCATCGCCAGCGTGGAGTTGCCGGCACAGCTCGACCCCAGCCGGTCCAGCCACGCCCTGTTCGAGCAGCAGGCGCCGTTCGGCATCGATGTCGGCGGTCGACAGGCTGGGCGCCGCCGCGACATAGAAGAAGGGTTCCGGTCCGGTCCTGAGCGCCGCGGCCCCGGTGGCCGCCACGCGCGGACGCACCAGCAGCTTCAGCCGCGTGCGGTCGTCGCCGTAGCGGGCCAGCGCGCTGCTGAGGCTGGGAAGGGCCGTGCGGTCGACGCCCAGAAGTTCCGGCTCCAGCGCGCGGGCGATCAGTTCACCCTGGCGCTGGGCGCTTTTAAGCAGGAGCTGCTGCGAGGCCTCGTCGGCGCGCTGGAACTGGTCGTAGAGCAGAACCGGCACGGCGACGAAGACGACGGTGAGCAGCACCAGGCGGCTCGCCATCGAACGCCACAGCCAAAGCAGGCGGGCGGACGCTTGTCTGGGCGCCCGCATCGCGAGGTCACTCGGCAGCAGCGCCATTGATCAGCATGTCCTCGCTCATTCCACCGCGCTGGCCACCGCGCTGGCCATTGCGCGTGCCGTTGCCCGGGGCAGTGTCCACGCCGTCCTCGTCGCCGCCCTGGGCCGGGTTCTCACCCTTGCCCCAGCGATAGCCGAAGCCCGGATAGTTCTCGATGCAGGCGAAATTGGCGTCGACCGAGCGGAACTTCTGGCGGATGCGCTTGATGAAGGCGCGGACGTTGGCGCGGTAGCCCGACGGTCCGTAGCCGGCGACGAAGCCCTTGCCGTGGACGAGGTCGTAGATCTCGCGGTAGGACACGTCCTCTTCCGGGCGGGTCGACATCAGCTTGACGATGTTGAACTCGGTCAGCGTCAGGTCGATGCGCTTGCCCTTCCAGAAGGCGCGGCTGTTGTCCAGGCGCAGTTCCAGCTCGCCCAGGCGATGCATGGTGGCGTTGCCGCCGGCCTCCGCATCCTCGGCACCCTTGACCGCATCGCCCTTGGTGCCGTCCAGGATCAGGCGCATGCGCTTCAGCAGGATCGACAGGCTGCGCGACTTCTCCACGAAGTCCAGCGCGCCGCCGGCCAGCGCCGCCTCTTCATAAATCTGGTCGGACAGCACGGTCAGGAAGATCACCGGGGTGGCGATGCCGCGGGCGCGCATCTGGCGCAGGACGTCGATGCCGTCGAGCTTTGGCATGCGCCAGTCCAGCAGGACGATGTCGACCGATCCGTCGGCGGCGAAGAAATCGAGCGCCGGCTCGCCGCGGTCGAAGGTGATGACCTCGTATCCCTCGTCGCCGAGGTTGAGGCTGAGCGACTCACGGAACAGATCGTCGTCGTCCACCAGAGCGATGCGGGCAATGGTCGGTTCGGTCATTGCGGACATTCCCTTGTTCGACTCCGCCTTACTGAATCCCGGGGCGGACAGGGCGCCCTGCGTCAGCGTGAGCGAGGAGTTGGGCGAAGCATCGGTGGTCGGCGTCAGGGACATTTTGGCTGCTCTTCATATCGTAGGAGAGGGCGCGGAAGTCCTGGGACGAGGTCATATCCATGAAGAAGAAGACCTTGAGGGTGCAGTCACCCTTGGAATACCGCCAGATCTTGGCGGGAGGCGCCTCTTCCCTTGCAACAGGGGACCCCAGGAGGTTGAGAGTCTGGACTTCGTCCAGCCCGACAAGACTGTCGGGGTCGGCGTTGGTGGTTGGCGGGAGGGGTGGGCGTCAGCCCCACGGCCGGCCCCACGGCCGGCATGGCCGAGGCGTTCGCCGTCCGGGGGTCGATGGCCGCCAATTGGGTGGCGGCGGTATTGGCGTCGGTGCTGGCCGCCGCCACGTCGCCGTTCGTCACCGGCGGGCCCGGCTGCGGCATCGGCAGGTTCGGCGCCAGCGATGCGGCGTCGGCAATCTTGCGGACCGGCTTCTGCCTGGGCACCGGCGGGGAAGCCGGACGGGCGTTCGGGTTGGCGCCGACATATCGGGTCCGCCCCATCCCGGCCCGGCCGTGTTGGCCGGGCAGCCGGCCAGCAGCAGGACCGCGACCAGCAGGCCCGCATGTCGGCCCCGGCCGGCGGCGTAGGCGCCGAACTGCGCCACATCGCGGAGGACTGCCGGCACGGTCATGGGGGCGAGCCTTTCAAATGCTGGAGGGCAAACACTGGAGGGACGAACACGAGATGGTCGGCTATAGCGGCATTAACACGGAACCGGCCGTTTCCATCTGACCGCAAAGTTTACTTCGCGTCTGAGTTGGAGTTGACCGCGTCTGATGACCCTAAACTCAGTCCATTCTGGTTAATGGCGCGTTAAAGCCACAGCAGATACCCCCATTTTGCGAAAACCTACCAATATTTTGCGGATTTTCGTTTGAATTTCGAGCGAATGCGTCAGGAGAACTCCCTGTGCTTTGCTCAAAAGTGGTACATAATTGGGTCAGGTCCATTCTGCGTCGACCGCTTTGTGGGGTACAGGCGGAGAGCGACAGGACGTGACAGGAATGAGGCAGGAAGATGGCCGGGATCGGACGGGAATGAGGCCGTCGTGGGCCAAAGCCCAAAAAAACAATCGGCGGCGGAGCCACCCGGGTATGGCTCCGCCGCCGCTCAGCCGGACGGGCAACAGGTCATGTGGCGGCGCGCATGACAGCGGCCGCAGGGTGTTGCCTCTGGAACTCCAGCCGTGGTTCCGGCCGGCCGTCAAGCCGGTCGGCGTCGTGGGAACAATGCATTTTCGGCACCATCCATCACGGTCGCCATCATGCGCCGAACGGACGGCGCAGTCAAGTTTGCATTACGTACAATTTAGTATTTCCATTATTCGGGCGGTTTGGGGAGTTGGACTTTGATCTTGCCCTGGCTTCGGTGGACACGGGTTCACGCAGATCTTAGAGCCCGTCCGAGAAGAAGTTGAATCGGATGAATCAGTTGTGATTCAAAGGAGCCTCCAAGACGGAGGTGAGGATGTGGAGGCCGGAGAAGCGGGAGCGCCATAATCGTAGCATGCTGCGTTACCCGAGCGACCTGAGCGATGAGGAATGGCGGATCGTCGAGCCGCTGATCCCGCCGGCACGACGCGGTGGCCGGCACCGCAGCGTCGACGTCCGGGCGGTGCTGAACGGTGTGCTGTACGTCTTGGAGACGGGTTGCCAGTGGCGCCACCTTCCCAAGGACCTGCCGCCGCGCAGCACGGTACACGGCTATCTGCACCTGTGGGCCTGGGATGGCACGCTGGAGCGCATCCATCATGACCTCTACCAACAGGTCCGCGAACGGGAAGGCCGCGAGGCCAGCCCGACCGCCGCCGTCGTGGACAGCCAGAGCGTCCGCACGGCGGAAAAAGGGGGCCTGCGGCGGACCCGGTCGGCTATGACGCGGGCAAGAAGATCAAAGGCGTCAAGTACCACATCCTCGTCGATACGCTAGGCCTGCTCCTGAACGTCGCCGTCCACCCTGCCGACATCCAGGACCGCGACGGCACAGCCCTGGTCCTCGACAAGGCAACCCGCGCGCTGTTCCCCTTCATCCAGGTGATCTTCGCCGATGGCGGCTACCAAGGAGAGGTCGCGGCCACCAAGGTGAAGGAGGCCGGTAACTGGCAGTTGGAGATCGTCAAACGCTCCGATCAGGCCAAAGGCTTTGTCGTGCTCCCAAAGCGATGGCTGGTTGAGCGAACGCTGTCATGGCTCACCCGCTGCCGACGCCTCGTCCGACATTACGAGCAGTACCTCCGCACCTCCGTTGCTTTCATACGCATCGCTATGATCCGCCTGATGCTCCGGAGGCTTGCTCGGAAATAATCTTTCAGGACAGACTCTTAGAGCGTCTCGCCTGAAATCGGGATCGAGGGTTGCGTTTGGACGGCTGTCATGATTCACCGTCGTTGGAGGTGGATCATGGGTCGCAGCTATTCGCCGGACCTTCGGGTCCGGATTTGCGGAGAGATCGAGCAAGGCGGTTCGCGTCGGGCGGCGGCGCACCGGTTCGGTGTGAGCGCGAGCACGAGCATACGGCTCGCCCAGCGGATGGCGGCGACGGGTTCGCTGGAACCGGCCCGGCAGGGGGTCCGCCCGGTGGCGGCAAGCTGGCGCCACATGCCGATTTCCTGATCGGCTGGGTGGAGAAGCAAGGCGACATCACCATGCCCGAACCGGCGGTCAAGCTGAAAGCCGAGCGTGGCGTCACGGCCCACCCGGCTTCGCTGTCGCGTTTCCTGCTCACCCGTGGCTACAGCGTCAACAAAAGCGCTGCTGGCGAGCGAGGCCGGTCGCGCTGACGTCGCAGAGGACCGCCTTCACCTTGGCGCGTGCCGCCTGCGCCTCCGGCGGCAGCTTCGCCCTGGCCCCGTTGCGCGCCCAACTGCTGGAGGGCGATCTGCGCTGCCTCTATCTCGGGTGGCTGCTCGCCGTGCAGCGCGGCGAGGTGGGTGAGGACGATGCCGAAGCGCCTCGGCCTCCAGGCCTATCGCGGCTCGACGACGCCTTGCGCGCCTTCGTCGAGTACGTCCAGCTGGATCAGGATCTGCTCGCTTCAGCGGCGGAGGGAGACGAGCAGAGCACCGACCCGCTCGCCGATGGGGCGCTCGGCGTATTCATCCAGGCTCTCCCCGTCGCTGAGAAGGACGCGCTTCTGACACGGCAGGCGCGTGGCGACGGCGCGACGCTGCCCAGTGAACTGCGCCGCCGCTGCCGGGAGGCTCTAGCAGGGCGCGGAAAAACGAACATATTCGGGCCTTTTTCCCCCGCTGCGGCTTGAGAATGGGAGTTCTGACGCCCGTTTTCATCAGAATAGAGCGCCTTTTCGCGCTCTGCGGCTCCCGGAACCGCCATTCAGGCGGATTCCGGGCGTGATTATGCCGCCGCCAGCAGCTTGGGCAATCGGATCAGGTTGTAGGCGGTAGCGGTCAGGGTGAACATCCAACCGACGCGGGCCGTGCCGCGATGACGCGTCTTGCGCAAGCCGGCTCCCTTGATCCAGCCGAACACCTCCTCGATCCGTTTGCGGACTCTCAGGCTGACGGCGTAGCCGGGGTGGCGGGTGGTCCGGCCGTCGATCGCCGAGCGGCGGTTGCTCGTGTTCTGCGCAACATGCGCAGCGGCGCCCAAGCTGCGCATGTTCGCCACGAAATCCTTGGTGTCGTAAGCCTTGTCGGCGCCGACTGTGATGCGGTGGCGGCCGGGGATGGCCTCAATCATGGACACCGCCGCTTCGCGTTCAGCCAGACCGGTGGCCGCGGTGAGCCGGACATTCACCACCAGGGCGTGACGGTTCTCCATCAACGCATGGCCCATGAAGGCCAGCTTCGCCGGCTGCCCGTTGCCCTTGCGGTACAACCGCGCCTCGGGATCGCTGGTCGAGGCATGGGTCTCGTTGGACCGCTTCTCGCCATGAAAGTCGCGGTCGCCGTTGCGCCCCGGCCCCGGCGGCTCGCCGCTGCCGTCCTTGGGCCGAAAGCTCTTCACGCTGGCCCAGGCTTCGATCAGCGTGCCGTCCACCGAGAAGTGCTCGTCCGACAGCAGCGCCTTGACCTTCGGCTGACCCAGCACGGTGGCCAGGAACGTGGCCGCCACATCCCCGGCCAGCAGACGCTCACGGTTCTTGGTGAACACCGTAACGTCCCATACCGGGGCGTCCATCGACAGGCCGACGAACCAGCGGAACAGCAGGTTGTAATCGAGCTGTTCCATCAGCTGGCGTTCCGAGCGCACCGAGTAGAAGGCCTGGAGCAGCAGAGCCCGCAGCAGCTTCTCCGGCGGGATCGACGGCCGCCCGATCTTCGAGTACAGGCCTTCGAAGGCGGGCGACATCACCTCCAGCGCTTCATCCACGATGGCCCGGATCGGCCGCAGCGGGTGATTGGCCGGAACCCGCGCCTCACAGCTCACGTAGCTGAAAAGACCCTCGCTGCGTTCGTCCGATCGCGCATCATCCCCTCTCCGACCGCACCCTGTGCCAGCAGAGAGAATCACGAGAGCCCGCCGCAGCACAGCCTTTTTCCGCATCCTGCTAGGCGGCACATCCGATCCGGCACCGCCTGCACGCTGTGTCGGCGATCTGCTGTCCGCGGCGGAAGCCCGTGCCGTCGACGGCGCCTTGACGGCCTTCATCGCGTCGATCGACGCCCTGCGGCAGGAGGAGAGGCGCCTCGCCGCGGAACAGCACACCACCGCGTTGGCAGCCCTGCAGAGTGACAGCGCGGCTTGCCGGAGCGAACTTCACGCTCTGACGGCCGAGATCGCCGAACAGGAGCAGGGCTACGAGGATTTGGCGCAGGAGCATGACCGGATCACGGAAGACCGCAACCAGCCGGCGGTGACGGTCGCTCGCCAGCGCGGTCCAGACGACGAAGGGACGGCGCCGGTCCAGGCGATCCGAAAGAAGCCCGGCCAGCGGAAGCCACCGCCAGCATCGTCGCCCCCGCGACGCAGCCCGTCAGGAAAGCGGTCTGGGGCGGCAGCCCGACCATCCGGATCAGGTAGGTCGGCATGAAGAAGATGTTGACGTAGGTGGAGGCGGTGCCGCCCATGATCGTAAGAGCGCCGATCAGCAGCTTCGCCCGGTGACGGGCCAGCAACTCTGCCAGGACGGCGTGGCCGGGATCGGGCCGTGCCGTTTCCGGAAGCAGGCGGCGCAGATGGAGGCCCACCGGAACGATCAGCAGCAGCGACCGAACTCCGATTGGACCGGGAAGAACAGTTTGCCGATGGTCAGGGCGAAGAAGCTGTAGATGGTGAAGTCGTAAAGCTCCACCGCATTGCCGATCGACAGCGCCAGGATGGCGGCGGGACGCGATGGCGCGGGCGGACTGCCGCCAGCGGAATTCGACGATGCCATATCCCTTCCCCCTCTTTCGACCATCCGGAGCGTGCGAAGCATTCATAAGAATTCCGTCAATTAGCCTTCGCAAAAAAAGGGAGCGGCACATCTGAGATACCGAATGGAGAGCATTGCATCCCTTTTTGCAGCAGATCTGCAAATCAAGACACAAAGCAATCTATATCAACCCCTTGGACATCCCGGTTATTTCCCTGGAAATATTAGTAATACCTAGGGATAGCTTTGAAAAGCGCCCAATTCCTGTAGCCATTGGAGCACCGGCGAACCGCGGCGCCAATCAGCCGAACCGTTGACGCACATATGAGGACTTGAACCACGCGATCCGAAGACACGACGTCGGCGCAGGATGCCACGCGCCGCAGCTTCATCGTCGGCACCGCGATCGCCGCGGCTGCCGTCGCGACCACCGCCGCGGCGGCCGAACGCCAGCCCGCCGGCAACAGCTCTGTCCAGCAAAGGGAAGGGAAACGGACGATGACCATAGGCAAGACCGAAGACGGGTTCGTCACCGCCAAGGACGGCGTCTCGATCTATTACAAGGATTGGGGACCGCGCGACGCCCAGACGATCATGTTCCACCATGGCTGGCCGCTGACCGCCGACGACTGGGACGCGCAGATGCTGTTCTTCCTGAACCAGGGCTACCGCGTCGTGGCCCATGACCGGCGCGGACATGGCCGCTCCACCCAGACGGCGACCGGGAACGAGATGGACACTTACGCCGACGACGTGCTGGCCGTCGTCACCGGGCTGGAACTGAAGAACGTCTTCCATGTCGGCCATTCCACCGGCGGCGGCGAGGTCTCGCGTTATCTGGGGCGCCACGGCACCTCGCGGGCGGGAAAGGCGGTTCTGCTTGGTGCCGTTCCGCCGATCATGGTCAAGACCGAGGCCAATCCCGGCGGCCTGCCGCTGGAGGTGTTCGACGGCTTCCGCGCAGCGCTGGCCGCCAACCGCGCCCAGTTCTTCCGCGACATCCCGTCCGGCCCCTTCTACGGCTTCAACCGCGACGGCGCCCAGGTCTCGCAGGGCGTCATCGACAACTGGTGGCGGCAGGGGATGATGGGCGGCACCAAGGCCCACTACGACTGCATCAAGGCCTTTTCGGAGACCGACTTCACCGAGGATCTGAAGAAGATCGACATCCCGGTCCTGGTGATGCACGGCGACGACGACCAGATCGTGCCGATCGCCGATTCCGCCCTTCTGTCTTCCAAGCTGCTGCCGAAAGGCACATTGAAGGTCTACAAGGGCTTTCCGCACGGCATGGCGACCACGCATGCGGAAACCATCAATGCCGACCTGCTGGCCTTCTTCAAGGCCTGAAGCTGCTTCGCCCCCGCAGGGCCGCGCCCGGCGCTGCGGGGGGTCAACCCATACGCAGGTATGAATGCCGCATCCTGCTCCACCTGTTGAAATGAGTCGGCCGCAAGGGAGGTTGTTGACGGGCCGTGCCGCGGCTGGAGTGCGATGTTGTGCTGAGTGTTCCCACCATCTGTGTCGTCGACGATGATGAAAGCATCCGGGAGAGCTTGGACAGCTTCTTGCGGTCGGTCGGAATGCAGGTTCGCACCTTTTCCTCGGCGGAGGAATTCATCGCCTACGACGACAAGGCGGACTGCCTGATCACCGATCTGAACCTGACCGGCATGGATGGACTCAGCCTGCATATGGTGCTGCTGCAGCAAGGCCGCAGCCATCCCGTGATCGTGATGACCGCCTTCGCCACGCAGGCGGCCCGCAGCCGCTCGCTTGCACAGGGGGTCAGCGCCTTTCTGACCAAGCCGCTCGACCCGGAAAGCCTGCTCGTCCTCATCGAAAACGTCCTCAAGACCGAACGGGACCGCGCCCAATGACCGGCCAGCCTTGCCGCAGCGACACCACCGCCGGAGGATACCACTTCGCCGGCTGAGCCGGCCCCGCCACCGGCAACGAAAAGGACAGGCTGGCGCCGCCCGGCGCGCCGTCACGACCGTTGGTCGCCCACAGCCGTCCGCCATGCTCCTCCACGATCGTCTTGCAGATCGACAGGCCGAGCCCCATCCCCTCCTGCTTGGTGGAGAAGAAGGGATCGAAGATCCGCGGCAGCACGTCGTCCGGAATGCCGGGTCCGCTGTCGGTGACGGTGAAGGTCACGGCATCCGCCCCGTCCGCCGCCGCGGCGATGGCGATACGGCGCTCCGGCGACTTCGCCGCCTGCATGGCCTGGATCGCGTTGTAGGCGATGTTGACGATGACCTGCTGGATCTGCGTGCGGTCGCCGATGACGGGCGGCAGATGCGCAGGCACGTCGATGGCGATCCTGGTCTTCTGCCGACAGGCTTCATGCTCCACCAGAGTGACCGCGTCGGCGATGCAGTCATGCGGCTTCATCGGCGTGGTGGACAGTTCCCCCCGCCGCGCAAAGGAGCGCATTTTTCGTGACGACCCGCACCGCATGCTGCGTGCTGGCGGTGATGCGGTTCAGGCTGGTGGTCGCCAACGAGGCCGCGGTGGCGGCGATGCCCGGCGTCCATTCCGTCCACAAGCTGCCGGGTGCGGTGGCGGTCGCCGCCGACAGCTGGTGGCGCGCCCGCAAGGCGGTGGAGGCGCTGTCGGTGAGCTGGTCCGCCCCCGCCACCACGGGATTCGACACGGTGGCCGCCGACTATGCGTCGGACGGGCTGCTGGCCGCGCTGAAATCCTCCACCGAGGCCGGGCTTCCGGCGGAGACGGAGGGCGACGCCGCGGCCGCCTTCGCCAAGGCCGCCAAGGTGATCGAGGCGGACTACGACGCCCCCTATCTGGTCCACGGCCAGCTGGAGCCGCCCTCTTCCATGGCGCGCTTCAACCCGGACGGCACGCTGGAGCTGTGGGCACCCAACCAGATGCCGGAGCTGTTCCAGTCGGTGGCGGCCCAGACCGCCGGGCTGGCGCCGGAGAAGGTGATCCTGCATTCGCCGATCCTGGGCGGCTTCTTCGGCCGGCATTTCCTTTATGGCAGCGCCAACCCCTTCCTGCAGGCGATCCAACTGGCGAAGGCGACCGGCCGGCCGGTGAAGGTGCTGTGGTCGCGCGAGGAGGAGTTCCGCATGGACGCCTTGCGCCCGCTGAGCTTCAGCCGCTTCCGCGCCGCCATCGGTGCCGATGGGCGCCCCACCGCGATCCAGGCGCGCACGGTCGGCGAAGGGTCGCTCGGCCGCAGGTTCGGCGCGGTGTTCAAGGACCCGGTCGACAGCTCGGCGGTGGAAGGCATCACGGAAAAGCTCTACGCCATCCCCAACCGGCGGATGGAGTACGTCAAGTTCCCCCATCCCGTGACCATCGCCTTCTGGCGCTCCGTCGGCCATTCGATGAACGACTTCTTCTATGAAGGCTTCCTGGACGAGATCGCCGATGCCGGCGGCCAGGATCCCTTCGCCCTGCGGATGGAGCTGCCGAAGGACAAGCCGCGCCATGCCAAGCTGCTGGAGACCGTAGCGGCGATGTCCGGCGGCTGGAAGCGCGGCCCCTACGAAGTGGACGGCAGCCGCCGCGCCCGCGGCGTCTCCATGGCCTCCCCCTTCGGGTCGGAGACGGCGACCATCGCCGAGGTGTCGGTCCAGGGTGGCGAGACGCAGGTCCACAATGTCTGGGTCGCCTTCGATCCCGGCAGCATCGTCAACCCCGCCATCGTGAAGTCGCAGGTGGAATCGGCCGTTGCGCTCGGCCTGTCGGCCACGCTGTTCGAGGAACTCGTCTACAAGGACGGCGTCCGCCAGTCGCACAATTTCGACGACTACCCGATCCTGTCGCGCCGCTCCATGCCCGCGGTGCATGTCGAGATCGTGGAAAGCGGCGCCCCGATGGGCGGCGTCGGCGAGCCCGGCCTGCCCGGCGTCCCGCCGGCGGTCGTCAATGCGGTGGCGGCACTGACCGGCCTGCGCATTCGCAGCCTGCCGCTGGCGAAGAACAAGATCGGGGTCTGAGAACGTCCCTGCCCCGCCGCGCGTGAATCACCGCCCGCGGCTGCGCCTTCAGATGCTCGATCAGTGCCGAGGTCATGCGGAAGGGACCGAGCAGGTTGGTGGTGATGATCGACTGGGCCTGCGTGTCGTCGATCGGGCCGGAGGCATCGTCGAACGGCATGATGCCGGCGTTGTTGATCAGGACGTTCAGCGTCGGGTTCTCGGCGACCAGCCGTTCGGCGGCGGCCTGGATGCTGATCGGGTCGGTGATGTCCAGGTCGATGCCCTTCATGCCGGGATTGGCGGCGGTCACCTGATCCAGCAGGGCCTTGCGCCGGCCGGCGATGATGACCTTATTGCCCAGCTTGTGGAACGCCTCGGCCAGACCGCGGCCGATGCCGGAGGTGGAGCCGGTGATGAATATGGTGTTGCCGGTGAGTTGCATTGAGTAAAGCCCGTCCTTGTTTGAATTTTGGCAAGGGACGGCATTCGGGGAACGGAAGTATTCCCCAAGGAAGCTCTGTCCTGGATGATCTGAAAATCTACCGCACCCGGCGTCCCGGCGGAGCCATATCTAGGTATTAGCCGCCTCGGCACAGGTCCGGACGCCGCTTACTCCAGCGCCGAAGTGCGACTGCTCTCCACAGCGCGGCGAACCACCTGCGGCGGCTGGCCGTAGGCGCGCAGGAAGGCGCGGCGCATGCGCTCGCGGTCGGCGAAGCCGGTTTCGCGGGGCGATGACGTCCATCGAATGGCGCCCCTCCTCCATCATCACGCGCGCCGCCTCCAGCCGCAGATGCTCGACCGCCTTGGCCGGGGTCTGGCCGGTCTCCTGGCGGAACAGGCGGCTGAACTGGCGCGGGCTGAGATTGGCCACCTCCGCCAGCTCCTCCACCGACAGCTCGTTTTTAAGGTTCTCCTTGGCATGGACCAGCGCCCGCCGCACGCGGTCGGACCGCGGCTCCAGATCCAGCAGGGCGGAGAATTGCGACTGTCCGCCGGGCCGGCGCAGATAGACCACCAGCTTGCGCGCCACCGCCTTGGCGACAGGCTCCGGTGCAGATGCCGGCGACCCGGCGCGGCTCCCCCGCCGCCTCGCGCAGATAGGCCAGAAGGCCGGGGGTGGACGGCTTGACCCGCAGCGAGCCGATGGTGACGGTGGTGTCGAAGAAGCCGTTGCCGAAGGGCCGGGTTTCCACGGCAAAGCCCAGCGAGTTGCGCACCGGTCCGCCCTGTTCCGACAGGACATGGACCTGATAAGCCGGCCGGCCGAGCACGAAGTTCGCCATCTCGAACGCCGACAGCGCAGCCAGTCCCATCACCTGGAAATCGTCGAACACCAGGAAACCGATGGTGAGCATGTCCCGCCCCGCCTTGTCAGCCTTGTCATGCCCGCAAGCCGCAAGCCTGTGGATGCGGCGGGACCCAGACTATGCCGCAGTCGTCTTGTCTGGAATGTCAAAGATACCACGATTCCAGACATCGCCGCCGGACGCGTTTTCCCGAATTGCTCTGTCCCGGCCGAGGCGGCGGATTGCCCGGATCGCCCGCTCAGGGCTCACGGCTTGGTCAGGCTGGTGCGTGCCGCCTCCAGGATCTCGTCCGACAGGTCGGGGTCGTCGACGGCACGGGCGAGGATGAGGGCGCCGACCATGCCCGACAGGGTGGCGAGCGCCGCCTTGCGCTTCGCCTCTTCCGAGCGGCCCGGCACCAGACGCTGCAGCATGTCGATGAAGGGGCGCAATCCGCGGGTGAAGGCGCTGCGCGCCACTCCGCCCTGCCGGGCCACATCGACGCCAAGCGCCGCGATGGGACAGCCGGCGGCACTGTGGGCGCGGTGACGCGGCGACAGATAGCTTTCGAGCATCACCGCCAGCCCGTCATCGCCCTTCGTCCCCGGCGCCTCGGCCCAGCGCCGTGCCGTCGCCTCCATCGCGCTGGCGCAGGCCTCCGCAGCCAAATCCTCCTTGGACGCGAACTGCCCATAGAAGCCGCCATGGGTCAGTCCGGCCTCCTTCATCAGGTCGGCGACGCCGATCCCGTTGAAGCCGCGTTCGCGGAACAGCGCGCTCGCCACCTCCACGACCCGGCGCCGGTTCTCCGCCGCCTGTTCCTTGCTCACCCGCATGATTCACCTTCCGTAGCCGGAGCCCGGCCGGTGTCTCTCGCAAAAATCTCTCCGGGCTCCATCGCAAAATTATATGACGGCCATCATCAATTATGCAAACATGATGATCATCATGTAAAACTCCGCCCACGGGGCTCGACCGATCCGGAGACCGCGATCATGCAGAACGACCTCAGCCGATCCCTTTCCATCCAGGACCCCATCGTCATCGTGTCCGCCGTTCGCACGCCGCTCGGGCGGTTCCAGGGGGACTTGGCGGCGCTGCCGGCAACCTCACTCGGCGCCCGCGCCATTGCCGCGGCGGTGGAACGCGCAGGCCTGCCGCCCGCCGGCATCGACGAGGTGCTGATGGGCTGCGTGCTGCCCGCCGGACAGGGACAGGCGCCGGCCCGGCAAGCGGCCCGTGGAGCTGGACTGCCCGATGCGACGGGCGCCACGACGATCAACAAGGTGTGCGGGTCCGGCATGAAGGCCACCATGCTGGCCCATGACCTGATCCGTGCCGGATCGGCCGACATCGTGGTGGCCGGCGGCATGGAATCGATGTCCAATGCCCCCTATCTGCTGACGAAGGCGCGCGGCGGCTACCGCATCGGCCACGACCGGCTGCTGGACCACATGATGCTGGACGGGCTGGAGGACGCCTATGAGGGCGGCCGCGCCATGGGCGACTTTGGCGAGGCAACGGCCGATTCCTACGGATTCACCCGCGCCGAACAGGACGCCTATGCGGCCGAGACGCTGACCCGCGCCCGCAAGGCGGTGGAGAGCGGCGCCTTCGCTGCCGAGATCGTGCCGGTCGCCGTCCCGGCCAAGGGCGGGGAGCGGGCGGTCGAACAGGACGAGAACCCGCTGAAGGTCTCCCCCGACAAGATCCCGGCGCTGAAGCCGGCCTTCCGCCGTGATGGAACGATCACCGCCGCCAGCTCCTCCGCCAATGCCGACGGCGCCGCCGCGCTGGTACTGACCCGGCGGTCGGTTGCCGAAGCGGCCGGCCTGCCGATCCTGGCGGAAGTCCGCGGCCATGCCACCCACAGCCAGGACCCTGCCTGGTTCACCACCGCCCCGATCCCGGCGATCTCCAAGCTGCTGGACAAGGTCGGCTGGTCGGTGGGCGATGTCGACCTGTTCGAGATCAACGAAGCCTTCGCCGTCGTCGCCATGGCCGCCCGGCGTGACCTGGGCATCGCGCCCGACCGCCTGAACGTCAATGGCGGTGCCTGCGCGCTTGGCCATCCGATCGGTGCCACGGGGGCGCGGCTGATCGTGACTCTGCTGCACGCGCTGGCCGCACGCGGGTTGACCCGGGGTGTCGCGTCGCTGTGCATCGGCGGCGGAGAAGCCACGGCCATCGCCATCGAAAGGGTCGGATGAGGCGCCCGGAACGGCGTCCCAAAGACGGGCGCATCCTTCTATATCTCGCCTGCACCGGGACGTAGCGTGGCCCCACCAAGGCGAAGCACAGGGAGAGCGTATGGCCCGACGCCAGCGCTTGCTCCACCGCTTCGTGGATCGCCTCCCGCGCCCGGTCCGGATGGCCCTGGATCCAGGATATGCGCGCCATATGGGTGTGGGAGACGATCCGCTGTTCGAACTGGTAGCCTCGCAGACTCGATCCGGTGGTCGGGGCCGGTGCACTCAGGCACCGCTCGGCGAAACCGCGTGCACGGTCGAACTCGCCCACCGTGAGGAGGCCGAGGGCCATCATGCGCTGATGCATGGACTCTGCCCCCGGATCGACGGGCGTTCCCAGGAGTTGGCCGAAGCGCTCCGCCGCCTCCAGCGCTTCCTGGTCCTTCTCGAGGGCCAGATAGCAGAGCCACAATCCCCACAGGGCGCGGCGCTGGTATCCGTTATTGCCGAGCTGCTGCGAAAGCTCAACTCCACGCAGGAGCACGGCCTTGACCTCCGGTGCCGGGCCGAGCGAATTCCAAAGCGCCGGGCCCAGATGCGCCGTGATCGACATTTCGGACTGCAAGTCCGGTTCCGGTTGTCGCCGGACGGACTGCAGCACCGTCTCGGCGTGCCGGCGGAATTCATCGGTCAGCGACAGCTGGAACCACATCGGGGCCGACGCGACGGTCAGGTCGACGGCGGTCGCCAAATCGCCGGCAGGCGACAGGGACCATTCCAGTGCGCTGCGAACATCGTCCACCCGGGTCCCGTACACGACGTTCCAAGCCATCGTGTTCGTCGACTGCGACCCGGCCAGCATCCGGCACAGATGCCGCGCCCGATTGCGGAAGACCACGTCAGCCTCGCCGCTTTCCTGAAGCCGCTCCGCCGCATATTGGCGCGTGGTTTCGAGCAGGCGGAACTGCACGCTCTGCAGCCGGTGCTCGACGGACAGCAGCGACTTCTTCGACAGCTCCGATATGCCCTCGACGACGCCCTCCTCCGAAATCGCGCCGAAGGCCGCGACGCCGATGGCGAGGTCGCCGGTGAAAGCCCCGCGGATAACCGAAAGCCGGCGCAGGACAACGCGTTCGCGCTCGTCCAGCAGGCGGTGGCTCCACTCCAGCGTCGCCCGAAGGGTCTGGTGACGGGGCAGTGCCGTGCGACGGCCGCCGCGCAGAACGTCGAAGGCCCGGTCCAGACTCGCCGCCAGACCATGGATGCCCGGCAGGGGCACCCGGGCCGCCAATTCCAGCGCGAGCGGAACACCGTCCAGGTGGCGGCAGAGCTCCGCGGCGACCGGTGCGTCCGCATCCGACAGGCGGAACATGCTATCCCCGGACGACACCCGTTCGACGAACAGCTCCACCGCCGGGAAGGTCAGTGCCTGCTCGGCAGTCAACGTGCTTTCCTGCCCCGGCGGAACGGACAAGGGCGGCAGGCGGTAAACCCACTCGCCTTGCGCGCGCAGGATCTCGCGGCTGGTCACCAGGATGTCGATGTCCAGAGCCGTGGCCAGGATGCCCTCGACAACGATGGCGACCTCTTCGATCAGATGCCCGCAGTTGTCGAGAATCAGCAGGGCATCCAATCCCCTGACTGCCCCGAGGAAACCGTCCAGGGCACCCTTGCCGCCACCGGGCAGATTCATCACCTGGGCGATGGTGGTGCACACCAGCGTCGGGTCCGACAGCGTGCTCAGATCCACGAAATGGACGCCGTCCCGGTGGCTGCTCGCTGCAACCTGCGCCACTTCGATGGTGACGCTCGTCTTCCCGATTCCACCGACGCCGGTGATGGTGACGAAGCTCTTCTCCGCCAACTTCCGCACGATGTCGTCGATCGTCTCGTCGCGACCGATCAGCCGGTCGATATTGCGGGGCAAGAGAGTCGAAAGGTCCGCAGGCGGTGCGGACGGATGCGCGACAACCCCCTCCGCGGCCTCCTGCGGGAAAGGCGTCCGGATGGTCCCGACGAACCGGTAACCCTGCGCCGGGATGTTCTCGATGTAGTCCGTGCCGAGGTCGTTCTTGCCCAGCCAGGCGGACACCGACCCGCTCCGCCGTCCAGACGCCGGTTACCGCATCGACGGACGTAGGAGACGTAGGTGTTGATCTCCAGCTCGCCGAATGCGTGTGGCTGCATCGCAAAAGCTTCGGCTTCGGACCAGGTCTGGTGCGGCGACATCGACGGCGCACCAGCGTCATGGGCGGAAAGGTGAGCCATGGCCCCTGCTCCTGTCTGAGTTGTTCTGAGGAGAGTGTGGCCGGGCGGCGGCCCGTAAGCGAATAAAGCGTTGTAAAGGCCACTGCCCCTTTACGCGCATCGGCGCCATGGTCCTCATGCTTCCGAAGGAGCTTGGCAATCAGGCCGAAGCTCCGCAATATCCTTTTGTATGCAAGCGCCAACGGGATCCCGACTCTCCCTGGTTCGTGGTGAGCTTGCAGGACAAGCCGGTGACCGGGCCGCAGGATATGGCGAACCGGACCATTGGCATCCAATCGGTCGGCGGAACCACGGAAACGCTGCTCGACATCATGCTGGCCGCCCGCGGCGTCGATCGCGCCGGCGTCCGGAGGGTGGTCGTGGGCAACTCGCCGGCTGGGGTCGATCTGATCCGCCAGGGCCGGATCGACGCCTATCTCGTGACTGCCAGCATCGCGGTGGCACTACAAAAGAGCGGCCAACCCGTTCACCTATGGAACACGGACACGGTCGCCCCGACGCCGGGCTTCTGCTACTCCGGCAAACGCGACGTGATCGAGCGGCATCAGCCGTTGATCCAGCGCTATTTTCGCGCCGTCCGCACGGCACTGCTCGACCTGATCGACGGCAAGGTCGCCATCGCCGATGCACTGAAGGCCATGGAGCGCTACGATATGGCCGAAGCCCGGAATCCGGAGCTTGCCGCCGCCATTTACAGGGAGAACATCGCCTTCCTGCTGGCGGACGGCCGGGAGAACCTTCTGCGCAACGTACCGGTGCGCTGGCAGAGCGCCTACGACCTCATGGTTTCCTGCGGGTTTGCACCGCCCAACCTGAAGCAGGAGGAACTTTACACCAACCGGTTCATCGACGCGCTGTGACCGGGACCGGCGGCAGCAGCGGGCGGGCGGCCCTGATCGCCTTGACGGAGATCGGCAAGACCTTCGATGTCGGCGACGGAACGGCGACGGCGCTCCTGCCCAGCAGCCGTCGATTGCCGACGGCGAGTTCGTCGTGTTTCTCGGGCCGTCGGGCTACGGCAAGACCACCCTGCTGCGCATGATCAGCGGGCTGCTGGAGCCGACCTTCGGAACCATCGCCATTGCCGGAAGCCCCCTGTGGGACAAGGGCCGCTGCCGGAAGGACCTCCGGTCCCGACTGGGGCTCGTTTTCCAGGAATCGTCCCTGCTCCCCTGGCTGACGGTGGAGGAGAATGTACGGCTGCCGCTGGATTTGCGTGGGCGGCTGCCACGCGCGGAGCGGCTGTCCAGCGCGCGGGCGATGCTGGCGCTGGTCGGTGCCGCCGACATCGGCACCCGCATGCCTCACGAGATTTCCGGCGGCATGCGCCAGCGGGTGGCCATTGCGCGGGCGCTGTCCTACGATCCCGATGTGCTGCTGATGGACGAGCCCTTCGTGGCACTCGACGCGATTTCCCGCGAGGCCTTGAACATGGAGCTTCAGTCGCTCTGGCTCGCGACCCGCAAGACCGTTGTCCTGGTAACGCATTCAATGGTGGAGGCGGCCTTCCTGGCCGACCGGATCGTCCTGTTCTCGCCGGGACCGGGGCGCATCGACAGTGTGATCGACGTGCCTTTTCCAAGGCGGCGCACCCGCGATCTCACCTATTCGCCGGAGTTCCAGCGGATGGTGCGCGACCTGCACGAACGATTGGCCGAATTGATGGGGCAACCATGAAGAAGGTCCGGTTGCGCGATGCGGTCTGGCTGCCGTGGCTGGTCACGCCGTGCCTGCTGGCGGCTGGGCTGCTGGGCTGGCACGGAGTTGTCACCGCCTGGGGCGTCGAGCAGCGCCATGGTCAGCAGGAACAGCGCCGAGATGCCGGTGCCCAGATAGCCGCCGACCTCTTGCACGCCGCGGAACAGCTCCAGCGAGCCGGCGGTGGCGCCGACCGCCGCGGCCACCAGCACAACCAGCGCCGAATGACCGAGCGCGAAGAAGAATCCGACGGCGACCGGGCGCTCTCCCTCCTGCATCAGCTTGCGCGTCACATTGTCGATGGCGGCGATGTGGTCGGCATCCAGCCCATGGCGCATGCCAAGCCCATAGACCAGCAGCGCCATGGCGAACAAGGCAGGATCGCCGCCGAAGGACAGGCAGGCGCCAAGCCAGCCGCCGCCGTTCAGCAGCAGAACGGCCGCGGACACCAGGGCGAGCCGGGCCTTCAGACCAGGTTGCCCGAAGACGGCGGGGGGTGCCGGAAGCGGGATCATGACGCTTCTCCTTTGACGGTGTTGGGGATCGCGCCGCCGGTCGTTGAAGAGGGTTTCGGATAGGCGACCGAAATCGCCAGAAAGGCGACCAGCGCCCCCGCCGACTGCGCCACGACATAGAGCAGCGCCGATCTTCCCGGCAGTCCCACCGGCCCGCCGGTGAACAGTGTTCCGAGCGTGACCGCCGGGTTGGCATAAGACCCCGACGGCGTCGCCAGGATGGCCGCGGCCAGCCACGCGCCGACGGCGAAGGGACCGGTCTGCGCCCGGCCGCTGCGGCTGCAGCCGAACACGACGATCATCAGGCCGGCCGTCGCCACCGCCTCGCTCGGCACCAGCGTCCCTAGAGCATCGCGCCTGAAATCCGAATCGCGGGTTGCGCATTGGCGTCTGGCGTGATTCACCGTAGCTGGAGGTGGATCATGGGCCGGAGCTATTCGTCGGACCTTCGGGTTCGGATTTACGGAGAGATCGAGCAAGGCGGTTCGCGTCGGGCGGCGGTGCGCCGGTTCGATGTGAGCGCGAGCACGAGCGTGCGGCTTGCCCAGCGGATGGCGGCGACCGGCACGCCGAGAAGCTCCGGCGCGAACTCTACGACACGCGCTCCGAGCGCAAGGCACGTCTGCTGGACCAGTTGGAGTTCCAGCTCGAAGAGCTGGAAGCGACAGCCAGCGAGGACGAGCTGGCGGCCGAGCAGGCCGCTGCCAAAACCACCGCGGTGGCGGCCTTCACCCGCAAGCGGCCATCGCGCCAACCCTTTCCCGACACCTGCCGCGCGAGCGCGTCGTTGTGCTGGCACCGGCGAGCTGCCCGTGCTGCGGCTCGGACAAGCTGTGCCGGCTGGGCGAGACGATCACCGAGACGCTGGAGGTGATCCCGCGCCAATGGAAGGTGATCCAGACGGTGCGCGAGCGGTTCTCCTGCCGGGCTTGCGAGACGATCAGCCAGCCGCCGGCGCCGTTCCACACCACCCCGCGGGGCTGGGCCGGCCTCAACCTGCTGGCCACCCTGCTGTTCGAGAAGTTCGGCCAGCATCAGCCGCTGAACCGGCAGGCCGAACGCTTCGCGCGGGAAGGCGTGCCGCTCAGCCTGTCCACCTTGGCCGACCAGGTGGGCACCGCCGCCGCGGTGCTGAAGCCGCTGCACGACCTGATTGCCGCGCATGTGATGGCGGCCGAGCGGTTGCATGGCGAGCCCGAAGGGCCAGCGAAGCTACGATACGCCGGTGCCGGTGCTGGCCAAGGGCAAGACCGACACCGGGCGGCTGTGGGTGTATGTGCGCGATGACCGGCCGTTTGCCGGCCAAGCCCCACCGGCAGCGCTGTTCCACTATTCGCGAGATCGCGGGCGAGCATCCTGAACGGCACCTGGCCGGCTTCACGGGCTGGCTGCAGGCCGATGCGTTCGCCGGCTACAACCGGCTGTACGAACCCGACCGCCAGCCGGGGCCGATCCGCGACGTGCTGTGCTGGGCACATGCAAGGCGCGGCTTCTTCAAGCTGGCCGACATCGCCGCGAACACCAGGCGCGGCAAGGACGCCCCGCCGATCTCACCGCTGGCGCTGGAGGCCGTGAGGCGCATCGACGTCATCTTCGATCTCGAGCGCGCCTTGAACGGCAAGCCGGCAGCCGAGCGGTTGGCAGCACGCCAGGAGAACGGCATCGCCCTGGTAGCCGCTCTGGAGGGCTGGATGCGGACGGAGCGCGCCCGGCTCTCCCGCCATGCCCCCATAGCCAAGGCGATGGACTACATGCTGACCCGCTGGGACGGCTTCTCTCGTTTCCTCGACGATGGCCGGCTGTGTCTCACAAACAACGCCGCCGAACGCGGCCTGCGCGGGATCGCCTTGGGCAGAAAGGCGTGGCTATTCTGCGGATCCGACCGAGGCGGCCAGCGGGCGGCGATCATGTATGGTCTGATCACCACGGCCAAGCTCAATGACGTCGATCCCCAGGCGTGGCTCGCCGACGTGCTGGCGCGTATCCCCGACCTGCCGCAGAACCGCCTGCCCGAACTCCTGCCCTGGAACTGGAAGGCAATCCGCGAGCAGACGAAAGCTGCCTGACCGCGGTACTCACCGGATGCGTACGCTACAGCGTCAAAAAAAACTCTGCTGGCGAGCGAGGCCGGGCGCGCCGACGTCGCGGAAGGCCGCCGAACTTGGCGCAGCCACCGCCAGCCCCGGATGTGCGAGGAACCGGATCGGCTGGTATTCCTCGATGAGACCGCAACCACGACGAAGATGACCCGGCTGCGCGGCCGGGCCAAGCGCGAACAGCGGTTCAATGCAGATTCCGATGAAGCCGGCCGGGTATTCCGATTTGAAGGCGGCCACCGTTCCGAACTGAAGCTGGCCAGGGTTCCGAAAGAACGCGGCCGGGGCGGCGTATCCCCGCGAGGCGTTTTTCGTGTCGCATGAGCATGGCGTCGGGTCAAGCCGCCATGATCATGTCGAGGTGGAGGGCGTCCCCGGAATCCACAGGAGGGCCCCGGGCAAGCCGGTCGCGAGCGCGCCTCATCACGCTGGAGAGCGGCCGGCTTGCCTGGGAGGTGCCTGTGGAGCTCCGGGGGCGCCCGGCGGTCTCGTCACTCTCCGTCGGCCAGGGTTGGCGGACGCCGAGGCTTGCGCATTGAATCTCCGGTAAGATCGATGCGGTAGGCGTTGTGAAGAATTCGGTCCAAGATCGCGTCCCGAGAGTCGGGTCCCCGATGAGTTCGTGCCAGCGGTCCGTGGGGATTTGGCTGGTGATCAGCAAGGAGCCGGCGTTGTAGCGGTCCTCTACGATCTCGAGCAGGTCGCGGCGCTGCTCTGCGTTCAGCGGCTCTGGTCCCCAGTCGTCCAGGATGAGAAGCCGCACTCGGGCGAAGCCGCGCATCAGGCGGGCGTAACGGCCGTCGCCATGTGCCAGGGCCAGGGTCTCGAACAGCCGGGGCATCCGCTGGTAGAGTACCGACAGGTTCTCGCGGCAGGCACGGTGGCCAAGCGCGCAGGCCAGCCAGGATTTGCCGATACCGGTCGGCCCGGTGATGATCACGTTCTGGTGGTCGTGGATCCATCGGCAGGTCGCCAGCTTCTGGAACAGCGCGCGGTCCAGCCCACGCGGCGCCCGGAAATCAACATCCTCGATCACGGCGGGATGGCGCAGCCGGGCGCTCTTGGCGCGGGCTTCGAAACGTTTCTGCCGCCGCAGCGTCACCTCGTGATAGAGCAGCACACCCAGCCATTCCTCATGGCTGAGGGTGCCGGCCTCGCGGTTGGTCTGCATCTCGCGCAACGCCTTGGCCATGCCGTGCAGCCCCAGGTCGCTGAGCTGGTCGAAGGTGGGATGGGAAAGCATGGTGGGCTCCTAATGAAAGTAGCGCGAACCGCGGATGTTGGCGTGGTCCAGCGCCGGCGCCTCGGGGGCGGGCGGTGGAGCGAACCCGGTCCAGGTTGTTGCGCAGGATCGAGGCGATGCTGTCGGCGGTGGTGGCGCCGATCTCCAGCGCCCGGGCACTCACCGCCTCGGCGCGGGCCCGGTTGGAGCCGCGAAACAGCTTCAGCACGCCACGGCAGGTGCGGAAGCCCTGTTCCGGGTGCGGCCGGCTGGCGAGGATGGTGCGGATCAACGCCACAGTGTTGGGGCCAAGGTCGCCGGCGTCCCGCTCGAAACGCTCGGGGCTCCACTCGGCGTAGCGGCGGTGTGCCGCCGGCATGTGCTCGGGAACGGTGCTGTGGCACTCGCCGCCGTGCCGGCGGGCATGGGCGGCGACCCGCTGGCCGCGGTGGAAGAACTCCACGGTGGTGGCGGTGAGGCGCGCGTCGATCTGCTGGCGGATCAGTGTCGCCGGTACCGAGTAGTAGAAGCCGGCGACCTCGACATGGTAGTCGGGTAGCTGCGGTTGAGCTCCGGGTCGTAAAAGGACGCCTTGAGGACGCCGCTTTTCAGGTTGTCCGGCACGATCAGGCGTGGGCAACCGCCGAGGTCCTCGAACATGCGGACATGCGCCCCGATCCAGTCGGGCAGTGTCTGGGTCCAGGTCGCCTCGGCGTAGGTGTAGTTGGAGGCGCCCAGCACGGCGATGAAGAGCTGGGCGGGCCACACGGCGCCGGTGGCGGGATCGCGGATGGGCAGCGTCTTGCCGGAGTAGTCGACGAAGACCTTGTCGCCGGCCAGGTGGGGCTGACGCATGCTGGGGGCGAGCCGCGCCTCGAACTCCCGGTACAGTTCGCAGAAGCGACTGTAGCCGTAGCCGTCGGGATGAGCGGCACGGTACTCCTCCCACAGGATCATCAGCGTGACGCCCGGGCGTTTGAGTTCGCGGTGCATGGCCGCCCAGTCGGGTTCCGGACGCCGGCGGACGCCGGGGCGAATGTTCGGACGGGCGAACAGCCGCTCCTCCAGTTCGGCATCGCTGAGGTCGGGGGGCAGTGGCCAGGACAGGCCGGCGGCATGGGCGCGCTCCAGGTACTCCGCCACGGTGCTGCGCGCGACACCGAACTGGGCTGCGATCTGACGATCGCTGGTCGGCAGCAGGCTGCCGAACTTCAGGCGAAACAATTCACGGATCTGCCGCATGGAAAGCCTCAAGGCTGGCATCCGCTCCTCCTGTCGGTTGGATCAGGAGGCGGTGCTTGATGGAAGCTCTCCTCGCAGGGAAGACGCCATCATCATGCCGACGATGGAGCCGGCCGCCTTCACAGCGGAAGGGTGGCCGGCTTCATGTCGGAATGGTGGCCGCCTTCAAATCGGAATGCCGGCCGGCTTGAGATAGGGACCCTGGCCGCTTTCGCGTCGGAAACCGTGGCCGCTTTCAGTCGGAATCTGCAAACAGGGTCACGGTCGGGCTGTAAGTGCGGATGAAGCTCGCTTCGCCGACCGCCTGCGCGCCGTGGCCGAGGACGGCGATCCGCTTATCGATGACCTCGTAGCCGTCGCAGATCGGACAGACCCGGATTTGGCCGCGCTGCATCGCCTCATAAAGATGAGCTACCCGCGGCTGGCCGTCGATGACGCCGGTCGCGAGCAGAACGGCGGCCGCGTTTACCTCCCTGTCGTCTCCCAGCGTGGCGCGGAAGCCGCCTGCCACCCGCTCCAGCGCGGCGACCGACCCGGTTTCGATATGGCCGCCATGGGTTTCGGCCTGGGCGCGGATGCGGGCGAGCAGATCGGTGCCGCGGATGCCTCCCGTGAAGCCGGCGAGGTTGTGGGAGGTCGGAATCCAGGCGCAACGGCTCTTCGCCTCGTCCACCACCAGGGCCGAGCGGCGATAGCGGGCCAAGTAGATGGCGGCAGTCAGCCCGGCAGGACCACCGCCGACGATCAGGCAATCGAGCATGGACGGCAGTACCCCTCCGCCGAGTGCCGCCTTGTGACGGCCTTGGGAAGCTGAATCATGGCGCCTGTCCCTATGGCTATCCCTATGGCAGTCCCTATGACTATCCAACGCGTCGAGGTGATTACGGGTCTGGAGAAACGGCGGCAGTTCACTGACGATGAGAAGCTGCGGCTGGTCGAAGAGGCTTTCCAGCCCGGCGCCAAAGCGACTGAGGTTGCCCGACGTCAAGGCGTGGACGTCAGCCTGCTCTATCGCTGGCGCCGCCAGTTCTTCGGTCCGCAACCCCGGCTGCCGGCCTTCATGCCGATCACCGTCGCCACCGATGAGCCGTCGCCGGAGGACGCGCCGGAACCGCCCCCAGCCTCCTGCACTCTGCCCGCCGGCATCATCGAGGTTGAGTTCGCGGTCGCCCGCCTGCGGATCACCGGCTCGGCCGATCCGGCTCTGGTCGGAACGGTGATCGCCGCGCTGTCGGGGCGGTCAGCATGATCCCGGTGCCGTCAGGCGTGCGGGTCTGGCTGGCCGGCGGGGTCACCGACATGCGTTGCGGAATGAACTCACTGGCGCTGAAGGTCCAGGAAGGGCTTGGCCGCGACCCTCATGCCGGCGATCTATACGTCTTCCGTGGGCGTCGCGGCGACATGGTGAAGTGCCTGTGGCACGATGGGCTTGGCATGTCGCTGTACGCCAAGAGGCTTGAGCGAGGCCGTTTCATCTGGCCCAGCCCGGTTGACGGAGCCGTGGCCATTTCCGCTTCCCAACTCGCGTATCTGCTCGACGCGATCGACTGGCGCAATCCCCAGCAAACCTGGAGGCCGCGCTCGGCCGGATAGGCTGCGGCACAATGAATCAGCCCGCCGTCATCCGGCAGGAAGAGCAAGGATCGATGCGGGTTTCAGGGTATAATCCGGCCCTATGGACGCCTTGCCCGACGACATTGCCAGCTTGCGCGCCGCCTTGGCGCAGGCCGAGGCGCGGGCGGACGCGGCCGAAGCGGAAGCGGCACGGGCCAAGGCGATGGCGTCGAATACCGAGGCGCTGATCGCCAACCTGAAGCTGGAAATCGAGAAGCTCCGGCGCGAACTCTACGGTACGCGCTCCGAGCGCAAGGCGCGCCTGCTGGATCAGTTGGAGTTCCAGCTCGAAGAGCTGGAAGCGACGGCCAGTGAGGACGAGTTGGCGGCCGAGCAGGCCGCTACCCGAACGACCGCGGTGGCGGCCTTCACCCGCAAGCGGCCGTCGCGCCAGCCCTTTCCCGACCATCTGCCGCGCGAACGCGTCGTTGTGCCGGCCCCGGCGAGTTGCCCGTGCTGCGGCTCGGACAAGCTGTGCCGGCTGGGCGAGACGATCACCGAAACACTGGAGGTGATCCCGCGCCAATGGAAGGTGATCCAAACGGTGCGCGAGCGGTTCTCCTGCCGGGCCTGCGAGACGATCAGCCAGCCGCCGGCGCCGTTCCACGCCACCCCACGCGGCTGGGCCGGCCCCAACCTGCTGGCCACCCTGCTGTTCGAGAAGTTCGGCCAGCATCAGCCGCTGAACCGGCAGGCCGAACGCTTCGCACGGGAGGGTGTGCCGCTCAGCCTGTCCACCCTGGCCGACCAGGTGGGCACCGCCGCCGCGGTGCTGAAGCCGCTGCACGACCTGATCGCCGCGCATGTGATGGCAGCCGGGCGACTGCATGGAGACGATACACCAGTGCCCGTGCTGGCCAAAGGCAAGACCGACACCGGGCGGCTGTGGGTGTATGTGCGTGATGACCGGCCGTTCGCCGGCCAAGCCCCACCGGCAGCGCTGTTCCACTATTCGCGCGACCGCAAGGGCGAGCATCCCGAACGGCACCTGTCCGGCTTCACGGGCTGGCTGCAGGCCGATGCGTTCGCCGGCTACAATCGGCTGTACGAACCCGACCGCAAGCCGGGGCCGATCCGCGACGTGCTGTGCTGGGCGCATGCAAGGCGCGGCTTCTTCAAGCTGGCCGACATCGCCGCGAACACCAGGCGCGGCAAGGACGCCCCGCCGATCTCGCCGTTGGCGCTGGAGGCCGTGAGGCGCATCGATGCCCTCTTCGATCTCGAGCGCGCCTTGAACGGCAAGCCGGCGGCCGAGCGGCTGGCGGCCCGCCAGGAGCACGGCGTTGCTCTGGTAGCCGCGCTGGAGGATTGGATGCGGACGGAGCGCGCCCGGCTCTCCCGCCATGCCCCCGTGGCCAAGGCGATGGACTACATGTTGACCCGATGGGACGGCTTCACCCGGTTCCTCGGCGACGGCAGGCTATGCCTGACGAACAACGCCGCCGAACGCGGCCTGCGTGGGATCGCTTTGGGCCGGAAAGCGTGGCTGTTCTGCGGCTCCGATCGCGGCGGGCAGCGGGCGGCGATCATGTATGGCCTGATCACCACGGCCAAGCTCAACGACGTTGACCCGCAGGTGTGGCTCGCCGACGTGCTGGCCCGCATCAACGACATCCCCCAAACCCGCCTGCACGAACTGCTGCCCTGGAACTGGAAGGCAATCCGCGAGCAGACGAAAGCGGCCTGACCGCGGCGCTCAGCGGATGCTTACGGACGGCATCGCGTTCCTTGTCCTGAACCGGGCAAACGAAGCGTGCCCTTCGGTTCATAGACAAGCGGAGCGGCCGGATGTCACGCCCCGCGCCCATCGGACAAAATGTGCACAGCAAAAAGCCCGCCGAGCGCAAGCTCGGCGGGCCTTTTTTGTAGGTTTGGTTGCGGGGGCGCGAAGCCACCGAGAGTTGACTCTGCCGCCAGTGACGATCTGATGCGCGACGGCTCCATCCCTGCCCATTGCAAGCGACGCCTCTGCCATACTCCAGCGAACGCCTTCTCGAACAAGGCGCCGCCATGGCTGGACAACGTCCTGCCCCGCTTGACGGGCGCGCGAAAGAACGGCCACCAACTTGACAAGTTCCAGGAGAAAACTCCCCCCTATTCGACCTGTTCCAAGTCGGCCTCTTCCCCGGTGATCTCGCCCGGGGTTGGCGCGCTTGGGTCGATGTCCGTCAGCCCAAGCTTCCGAAAGATGTCAATCGGCTTGAGATAGGGACCCTGGATCGGCACGGAAAAGGGACCCCGTGATCTGGCGAGGACTTGTCGTCCAGGTAGTCCATGGAGGGGACCCGCGCGTGCCGCGCAGTGCCCTCATCTGCGACGGAGCGGCACGCGTGGGGAGGCGCTGTGGACCCACCTGGGCGACATCGGGGGGGAAGTCAGGCGCGGTTCTTGAAGCGCCAGCTTTCGTTGCCGGTCTCGAGGATCTCGCAGTGGTGGGTGAGGCGATCGAGCAAGGCGGTGGTCATCTTGGCGTCGCCGAAGACCGACGGCCATTCCCCGAACGCCAGGTTGGTGGTGACGATCACGGAACTGCGCTCGTAAAGCCTGCTGATCAGGTGGAACAGCAGCTGGCCGCCGGATTGGGCGAACGGGAGGTAGCCGAGTTCGTCGAGAACGATGAAATCCATGCGTGCGAGGTGGTCGGCCAAACGGCCCTGCCGGCCAGCCCGGGTTTCGGCTTCCAGGCGGTTGACGAGGTCGACCACGTTGAAGAAGCGCCCCCGGGAGCCGGCCCGGATGCAGGCCCGGGCGATCGCTACGGCGAGATGGGTCTTGCCGGTCCCGGTGCCGCCGACCAGGACGACGTTACGCTGCTGGGCGAGAAAAGCGCCGCCGGCGAGATCGCGCACCAGGGTTTCGTTGACCGGCGTGTCGTCGAAGACGAAATCGTCGATGTCCCTGGCGAGCGGCAGCTTGGCGATGGTGATCTGGTACTTGATCGAGCGCGCCTGTTTTTCGGAGATTTCGGCGGCAAGCAGGTCGCCGACCAGCCGCCACGACGGGCGGACGCAAAGCCGACGCGTCCCAACCGTCACCTGTCACCGCGCATACTCGTCGCGGATCCGGGGCTTGGAGGGCTGGAGAGGCTGCAGGGCGACGTCGCGTTGCCGCGCAATCCTTGCGATGATCGAGTAGGCGTGCCGGTGTTCGTTCCGGCGCCTCTCCTCGCCCGCCTCACGCGCTGCCCGTTCCGTTTCCTGCGCCACCTTCAGGAGGTCGTCCTTGCTCATGACCTTGAGCCGCGCCTCCAAGGCCTTGACAGCCTCGGTCGCGGCGCTGGTCAACCGGACGGCGCCCGCCACCGCGCCCGGCGCCCGCGGCTTCTCGCCTGTCATGACCTCCAGCGACTCCTGGGTTGCCGCGGGTGGTTTCACGCCGCCCAAGATGGGCGCCGCTTCCGCGTCGGGCTTCACCTTGTCGGTGCGGCCAGTCCGTTGGCCTTCCTCCTGCCGCGGGCTCCTGTTCGGCGCCTCACCGCGCACTTGAGCATCATTGCGCCGGCTGGCGAGCGCAGAGGAAAGATCGCCCGGCTCTTTGCCATGACTGATGGCATCCATCAGCAGACGCCACGCCGCCTTCGCCGGTTCGACCAACCCGGCCTGCCGGGCAAGGAGCAACACCAATCGCCGGCCGTGGCGAACCAGTGTCTGATAGGCGCGCTTCCACCCCTGCGCTTCCAGTTCCGCCTGCTCGCGGCTGGCGCGCTCCCGCACAAGCTCCGCATCCCGACCTTCGATCGCCGTCGTGAGGATCGCCAGAGCCGCCGGAACCCGCTCGGCAGCGGCGCCGCGGAGGTGCACACCAAGCGCCCGCACCGGCGCATCCAACAGGGTGGCCACCTCATCCAGTGCCCGGTCGCGGTTCGCCTGCGCAATCGCCCGCAGCCGGGCGCCGGGTTCACTGGGCAGGACCTCCGGCGTCAGCCCCGCTGACCGCGCCGCCTCCGCCACGGCGTCGGCCTGTTGGCTGGCAGCTTGCAACCGCTTGCGCAGCTCAAGCGCCAGTTGCTCGTCAGCAACGTCGGTGTCGATCGTCTGGCGCACGAGGCGGAGTGCCTGTTCGGCGCGGTGACGCCCTTGCCGATCTTCGTCGGCCTGCCGGGCGGCAGCCGCTCCGGTGATGGTCGCCGCCTCGGCGTTGCGCTTCGCCTCGGCCAGTTGCTGCCGCAGTGAAGTCCCTTCCGCGCGCAGGGCACCACAGTCCGCATCCGTTGCCCGCCGCTTCTCCTCCTCCAGCGCCAGGGCGGCCTTCGTACGTGCCAACTCCAAGGTGAGCTCCTCGGCGCGCGTCTCCGCCGACGCACGCGCTTGCTGCTCACGCGTCAGCGCGCCGCGCGATCTCTGGTACGCGGTCGCCATGGCGCCGCGGGCGACGGTGACGATGCCATCGGCCAGAGAGGCCGCGGCATCCGGCTGCGCCTGCCCGGTCGCCGCAGCTATGGTCGCGACGCTCCGCGAGGCAGCATCGAGTTCTTCCCGCAGCCGCACCGCCTCCGCCGTCGGCTCCGGCATCGTCACCGTCCTGTCGCTTGCCTCAGGAACGGCGATCCCGACGGAGCCCGGTTCGGGCGCGCGCGCTTTCCGTTCCGCGTCGCGGGCCTCCAGGTAGTCGAGCACCATCGCGTGTATCCCGCTCCACAAGCCGCGGTCATGCCAGTCAACGACAACACCGCGAGGAGCTTCGACCTTCACCATCCCACCCGTTTCCCGGCTGAAACGAACCCCTTGCGCTTCCAGCTCCTCGATCCGGACAACGGCACGAGCCAGACGCACCGATTTTTTGTCGGGCGCTGCGCGTCTGGACTTTTCGAGTTCCGCCACGATGGCATTGAATTCATGAGGCATGACGTCCACTCCTCCAAAATCCACAGCACGCCCCTCGACGACCGGGTGGTAGGCCGGACCGAGTGGCACCTGGGAAAGCGGTTCAGGGATTGGCCCGGCGGCGGCGCCGAGGTCCTGCTGTTGACGGTGGCGATGCCACTTCGACCGCTGAGATACGCGATGGGTCGCCCCGGTTTCGGCCAAGACCTCGTTGCACAGCCGCTCCCACAGCTTACGGCTTCCGATCAGAAAGGCCTTCCGCGACAGGTCGCGGTCCTTCGGGCCGAGGGCGCCGTCGACGAGCGGGCGCGTCGTCGCCAGAACGTGCGCGTGCGGCTGGTAGACGACGAGGCGCCCATCGGGCAATTCCAGGGCGTGGGGGCCGTCCACCGGGGGAGCGCTGGGGACACGGGCCACCGGGATCACCGGCCACGCGGGATCGACCGTGTTCGCCAACTTCTCGGCGGCGGCCGGCACCCTGGGGTCCAGGGGGCGCCCGTACAGGTGGACCGCAATGTCGGCGATCAGGTTGCGTGCCACGAGGTGCTCATCGACGAAGCGCTCGACCGACCGGATCGATGTCGCGATGGGGACCTCCCGGCTGAGCGACAGCGTGTATTGCAGCGCCAGCGTCGCGTCACGGCGCCGTTCGCTGAGTTCCACCCGGGTCCACAAGATCTGCCGATCGGCGCACCAAGCGGGCGCGCCCGCGGGCACGCGGATGTCGGTGTGGTGAACGCCCGACTTGACGGCCGAGATCGCTGAACAGGAGCAGGGCTATGAGGATCTGGCGCAGGAACACGACCGGATCATGGAAGACCGCAACCATCTGGCGGTGACGGTCGCCGAGCAGGGCGCGGCGCTGACCCGGATGTCCGCGGAGATCAAGGATTGGCAGCGGCAGGCGGCGGACGCGCAAGCCGCTGTGGAGACCGTGAACCGCCTTCTGTCGGAAGAAAAGGCTGCCCTCCTGCGCTCCTCGCTGCAGCTCGACCAGCTGCGTTCTGAACTGACCGACAAGCATCAGGTGGAGCAGGCGCTGGACGAAGCGCGCCGCGAGAACGCCCGCCTGCGGGGGCGGCTGGAGGTTCTGGAGCCGTTGGCGGCGACGCTCGCGGCATCCGCCCATCGTGAAGCCGGTGGCAAGGTGAAGCCCGGCAAGCAGGGCTCGCTGGGGTTGCCGGCCACGGCCGCGCCGCCCGGCTCCTGACCGCACCGATGACCGGGTTGGCGTCGACGACGCCGATCTGCCGCTGTGTTTCCGCTCCTGCCGCCATCGGACCATATCGTCATGGCCGCTCCCACCATGGACTTTCCACCCGTGCCCCACTCCACCGACTCCACCGCCGCGACGACGACGCCCGCTGTCCAGCCGCCCCAGCAGGAGCCGCGGACCGTTCCGCTCGAGAAGCTGCTCGGATTGGCCCGCATTCTGGCGCGCCATGAGATGCGCCGGCGGCCGTCCCAGGCCGGCTTCATGACGTTCGCTGCCGGCCTCGCCCTTGTTCTTCTCGCCGCCCTGATCGCGTTCTCCCTGAAGGCCCTGCGATGACCGTTCTCCACCACCCCCGACTCCGTGCCGTGATCTACGCCCGCTACTCGACCGACAAGCAGCGCCAGGAATCGATCGCCGACCAGATCGAGCTGTGCCGGCGTTACGCCGTCCAGCAGGGCTGGGACGTGGTGGATACCTACACGGACGCCGCGATCAGCGGCGTCTCCCGGCACCGCCCGGGCTTTCTGAAGCTGGTGGATGACGCTGGACGCCGCCGCTTCGATGTCGTGGTGTCGGAGGGCATCGACCGTCTGGGCCGACGGTTGGCGGACACCTCCGATCTCTATGACCGCCTCAACTTCCACAATATCAAGCTGTACACGCCCCACCTCGGCGAGATCACCACGCTCCACATCGCCATCATGGGCATGATGGCGCAGGTACAGCTCAAGGAGACCGGTCAGAAGACCCGACGCAGTCATCTCGGCCTCGCCAAGGAGGGACGTATTCCCGGCGGCAAAGCCTATGGATACGACATCGTCGACGGTGACAAGGCTGGTGGCGGGTACCGCCGCATCAACGCGGACGAAGCCGCAGTTGTCCGCCGCATCTTCACGCTATACGCCGACGGCATGAGCCCCCGCGCCATCGCCCGCCTGTTGAACGACGAGAATGTTCCAGGTCCCAGGGGAAGGAGATGGGTCGATACCACGATCCGCGGACAGGTCGCCCGCGGGACCGGTATCCTCAACAACGTCAACTATGCCGGCGTCCTGGAATGGGGACGTTGCGAGTTCGTCAAGGATCCGGGCACCGGCAAGCGCGTCGCCCGCATCAACCCTCAGGAAAAGCGGGAGATTGTTGAAGTCCCCGAGTTGCGCATCATCGACGACGTTCTATGGAACCGCGTAAAGGCGCGACAGGAGGCGGTTGCCACCGAGATCGGTCGGGATGACCAAGGCAACGCTCTGAACCGCGTGCATCGGCGGCGCTTCCTTCTGTCCGGCATGCTGGTGTGCGGCGTCTGCGGCGGCCGCTACACCATCATGGGCAAGGACCGCTACGGTTGCGCCGGCCACCGGAAATCCGGCACCTGCCCGAACGACCGCACCATCACCCGGCAGGCGATCGAGGGCCGTGTTCTTGCCGGGCTGAAGGAGCGCCTGCTCGGCGCCGACGTGGTCGCCGCCTTTATTGAGGAAATGGTCGTGGCGCAACGGCGTGATCAGGCCGAGGCCCGGAACCGGCGCGGCGACCAGGAGCGCGCCCTCGTCGGCATCGACCGGAAGATCGCGTCGATCCTGGAGGCGGTGGAGAACGGGATGTACAGCCCGGCTCTGAAGGAGCGGCTGTCCGCCCTGGAGGCCGAGCGCGCCACACTCGCCGCCGAGATCGACGCCCTGGGCACGGAGGCGCCGGAGATGCTGCTGCCGGTCAACCTGCCGGAGTTGTACCGGCGGAAGATCGCGGAGCTCGAGTCCGTGCTCGGCGACGGCGACGAGGGGATGGCCGCGATGGAGATGATCCGGTCCATGGTCGACCGTGTCGTGCTGTCCCCCTGCCCCTCGGGCGCCGGGCTGGAGGCGCAGCTTCATGGCGACCTGCTGGCGATCATGGAGGCGTGCACAGAGGCGGACCCGAAACGCCGACAGCCCGCCTTGTTGGAGGCGGGCTGTCAACTGTCGGTGGTTGCGGGGGCAGGATTTGAACCTGCGGCCTTCAGGTTATGAGTCAGATTTTAGCTCTCTACGCTATGATTTCCAATTGCTGCCGAAGCTTGCCAATATCGCGACAAGACTTTGAAAGTCCTTGAATATTTCTGCGTATTTGTCATCCTTCTTCTACGCCACACCATCCCAAGATTTTTGTCCTGGCGCTTCCACGATGCTGCCACGAACCCGATGGAAGTGCATACAGGAAAGGAGGGGAAGCATGCCAAAACTCACCAAACGCAATATTGAGGCTCTCGAAATCAGATCGAAAAACTACATCGTTTTCGACGCTGAATTGCCTGGCTTCGGCGTCCGGATCATGCCCAGCGGCAAACGCTTCTTCCTCGTCCAGTATCGACGTCATGGCCGCACCCGCCGCATCATGATCGGTCAATTCGGACCGATCACCGCTGAAATTGCCCGGCAACACGCGATGGCCCTTCTCGGTCAAGCGAAAGGTGGGGGCGATGACCCGGCGCTCACCCGCGATTCGCTGCGCCAATCGACGACCATGGAGCAGCTTGGTGCCCGGTTCCTCAAGGAACATGTTGCCGTGCGCTGCAAGCCAACCACTCAACGGGAATACAGGCGGTCTGTCGAACTGTTCCTCAATCCTTTCTTCGGCAAACAACGCGTGCGGTCGGTGACCCCAGCCGATGTAGCCGAATTGCATGGCTCTCTCACCAATACTCCCTATCAGGCGAACCGTACCCTTGGCGTCTTGTCGAAAATGATGAGCTTGGCCGAAGTCTGGGGGCTACGAGACCGACATACCAATCCGTGCGACGAGATCGAGCGCTACCCGGAACACAAACGCGAGCGTTTTCTCTCCTTGAAGGAAATCGCAACTCTCGGTCAGGCCCTTAATGACGCGGAAAGTGAGCATCCATACGCGGTCGCCGCCTTTCGGCTCCTTCTTTTAACAGGCTGCCGCCTTGGCGAAATCCAAACGTTGCGTTGGGAGCATGTTTACCTGGACCAAAGCGAACTTCGCTTGGCCGATAGCAAGACAGGAGCAAAGGTCGTGCATCTCGGCACCACCGCAATCAGCATCCTTCAAACCCTACCTCGCATTGATAAAAATCCTTTCGTAATCGCGGGCACCAAATCAAACGCTCATCTCACCGATCTTCAGAAGCCCTGGCGGCGTATCCGTAAAGCTGCCGGCCTTGAGCAGGTGCGTATCCATGATCTACGCCACACCTTCGCATCCGGCGGTCTCGCCGTTGGTGAGGGATTGCCAATGATTGGCAGGCTTCTGGGACATACCCAGGTCCAGACCACGGCCCGCTATGCCCATCTTGCTGCCGACCCGCTCAAAGCGGCGGCGGATAAAATCTCTGACCGGCTTGCCGCCGCGTTGATCTCCCCCCGATAACGCAAAAGCAATTTAAAGTGGCATTAATGGAAGACAATTAGCCTGTGCGTACTGATCATCTCCGGGTGCTCGGTTTGAGGCGGTGCGGACGGAGTTCGGGTATGCTTGATCAATCATGCGGTTGAATACGGCGACGCCGATGGCGGCTTTGGGCCTGCTGAGCGGGCAGCGTCCGGGACTGGAGATGACCGCCAAAGCTCCGCTTGTAGCGCGCCATCGCGATTTCTGCTTTGGCCCGTTTTTCCATAGTCGGTCTGCCTCTGGCTGCGCATGGGCCATCACCTCCACAATCAAGGTGATCCACTACGGCAGCACCGATACCACGATCAAGCCAACCCGAACGCGGTCTGCCCCCCGATATCCACCCCCTGGACGGACCGATCCCGATGCACCATACTGAACTTAACGATCGTTCAGTAAGGATGCCGACATGGCGACCGTCAGCACAAAAGACACCATTCTGGAGGTTGCGGCCCGGCTCTTCGCCTCGCAGGGCTACGCCGCCGTCTCGATGCGCGACGTCGCCACCGAGGTCGGCGTCACCCCGGCCAACCTTTATTACCATTTCAAGGACAAGGAGACGCTGATCCGGGAAGCCCTGGCCCATGTCTTTGCCGACCGGACCGCTCCCTTGGAAGCGATCGCCGGGGATTCGTCGTCGCCCGACCGGACGTTCGAAGTCGTGGTGGGCTGGTTCGTCCGGCTGATCTTCGAAGACGCGGTGTTCTCCCGCCTGTTGTTCCGGGAACTGCTCGACGGCGACGGCCAGCGCCTGGAATACCTGTCGAAGACCGTCTTCGAACGCCCCTTCGCCCTGATCACCGAGGTGACAAGCGCCTACGCGACCCGGTCCGATCCCGTCCTGTCGGCGGTGTCAGTCATTGGCATGATCTTCGGCCATTTCCAGCTGTCGCGGGTCCTGCCTCATCTTCCCGGCGGCCGGGTCGAGTACACCAACACCGATGCGGTCACCCGCCATGTCCTCGCCCTGCTGCGCGGCGCGCTGAACGGTGGGCCGGACGGCGAACCGAACGTGGAAGCCGCGCCATGACCACCCTGCTCCACCCCACGGCCCGCGCCACGGCCCTGCTTCTTCTCGGCTTGCTGACCGCCTGCCAGGACAGCAACCGGGACAGCGGGGCGAAGCCGGTCCCCGAGCCCCGGCGGCTCGCGCTGCCGACGGCGGTGGTGCAAACCGCCGACATCCCAGACCTCTACAGCGTGCCCGGCACGGTCGCCTCGGACGACCGGATCGAGCTGACCTCGCGCGTCGTCGGCTTCATCCAGAGGCTGGAGGTCCGCGAGGGACAGCGGGTCACCAAGGGCGACGTGCTCGTCCGGATCGACCCGGCCGAGATCGACGAGGCCATTCGCCAAGCGCAAGCCGGCCTGTCCGCTGCCCGCAAGGATCGCACCGACGCCGGGCAGGATGTCGGCAAATACACGGCGCTGGCCGAACGCGGCTGGGCCTCGGCGGAAGTGCTGCGCAAGGCCCGGCTGCGGCGCGACCTCGCCCAGGCGGCGCTGGACAAGGCCGAGGCCGCCCTGGCCGCCACCCAGGCCCAGGCCGGCTACGCGGCCATTGCCAGCCCGGTCGACGGCATCGTCATCGCGCGCCACAAGCAGGCCGGCGATCTGGCGACCGCCGGGACGCCGATCCTCACCATCGAATCCCGCCAATCGCTGCTGTTCCGCATATTCGTTGCAGAGAGCCAGCTGGTGCGTTTCCACGCCGCCCTGCCGGTGACCGTCCGCATCGACGCCCTCGCCGGCCGTACGATCCAGGGACATGTGCAGCGCATCGTCCCCTCCGGCGACACCGTGACGCGGCGCTACGAGGTGGCGGTCGCCCTGCGCGCCGATCCGGCGCTGCTGCCGGGCATGTTCGGTCGGGCCGAGATCGCGCTCGGTGCCACCGCCGTGCCAGTGATCCCCCGCAGGCCATGGCGCGGCGCGGCGGGCTGGACGGCGTCTTCGTCGTGGAAGCCGACAACACCGCCCGCTTCCGCTGGCTGCGCACCGGACGGGAGTGGAACGGCCTGACCGAGGTGACGGCCGGGCTGTCGGCCGGCGAACGGATCCTGCTGCGGACCGACACCGCCGTCCGCGATGGCGCCCTCGTCGCCGCCGAGGGCACGGCGCATGACTGACACCCGGCCGAATCTCGCCGGCCGGCTGGCCGGCGCCTTCATCACCTCGAAGCTGACCATTCTGTTCATGCTGGGACTCGTCCTGCTGGGCGGGATGGCCGTCGTGATGACCCCGCGTGAGGAGAATCCGCAAATCCTGGTGCCCGGCGCCGTGGTCACCGTCGCCCTTCCCGGCGCCTCGGCGGCGGAGGTCGAGGAGTTGATCGTCGCCCCGCTCGAAGGGGTGGTCGGCGAAATGACCGGGGTCGATCACACCGGCGGGCTGGCCCAGACCGGCGTCGGCATCGTCCAGGTCCAGTTCAAGGTCGGACAGCCCAAGGAAGCCTCGCTGGTCAAGCTGTACGACCGCGTCATGTCGAACCTCGGCCGGCTGCCGGCCGATGCGGGCACACCGCGAATCCGTTCGGTGGACGCCGACGACGTGCCCATCCTCGCGGTCACCCTGGCGTCGCACCGCTACGACGATCATGACCTCAAACGCCTCGCCGACCGCATGGCCGAGCGGCTGCGCAGCCTGGAGACCGTCTCCGTCGTCTCGGTGCATGGCGGCCGCGACCGGGAAATCGGCGTCGAACTCGACCCCGAACGGCTCCAGGCCTTCGCCGTCGACCTGACCCAGGTCTACGCGGCCTTCGGCTCCGGCAACCTTGCGATCCCGCTGCAAGGCCCGCTCCGCAACCGTCAGGTCGAGGCGATCAAGCTCCAGGGCTTCCTGACCTCCGCCGCGGAAACCCGCAACCAGATCGTCGGCGTCCATGACGGACGGCCGATCATGGTGGGTGACATCGCCACCGTCACCGACGGCCCGCCCCGCGAGATCGACCGGCTCAGCCGCTTCGCCTTCGGCCCCGGCGATCCCCGCTTCGCGTCGGAAGGCCCCGGGGAGATGGCGGCGGTCACCATCGCCGTGGCGAAGAAGAAGGGCGCCAACGCCGTCGTCGTCGCCGACGGCGTGCTCGACCGGATCGAGCGGCTGCGCCAGACCGTCGTGCCGGACGGCGTGCATGTGACCGTCACCCGCGACGACGGGGCGAAGGCCGACGACGCCGTCAACACGCTGATCGAGCATCTCGGCATCGCGGTCGCCACCGTCAGCCTGGTCCTGATCCTCTTCCTGGGCTGGAGGGAGGCGCTGATCGTCACCGTCACCGTGCCGCTCGTCCTGTTCCTGACGCTGGCGGCCGACCTGTTCGGCGGCGTCACCATCAACCGGGTGACGCTGTTCGCGCTGATCCTGTCGCTCGGCCTGCTGGTCGATGCCGCCATCGTCGTCATCGAGAACATCCACCGCCACTACGCCGGCCCGATGAAGGACAAGCGGAAGACCACCGTCGCCGCCACCAACGAGATCGGCAACGCCACCAACCTGGCGACGCTGGCGGTGATGCTGGTGTTCGGGTCGCTGTTCCTGATCACCGGCATGGCGGGCCAGTATTTCTACCCCATCGCCTTCAACGTCCCTATCGCCATGGCCGGATCGGTGCTCGTCGCCTACATCGTGACGCCCTGGGCGGCCAACCGCTGGCTCGGCCCTCACCACGGACATCACGACGGCCCTGCGGACGCGGCGCGGGACAGGGGGATGGACGGCCATGGGAAACCGGACGCCCTGCACCGCGTCTATCACCGGCTGATCACGCCGTTGCAGGAACAGCCCAAGGCGCGCCGCCGTCTGGCCGTGCTGGTCATGGTGCTGATGACCGCCTCCACCCTCCAGGGGGCGTGGCAGTTCGTCCGGTCCTCGGGCGTCGGCGGCCCGCCCTCTCCCTTCGCGGTCGCTTTGGGCTTTCTGCCGAAGGACAACAAGAACACCGTCAACATCGTCGTCACCATGCCGGAGACCGCCCCGCTGGAGGAGACCGACCGGCTGGTCCGCGAGATCGGGCGGGTGCTGGCCGGTAACGCGGAGGTCGTGAATTACCAGAGCTGGGTCGGGCAGGCCGGGGTGGCCGACTTCAACGGGCTGCTCCAGGGCACGGCGGACCGTGTCGGAAACGCCGTCGCCGAAATCCGGGTCAACCTGACCGACAAGCACGCGCGCCGCACCAGTTCGATCGCCATCGTGCGCGCGCTGCGCCCGGCGCTGGAGGCGGTCCGCGCCCGCCACCCCGGCGCCCGCATCCGTCTGGTCGAGGATCCACCGGGGCCGCCGGTGCGCGCGACCGTGCTGGCGCAGATCCACGGCCCCGATCCCGACGGGCTGCGGGTGCTGTCGGCCCAAGTGATCCAGGCCTTTGCCGACACGCATGACATGGTCGACCTGTCGGACAGCGAACCGGTAGACGTGGTCGAGCACCGCATCGTCCCCGACAAGGAGAAGGCCGCGCTGTCGCAGGTGTCGGTGGCGCAGATCGCCCAGGCGCTGCGGCTGGTCTATGGCGGCGAGGTGGTCAGCCGGGCTCATCCGGCCGACGAGAAGAACCCGGTGGACGTCCGGGCCTTCGTGCCGCGCCGCCACGAGGTCGATCCGGCGCGCCTCGACCGCGTTTTCGTCGACAACGCCGAGGGGCGGGCGGTGCCGTTGTCGGAGCTGGTCGCGGTGACGGCCGGACCGCGCGACCGGCCGATCCAGCGCCGGGACGGCGAGCGCGTGACCTTCGTCGGCGGCGAGCTGTCCCATTCCGTGCCGCTGTACGCGGTGCTCGACCTCGACCGGCGGCTCGACGGGATCACCGCCCCGGACGGGCGGCCGCTGACGACCGGCAACCTGACCTTCAAACCGCAGGCGCCCGACGTCATCGGCGGCTACCAGCTGCTGTGGGACGGCGAGATGCGGATGACGCTGGACATCTACCGCGACATGAGCGTCGCGCTGGGCGCCGCGCTGACGCTGGTCTTCCTGATCCTGGTCGCCTATTACCGGTCATTCATCATCCCGATGATCGCGATGTCGTCGGTACCGCTGGGGATCATCGGCATCTTTCCCGGCCATTGGCTGGTCAGCGCCGATTTCTCCGCCACCTCGATGGTCGGGATCATCGCGCTGTCGGGGGTGGTGATCCGCAACTCGCTGCTGATCATCGACTTCATCCAGGACAACCTGCGCCAGGGCATGGCGCTGGAGGAGGCCGTCAAGGAGGCCGGAGCGGTGCGCCTGCGGCCCATCCTGCTGACGACGCTCGCCATCATCCTGGGGTCGGGAATCATGGTCGCCGATCCGGTCTTCGGCGGGCTGGCGATCTCGCTGATCTTCGGGACCGTCGCCTCGACCGCGCTGACGGTCTTCGTCGTGCCGATCCTGTTCCAACTCGATGTCCTGCGGCGCCGGCGCCATCAAGCCGGTGCAAGGGCGCGGCGCGAGGCCGCTTTCGGCATCGGAGAGCCGCCTTGACCAGGGTGGTGATCCGGCAAAGAAGCTATGCTCCAACGCTCCTCCATTCGCTTGACGTGACGCACAATATTGTACATATACAGTAATATTGTTCAATAAATTGGCCCCGCAGGCTGGAGCCACGTGTCGGGAGCCGAACAGGTCCTGCTCCGATTCCGACCGACGCGCCTCTCGAACCACGCCGGGGCATCCAACAGAGGAGTCGCCAAATGCGCGCAGCCGTCATCACGGAGCGGGGCGCCGCCCCTGTCATCGCCGAGTTCCCGGAACCCCAGCCCCGCGACGGTGCGGTCCTGATCGACGTCGATACCGTCGGGCTTGGCGGCTGGGACGTGCTGGGCGCCTACCGCCTCGGCATCCAATATCCCTGCGTCATCCGTGGCGAGGGGGTCGGCCGCACCGCCGATGGCCGGCGGGTCTATTTCGGTGAGCGGTCGGTGCAGCCCTATGGCGCCTGGGCGGAGCGCACCCTCGTTCCGACCGAGGAGGTGTGGGAGGTTCCCGACGGGGTCGACGACAAGCTGGCGATCGTGATGGGCATCGCCGGAACCGGCGCGCTGGTTCCCCTGGAACAGGCAAACATCCAAAAGGGCGAGCGCGTCCTCGTCCTGGGCGCCACCGGCACGCTGGGGCAGATCGCCCTGCAACTGGCTCGCCACCTTGGCGCCGGGCGCGTGGTCGCCGCCGCCCGCAACGAGCGGGCGCTGGCCCGGCTGGTGGAGCGCGGAATCGCCGACGCGGCCGTCCGTCTGGGCGGCGAGGATGACGTCGCCGCGCTGAAGGCCGAGGCGGGGGAAGGCTTCGACGTGGTGCTCGACCTCGTCTGCGGGACACCCATGCTGGCCGCTCTGAAGGCGACACGCTGGGGTGCGCGGATCTTCACCATCGGCACCGGAGCCGGGCGGGAGGTCAAGCTGGACATCGCGGATCTGCTGTTCCGCTCCCTGTCCTGCATCGGCACGGGACAGCGTCCCCCCGCCGACCGGCGCGCGATCTGGGAACGCCTGCTGGTCATCGCCCGTGAACAGGCCATAACCGTCGATTACGCCGATTACCGATTCGACCAGGCCACCGAAGCCTGGGCGGCGCAGACCGCCGGGCCGCACGCAAAGATCACCGCCGCCATTCCCCGGTAACGCTGGCCCCGGCAACGCCGGCTTAGCCGGTAAAAATTCGCTGACGGGAAGAATGCCGAGGATCCGATCCTCGGCATGTCCAGTGCCGTCACTTTTCCCAGGAAGGACAGCCGATCCCGCCAAGCCATTGTCCCGGCCACGTCAACGGCGATGTCACCGGCCGAGGAAGCGCTTGACCCGACCGGCGGCGATCTTGCCCGGCATCCCAGTGACGCCGCCGCCCGGATGGATTCCGGCACCGCCGAAGAACAGGCCCGCCACCGGAAGAGTCTCGCCCCCCAGCCCGGCGGCCGGACGCAAGACGCTGGATCGGAGGATCGAAACGTCAAGGTGCAGGACGCAACCGTTCAGGACGTTCAGCCGCTTGGCCAGCTCCGGCGAGGTTTCGACCCGGCGGCCGATCTCCATGCGCTCCAACCCGTCGATATAATCACCCGCATGGGCGATGGTCCGCGACACCGCCGTTTCGCGCACGGCGTCCCACCCTCCGTCCGGGGACACCGGCATCGCCGGCGGGTAAAGATACACGACATCCTGACCAGCCGGTGCCTGCGACGGATCGGCGGCGCTGGGGGTGGCGATCCACATGTAGGGAAGCTTGGGAACCTGACCGCGGGCGGCCGCGGCGAAATTCTCCAGCACCGCCTCGTCGGTGCCGACCAGCAGAACCGGCCCGCGCAGGTTCAGCCCGTCGCTCCGCATCGCCTGATGCTTGGGCAGGAAAATCTCGCCGTTCAGCGCCAGATCGACCCGCAGGGGCGACGCGCCATGGGCGTTCGACGGCACCATCGCGACGCGGGTCATCAGCTTGCGCGCGATGGAGCCGGGGGTGACCATGTCGAACGTCATCTTCGGATGGCAGGTGGACACCACCGCGCGGGCGGTGACGGCCCGGCCATCCTTCAGGCGAACACCCGTGGCGCGCCCGTCGCGGACGATGATCTCCTCGACCGGCGCGCTGGTCATCACCTCGCCCTTGAAATCCTTGAAGCGGGCCAGCATGGCGTTGGTCAGCATCTGCATGCCGCCCATCGAGCGGCCGATGCCGAAACGGTGCAGGAACCCCAGAATCGAATAATACAGCCCGCTGCCGTCCGCCAGCACCGGCCCGGCGGCGCCGGTCAGGCAGGTCAGCGCCGAGATGGTCACCGGATGCTCGAAACGCTCCCTGGCCACCTGATAGGCCGAGCCGGTCGCCAGCGCGACGATGTCCGGCTTCAGCCTGCGATGGCGGCGCAGCGCCCGGAGGGCGCCCAGCTTGGTCAGCAGGTTCCGTTGCGCCGGATCGACCCGCATCATCGGATGCACGATGTCGAGCAGGGCGTTGACGACCTCCATGAACTCCAGATAGGCGTCCGCGTCGTGCGGCGAATAGCGGCGGATTTCCTCCACCGTCTTCTTGTAGTCGCGCCACAGCACCAGGGACTGGCCGTCCGGATGCAGATAGACGTAGGAGGGTGACAGCTCCTTCTGCTTGAAGCCGTAACGCTCCAACTCCAGCTCGTCGCCGACCGTGTGCGCCCGCCAGGACAGCAAATCCAGGGCGCAAGGGTGCACCAGATGGTTCGGCGCCTCGGGGATGGCGTAGGAGGACGAGGCCATGCCACCGATGCTGGGCAGCGCCTCCACCACCAGCACCCTCTTGCCGTCCGCCGCCAGGTAGCACCCCGCCGAAAGACCGTTGTGCCCCCCGCCGACGATGATCACGTCGTAATCGGCACCCGCACCGTAAGCCGTCATCGCGTCCACCCGTCGCACGATTTCATGAAAGAAGACATTCCGTCAGGCCTCGATGAAATAGCGGACGGACAGTGTCCCGCTGCCGAACCGGTACAGTTCGATCGTCGGAATCGCGCCATCGCCGCCGATCAGCCGGTTGCGGTGATGGCACGCCGCTTCGCGGCCGTTGACGATGGTGGCCACGACCTCGATGTCGATCCGGGCGCTCTGGCCGGTCCACATCGCGTCGAGCGCTTGCCACGCATCGCCGCGCGGCGGCTGGCCGGCATACTCGCCAGCATACTCAATGGTCAGGCCGTTCGGCGCCACCGCGCGGTAATGCGCGAAGAAGCCGTCCCGGTCCTTGGCGTTCCAGCAAGCGACCTGCCCATGCAGGAAATGCGCGATGACATCGCGTTCGTTGGCGTCCATAGCCGTTCCAATCCCTTCGTCGCTCGTCTTGTTTTTACAGATCCAAGCCCGGCACGTTGCGGGCGCTGCCGTTGCGCCGGTCGGACTCGCCCCAGGCGACCCAGCGATCGGGCTCGCGGGTGTCGCCGACCCGGCGCCAGCGCCCCTCCTGCTGGGCGGTGATCGGGAAGCCGCCGACGAAATCGATCATCTCGCCCTTCGGATCGGGCAGGAATTCCCACTCCTCCGACCCGTCGACGGTGACGCGCACCGTTTCGGCGAAGTGGCTGCCGGGCTTGTGGGTGACCGACCCCTCGATGTCCGTGGTGCAGCGAACCCTGCCCGTCTGGTCCATCAGAATGGCGTAGCCGAGGTGGTCATGGCCGACCATCAGCGACCCGGCGTCGAAGCTGCCGTCCTTGTAGACCGTCGCGAAGGTCCACCAGAGGACGTGCTTGTTGTTGTTGACGATCAAATCCTTTTGGAAGTGGATGGCGCCGCCCTCGGCCATGTAGACCTGATCGAGCGCCACGATCCCCTTGACCGGCCGCCCCTGGCAGGTCCCGGCGAGGTCGTAGAGCTGCGAGGCGTAGAAGGTCCCCCAATCGACGCCGGGCAGATACCATTGCATCCCGGTGCCGAGCAGCGGCCCCCGCAGGTCGAACAGCCCCTCCTCCCGCCATGACAATGCGGCGCCGGACGCGGTGAGCGTCCATGGGTTGCCCGCCTCGCCCGGCTGGCTGGTCCAGGTCACGGCCTCGCGGTCGAAGGACTGCACCGGCGTCGGGGTCAGCGCCTGCCGGGCCATCCGCTCGCGATCGAGGCGGATGTTCCGCCCGTCGATCTCGGTCGAGAGGTAGAAGAAACGGGTCGGGTTCGGCGTCCCGGTCGGCGCCATGACCGAGCGGACGAAGGAGAAGATCGTGCCGTCGGCGTCGCGGACCGATCCGAACGGCATGCTCTTGCTGAGAGCGAGGCCGAAGAAGCCACGCAGGCCGTTCAGCGAGGCCCCCGTCACCTTTTGTGGCCCGACCAGCTGCTGGAAAGCGAAATCACCGCGCTCCGGCGCGGCATCGAACCGTTTCATCGAACCGGCTCCTCCCAAGAAAGCCCTGCGGGGATGGTTGTGCAAGCGGGTGGTGGCGGCCCCGGATCACCGGAACCGGCACGGTGAAGGATCGGTTTTCCGCGATCACCGCCGAATCCTGGAACCCACCGACTGTCGCACAACCCCGCAAATTCTGGCGCGTCCCTTCGTTTGACCTGGAGTCAAACGAAGGGACGCTTTCCAGCGCATCGACTGCTGACGGACATGTCTTCGCTTTGCTAAATTATGGCGTCCGCATCCCTTTGACCGGGAGTCGAAGCCCTTTGCCGGACCGTCCACGAGCTTGGACCTCCCCCCGGACCAGAGGCAATGCATGAAGATCGCACGCATTCGCGAGGCCGACGAGCGCTGTGGCTGGGCGCTGGTCGATGCCGACGACGGTCGGGTCCAGCGCATCCGCGCGCCATTCTCACATTGGGCTTCCAGGCTGGCCGGTGACGGCATCGACGCTCTCGACCTCAACACCGCATCCATCGATCTGGCCGACGTGCAGTTACTGGCTCCGGTCGATCCCTCGGCCCGCGTGTTCGGCGTCGGGCTGAACTACCTGACCCATCTGACCCGCCTTGGCCGCAAGGAGGCTCCACCCCACACCATCGCCTATCTCAAGCCGGACTCCGCGCTGGTGGATCCCGGCGGCGTCATCCAATATCCGGCGGTCACCCGTCAGCTCGATTATGAGATCGAACTGGTCGCGGTGGTCGCCCGCCGCCTCACCGACGAGGAGGACGCGACGGAATGCCTGCTCGGCTACACCATCGGGAACGACGTCAGCGCGCGGGACGCCGGAAAGGCGCTCGGCAGCCTGGATCTGTTCACCCAGAAGGCGCTCGACCGCACCGCGCCGATCGGCCCCTGGATCGCGACGCTCGACACGTTCGGCGGCCCGGGCCAGCCGGAACGCGACATGACCCTGCGCATCAACGGGGAAACCCGGCAGCACGACAACACCCGCAACATGATCTTTCCGTTGGCGGAACTGCTGAACTTCGTGGACGCCAGGGTCGCGTTGCGCCCCGGCGATCTGCTGTTCACCGGCTCGACCTGCGGCGTGGGGCTGGAGGACGGGCGCTTCCTGCGGCCGGGAGATTGCATCGAGGCCGAGATCGAGGGGATCGGCGTCCTGCGGAACAGCGTGGGGCCGCAGCGCATCCTGCCGCCTCGGCGGCGGAACGGGCGTCTCGGCATTCCTTGACCGTCCCTTAAGGATGGCCGGAGCGTGTCCGCGCTTCCCACAGCGTGATGGAGAGGGTCGACACGATGATGAGAGCGCCACCCGCCACCATCGACAGGGTCGGCACCTCGTTGAAGAAGCAGACGCCGATGATCACCGCGAAGATCAGGCGCAGATAGTCGAGCGGCGCCAAGGCCACGGCGTTGCCACAGGTCATCCCCTTGATGTAACAGGCCTGCGCCCCGACGCTGGCCGCGCCCATGACGACGAAGAGAGCCGCGTCGCCCGGCGTCGGCCATGTCCAGACCAGGATGGCCGGCGGGATCGACAGCAGGAAACCCAGGATCGACGACCAGCACAGAAGGCTGAAGGTGCCGTGCTGTTTGGCCAGCAGCTTGATGCTGACGACCGTCAACGCGAAGAGCAGGGCCGACCCGATGGCGGCGGCGTGGGGCCAGCCGACCTCCGTCTGGGCGGACGGGTTGACGACCACCAGAACCCCGATGAATCCGGCGATCAAGGCGGCGGCCCGCCCCGGCCCGACCCGCTCCCCCAGCAGGACGACGCCGAGCGGCGCCATCCATAAGGCGCGGGTGAAGGACAACGCGTTGGCGTCGGCAAGCGGCAATTCCTGAAAGGAATAGTAGGAGAGCAGGACCCCGGAGACCGCCGTCAGCGCCCGCCCGAACAGCAGCGTCAATTGCCCCGACCCCAGGATCCCCGGCTTGCGAATCAACGTCGGCGCCAATCCGATCACGACGGCAAGCTGGCTGAAGAACAGCTGGAGCGGCGGCGAATAGCCGGCCAGCCGCTTCACCAGAACCGTCATCACCGTGAAGCAGACGGCCGACGCGATCATCCACACCGCCCCCCGAAGGTTTGGCGTGAGGCGCGCAAAGCCGGCCGAAAGGAACGGAACCATCGGCGGCGTCACGGCGTCAGGTCTCGCCGTCCGCCCAACGGTTCGGCCCCGATGCGCGGAACGGCCGTGCACCGGGATCGACGTCGGCGCGCGCGATGAGGCGCAGGGCGGAAATGGTCCCGACCTCGCGCAACACGGGGGTGGAAGCGAAATCGCCGTCGGCAAGGGCCACGCAATCGTCGAAGGTCAGCATGACAATCATCATCCTTGGTCGAAAAAGGCTTGGTCGAAAAAGGGCCGGGCGCCATCGGGACCGCCCGGCCCAGGTTCCGCGCCGGCCGGGAAGCGCCGGAGCGGCAGACGTGCCTTACGCAGACGTGCCTTACAGGGCCTCCGCCAACTCCGGCAGGGCTTTGAACAGGTCGGCGACGAGGCCGTAATCCGCGACCTGGAAGATCGCGGCCTCCTCGTCCTTGTTGATCGCGACGATGACCTTGCTGTCCTTCATGCCGGCCAGATGCTGGATGGCGCCGGAGATGCCGACGGCAACGTACAGATCCGGCGCCACGATCTTGCCAGTCTGGCCGACCTGGTGGTCGTTCGGCACGAAACCGGCGTCCACCGCCGCTCGACTCGCTCCGACGGCGGCGCCCAGCTTGTCGGCGATGACCTCCAACAAGGGGAAGTTGTCGCCCGACTGCATGCCGCGCCCGCCGGAAATGACAATGCGGGCCGAGGTCAGTTCCGGACGTTCCGACTTGGACAGCTCGGCCGAAACGAAGGAGGACAGGCCGGGATTCCCCGCCGCACTCACCGTCTCCACCGGGGCGGAGCCGCCCGGACCCGCCGCTTCGAAGGCGGTGGTGCGGACGGTGACGACCTTGACCCCGTCCCGCGACTGGACGGTGGCGATGGCGTTGCCAGCGTAGATCGGCCGCTCGAAGATATCCCCCGAGACCACCCCGGTGATGTCCGACACCATACCGACGTCGAGCAGTGCCGCGACGCGCGGCAACACATTCTTGCCGACTGAGGTCGCCGGAGCGAGGATATGGCTGTAATTCCGGCCGCTCTCGACCAGCAGGGCCGCCAGCGGTTCGGCCAGCGCGTGCTCGTAGGCCGCATCGTCGACCAGCAGCACCTTCGACACACCGGCGATCTTCGATGCGGCCTCCGCGACGCCCTGCGTGCCCTTGCCGGCGACCAGCACATGGATGTCGCCACCGATCTTGGCGGCGGCGGTGACGGCGTTCAACGTCGCCGGCTTCAGTATGGCGTTGTCATGTTCGGCCAGAATGAGGATCGTCATGGTCAGATCACCCGCGCTTCGTTTTTCAGCTTGTCCACCAGCGTGGCGACGTCCGGCACCTTGACGCCGGCCTTGCGCTTGGCCGGTTCGACCACCTTCAGCGTCGTCAGGCGCGGTGTCACATCGACGCCGAGCGCGGCCGGGGTGACGGTCTCCAGCGGTTTCTTCTTCGCCTTCATGATGTTGGGCAGCGAGGCGTAGCGCGGCTCGTTCAGCCGCAGGTCGGCGGTGACGATGGCCGGCAGTTTCAGCTCCACCGTCTCCAACCCGCCGTCGATCTCGCGGGTCACGGTGACCGAGCCATCGCCCAACGCAACGTCGGAGGCGAAGGTGCCCTGGCCCCAGCCCAGCAACGCGGCCAGCATCTGGCCGGTCTGGTTGCAGTCGTCATCGATCGCCTGCTTGCCCAGTATGACCAGCGTCGGGCCTTCCTTATCGACCAGCGCCTTGAGAATCTTGGCAACCGCCAACGGCTGGGTTTCGGCGTCGGTCTGCACCAGGATGGCGCGGTCGGCGCCCATCGCCAGAGCGGTGCGCAGCGTTTCCTGGCCCCCGGACGGGCCGACCGACACGGCGATAATTTCGGTCGCCTTGCCGGCTTCCTTGAGGCGAACCGCTTCCTCGACGGCGATCTCGTCGAAGGGGTTCATGCTCATCTTCACGTTGGCGGTCTCGACGCCGCTGCCGTCCGCCTTGACGCGGACCTTCACGTTGTAGTCGACCACCCGCTTCACGGGCACGAGGATCTTCATGATGCGATCTCCAACGCTCTCTTATTCCGCCGCGATGGCGCTGACGTCGCCGTTCCGGTAGGACTGGATCAGTTCGGACAGGCGTTCTCTGGCCTTGGCGACGCCCGCGTCCTTGACCGGTCCGTAGCCGCGCATGTCCGACGGCAGAGAGGCGATCTCCACCGCCAGCACGTAGTTGTCACGGGTCAGGGTGCGCAGCACGTCGCGGATCGTCGTCTCGTATTCGGCGATCAACCGGCGCTCCATCCGCCGCTCCGGCGTCCGGCCGAACGGGTCGAAGGGCGTGCCACGCAGCCCCTTCATCCGCGCCAGCAGTTTGAAGACGCTCAGCATCCACGGTCCATAGGTCCGCTTTCTCGGTCTCTCGCCCGCCGGCACGCCATGATCGAGGAACGGCGGCGCGAGGTTGAACTCCAGCCGGTAGTCGCCTTCGAACATCTCGGCGATGCGCTCGACGAACCCGGAGTGGGCGTGAAGGCGCGCCACCTCGTACTCGTCCTTGTAGGCGAGCAGCGTGAAGTGGTTGCGCGCGACCGCCTCGGTCAGGCTGGTTTTTCCCGGCGCGGCGCGGCGTTCGGCGTCACGGACCCGATCGACGAACGCGGCGTAGCGCGCGGCGTAGGCGGCGTCCTGATAATCGGTGAGGAAACGGGCGCGCCGCTGGATCACCTCCTCCAACCCGCCCGAGCGGCGGCGCAGATCGGCGATGGCCGTCGGCGTTCCGACCGCTTGCGGCGGATGGGCGAGAGCCTCCACCGCCGCCGGATCATGCGCGGCGAACCGGCCCAGGTGAAAGGCGGTGGTATTCATCGACACGGCGACGCCGTTGACCACAATGGCCTTCAGAAGCGCCGCGGCCGACAGCGGAACCAGCCCGCTCTGCCACGCGAAGCCGAGCATGAACGGGTTGGCGGCGATGCTGTCGCCCAGCAGGGCGGTGGCGAGCCGCGTCGCATCGACCAGGGCGAGCGAGCCGCCCGCCATCGCCATATCGATGTCACCGACGAGGTCCTGCACCGGAACCTTGAAATCGCGCTGCCGCGCGAACTCGGCGGTGACGGCCTCGTGGCTGTTGATGACCGCGCGGGTCCGTCCCGGCCGAATCTTCGACAGGCAATCCCCGGCGGCGGCCACCACGATGTCGCAGCCGATGATCGCGTCGGCGCCACCGGCGGCGATGCGGACGGCGTGCAGATCCTCCGGCGTGTGGCCGATGCGGATGTGGCTGGTGACCGCCCCGCCCTTCTGCGCCATGCCGGTGATGTCGAGAACGCTGACGCCCTTGCCCTCGATGTGGGCGGCCAGCCCGAGCAGCGCGCCCAGCGTCACCACCCCGGTGCCGCCGACGCCGGTGACGTAGATCCCCCAGGGCCGATCGACGGAGGGCAGGACCGGTTCGGGCAAGGCGGAGACATCGACCGCGTCCTTCGCCAGCGGCCGGGGCTTGCGCAGCGTGCCCCATGGATCGTGACGAAGCTGGGGCAGAAGCCCTTCACGCAGGAGAAATCCTTGTTGCAGGTGGATTGGTCGATCTGGCGCTTGCGGCCGAACTCGGTCTCCACCGGCACCACCGACATGCAGTTCGATTGGACCGAGCAGTCGCCGCACGCCTCGCAGACCAGCTCGTTGATGACGACGCGCTTGGGCGGGTCGGCCATCGTGCCACGCTTGCGCCGGCGGCGTTTCTCCGTGGCGCAGGTCTGGTCGTAGATCAGGATGGAGACGCCGGGCACCCCCCGCAGTTCACGCTGCACCGCGTCGAGATCGTCACGATGCCGCACCCCGGTGAAGGGAGGCAGATCACCGCCGTTGCCGTATTTTTCCGGCTCGTCGGAGACCACCACGATGCGCGCGGCACCCTCCGCCGCAAGCTCCCTGGCAATCATCGGCACGGTCAGCGTGCCGTCGATCGGCTGCCCGCCGGTCATGGCGACGGCGTCGTTGAACAGGATCTTGTAGGTGATGTTGACCCCGGCGGCGATGGCCTGCCGCACCGCCAGGCTGCCGGAGTGGTAATAGGTGCCGTCACCGAGGTTGGCGAAGACATGCGTTTCCTCGGTGAAGGGGGCTTGGCCCACCCACGGCACCCCCTCGCCCCCCATCTGGGTGAAGGTGTCGGTCTTGCGGTCCAGCCCCATTGCCAGATAATGGCAACCGATGCCGGCCAGCGCCCGGCTGCCCTCCGGCACCACGGTGGAGCTGTTGTGCGGACAGCCGGAGCAGAAGGTCGGCTTGCGATCGACGCGTGCCCGTTGCACCCCTTGCGTTTCGCGGGCGTCGAGGAAATCGACACGCTGGCGGATCCCGTCATGGTCCAGGAAACGCAGCAGACGGCGCCCGATCACCACGGCGATCCGCGCGGGTGAGAGTTCACCGGCCGAGGGAAGAATCCAGTCGGCGTCTTCGTCGAACTTGCCGACCACGCGCGGACGGACGTCGGGGTTCCAGTTGTAGAGCTGTTCCTTGAGCTGGTTCTCGATCAGCGCACGCTTTTCCTCGACGACAACGATCTCCTCCAGCCCTTCGGCGAAGCTGCGCACGCCCTCGCGCTCCAGCGGCCAGGGCATGCCCACCTTGTAGACGGTGATGCCCCAGTCGGCGGCCATCGCCTCGGAGATGCCCAGCTCATCAAGAGCCTGGCGAACGTCGAGATAGCTTTTCCCGGTGGTGACGATGCCGAAGCGCGGGCGCGGGCTGCCGATCACCACACGATCCAGATGGTTGGCACGGGCGAACGCCAGGGCGGCGTACAGCTTGTGCTTCATCAGCCGGTGTTCCTGCTCCAGCGGCGGATCGGGCCAACGGATGTTCAACCCGCCGGGCGGAAGCGGAAAATCGGTGGGGATGACCGGGTCGATCCGATGCGGATCGACATGCACCGACGCCGAGCTGTCCACCGTCTCGGCGATGGTCTTCATGGCGACCCAGCAGCCGGACCAGCGGCTCATCGCCCAGCCGATCAGGCCATAATCCAGGATCTCCTGCACGCCGGCGGGATTCAGCACCGGGATCATCGCGTGGACGAACGCGTGCTCGGACTGGTGCGGCACCGAAGAGGATTTGCAGGCGTGATCGTCGCCGGCCAGCACCAGCACCCCGCCGTGATTCGACGAGCCGGCGAAATTGCCGTGGCGCAACGCGTCGCCGGAGCGGTCGACGCCCGGCCCCTTGCCGTACCACATCGCAAAGACGCCGTCGTGCCTAGCCCCCTCGAACAGCCCGACCTGCTGGCTGCCCCAGACGGCGGTGGCGCCGAGCTCCTCGTTCACGCCGGGCTGGAAGTGGATGTGGTTCTTCTCCAGGAACTTGCGGGCGCTCCACAAATTCTGGTCGAGACCGCCCAGCGGCGACCCGCGATAGCCCGAGATGAAACAGGCGGTGTCCAGACCGGCCGCCGTGTCGCGCTGGCGCTGCATCATCGGCAGGCGCACCAGGGCCTGGGTGCCCGTCAGGTACACCCGGCCGCTTTCCACGGCGTATTTGTCTTCCAACGTCAGGGAGGGCAGCGACAGGGAATCTTGGGTCATGGCGTGATGGTCTCGAAAAATGGGCGGACCGGCCCGCAGGACCGAGCCGCCCAAGGAAGACGGTCGCGGGAGGATGCGTCCGTCCGAGATGAACTGTTCGGTCGACCGCCCGAATCCGGCCCGATCACATGCCGGTTTTGCCAGCCTTCTGGAAGAAGGCGCGCATGGCGACCAGCGACGGCGTGTGGCAACCGAAGCCGCCGTCGGCGACCAGCGTGGTGCCGGTGACGAAGGAGGACTCATCCGATGCCAGGAAGGCGACGACGTCGGCGATCTGCCGGGGCGTTCCCAGCTCCGGCGTCATGTGGTTGTCGCGCAGGATGTCGAGCAGTTCGGCCGGCATCGACCCATGGGCGTTCTCCGCCGGGGCGAGACCGATCTGCACGGCGTTGGCGCGGATCCCCTGCTTGCCGTATTGGGACGCGACGACGCGCGGCAGCATGATGAGCGCCGCCTTCGACGCGGCGTAGCCGGTCAGCGACAGATCACCCTGCACCCCCAGCCCGGAGGTCGCGAAGATCACGGAGCCACGGCCCCGCGTCAGCATGTCCGGGATGCAGTGCTTGCTGCACAGCACGGCGCCGCGCAGATTGACGGCGATGGCCCGGTCGAAGGCGGCCATGTCCAGGTTGCAGATGTCGCGGTCGCGCTGGCGCTGTTGGACATCGAGCGCGGCCGCGTTGTTGTGCAGGATGTCGATGCGGCCGAACCGGTCGATGACCGTCGCAGCCATCGCCGACACGTCGTCTTCCGACGACACGTCGACACGCACGGCCATCGCCTGCCCGCCCGCTTGCGCGATTTCTCCGGCGACCCGCTCGGCCGCGTCCGCGTTGATGTCCGCGACGGCGATGCGGGCGCCGTGGCCGGCCAGGACCCGCGCGCATTCCGCGCCCAGGCCGCCGCCCGATCCGGTGACGATCGCCACCCTGCCGTCAAGCTTGCCAGTTGTCATCTTTTCATCCCCTCCGTCGCCGCCACCGCGCGCCTGGTCCGCGTCACAGCGTGCGCGCGATGATTTCCTTCATGATTTCGGACGTGCCGCCGTAGATGCGGGCGACGCGGGCATCGACCCAGGCGCGGCTGACCTTGTATTCGCTCATGAAGCCGTAGCCGCCGTGCAGCTGGAGCATCTCGTCCAGCAGGCGGTTCTGCATCTCGGCGCCCAGCAGCTTGGCCATCGCCGCCGTGTCGGCTGTCAATTCGCCGTTCAGCAGCAGGCCCAGGCAATGATCGACGAAGACCCGCAGCATGGTGGCGTTGGCCTTGACCTCGGCCAGCTTGAAGCGCGTGTTCTGGAAATCGAACACCGTCTTGCCGAACGCCTTGCGGTCGCGGGTGTAGGCGACGGTCTCCTCCAGCAGCGCCTCCACCGAGGCCGCCGCGCGGATGGAGATGATCAGCCGCTCCTTGGCAAGCTGGTGGGTCAGGTATTTGAAGCCCTGATTGTCCTCGCCCAGCCGGTTCGCCGCCGGAACCGTGACCCCGTCGTAGAACAGCTCGCAGGTGTCCTGCCCGCGCAGGCCGATCTTTTCCAGTTTTCGCCCCTTGGCAAAGCCGGCCATGCCCTCCTCGACGCACAGCAGGGTCAGATCCTTGCTGTCGGACGACAGCTTGGCCGCCGTCACCACCAGCCCGGCGTTCATGCCGTTGGTGATGAAGGTCTTCTGACCGTTGACGATGTAGTCGTCGCCGGACCGTGCCGCGCTGGTGCGCATCGCGCGCAGGTCGCTGCCGGTGCCCGGCTCCGACATGCCGATGGCGGCGATCAATTCGCCGCTCGCCATGCGCGGCAGCCAGCGCCGTTTCTGCTCCTCGGTGCCGTAGGCCAGGATGTAGGGGGCGGTGATGTCGGAATGGGTGGTGAAGCCGACCGCGGTGGCGTTCGCCCGCGCCAACTCCTCGATGAGAACGGCAGAATGGCCGAAATCGCCGCCCGGACCCCCATACTCCTCCGGGATCGTCACGCAGAGCAGGCCCTCGGCCCCGGCCTTGCGCCACAGAGCCTTGGGAACGATGCCGTCGGCTTCCCACGCGGCGTGATGGGGGACGATTTCCTTGTCGATGAAGCGGCGGACCTGATCGCGGAAGATCTCGTGGTCGTCGCGGAAGATCGTGCGCATGCGTGCTCTCCACTGGGCCGGCGGAACCGGGGCAAAGTCCGGGCGTCTCCGCCGCACGCGCGGCGAATTTCCGGCATCCATGCTGCTGGGCCGTTAGCGTTGTTGCTGTTCGAGTTCGGCGAGGTTGCCCGGCCGCGACTGGTAGCCGGGAAGATGGAGGCCGCCATCGACGTTGATGAGTTCGCCGGTGACGTAGCGCGACATCTCCGACGCCAGGAAGACGACGACGGGCCCGATGTCGTCCTCGGGATCGCCGGGCCGCCCCAGGGGTTTGCGCGCGGCCGAAGCCTCGCGGAAGCCGGGGATTTCCCGGCACATCCGTTCAAACACCGCCCCGGCGGCGGTCGGCGCGATGGCGTTGACGCGGATGTTGAAGCGCCCCCATTCGGCGGCGGCGCTGCGGGTCAGGCCGAGCAGCGCGGATTTGACGATGTTGTAGTCCGCGTGCATCCAGGCGCCGACTTGGGCGTCGATCGAATAGAAGTTGACCACCTGACCGCCGCCGCGCGCCTTGAAATGCGGCAAGGCCGCGCGCATCGCCCACCACGCCGCCCAGATGCCCGAATTCAGGCAGCTTTGCAGCATCTCGTCGGTTTTCTGCTCGAACAGGACTTCCGGTGTCGGAGCGAAGGCGTTGTTGACCAGCACGTCGAGACCGCCAAAGCGGTCGACCGCCATCTGCACCGCCGCCAGCACATCCTCTTTTCGGGTGACGTCGGTGCGGATGAAGACCGCGTCGCCACCCAGCTCCGCGCGCAATTCCCCGGCGGTGCGGGCGCCGCTGGCCTCGTCGATCTCGGCCACCACGACGGCGGCGCCTTCGCGCACGAGGCGCCGCGCCACACCGCGGCCGATGCCGCCACCCGCCCCGGTGACCAGGGCGACCTTGCCGTTGAGAAGGGAACCGCCGCTCTGCCGCATGGTTTCAGCCACCACGTCCTCCCAGGAAATCTTTCTTGAATGACGTCAGTCCGCCGCGAAAAAATCAACACTTTTCCGCATAACGTACAATATTAGACCCCAGCAATCGCCGCCGGATCCGCCGCGCGACTCAGTCCCGCACCAGCAGCAGGCTTCCGCCCAGCGGACCGCCGCCCGCCGCCGCGACGGCGACGCGGGGATCGGCCAACTGACGACCACCCGCCCGGCCCCACAGCTGCGCGCAGGCTTCGTGGACATAACCCAGGCCATGGGTGCGCCCGCCCGACAGCTGGCCGCCGTTGGTGTTGAGCGGCACGTCGCCGTCCAGACCGATGCGGGTCCCGTTCTCGATGAAGCGCCCGCCCTCGCCGCGCGGACAAAACCCCAACCCCTCCAGCCACATCAGGGTCAGGATGCTGAAGCCGTCGTAAAGCTGCGCGGTGTCCACATCGGCGGGCGTCAGGTCGGTGCGGTTCCACATCATCCGGCCGACCTCCTGCGTGATCATGGCGGACAAATCCACCTGATCCCAGGCGTGCGGGCTGTGGATGGCGGAACCGATGGCATCGATGCGGATCGGCGGGTTCGGCTGGTCCTTCGCCGCGTCGCGGCGGGACAGCACCAGCGCGGTCGATGCGTCGCAATGGACGTCGCAGTCGAAGACCCGCAACGGCATCGACACCAGACGCGACGCGAAGTAATCGTCCATCGTCATCGGCGCGCGGTAGACGGCCTTGGGGTTCAGCGCGGCGTGCCGGCGGCAGGTCAGCGCGATCTGCGCCAACTGTTCCGCCGTCGTGCCGTAATCGTGAAAATGGCGCTGGGCGTACATGGCCGCAAGGTTGATCGCCGACAGCACGTTGAAGGGCGTGTACCACTGCCAATAATAGGTGCTGTCGCGCCCGGCCGACTTGTTCGTCAGGGCATTCGCCGTGCGCGACCTGGCGCGGCCGGTCGCCTCGGTGATCGTGCGGAAGACCAGGACATGCCGCGCCAACCCGGTGGCGATGGCCATCGCCCCCTGGATCACCCCGGCGAGCGGGCCGGGGCCTTCGTACCCGGCGCCATACCAGTTGAGCTTCAGCCCAAGCGCACTCTTGATCGCCGCCGTGCCGACCGGCGAGAAACTGTCGCCGTTGTTGTTGTCGCCGGGCCAGCAGGCCACGCCGTCGATGTCGTCGCGGGTCAGGCCGGCGTCGCCGATCGCTTCCATGCACGCCTCGACCGTCAGCCGCATGGCCGATTTGGACGAGGGGCGGGCGACCTCCGACTGGCCGATACCGGTGATGGCGACATCCTTTTCGAAGACACGGTCAAACATCATTCGTCCGCCACGAACAGAGGAATCCACACGTCATCGATCGGTTCGAAGGTGACGCGCACCGGCATGCCGATGCGCACCCGGTCCACCGGGCAACCAACGATGTTGGTCAGGAAACGGACCCCCGCCTGTTCCACGATCTCGACGATGGCGATGACGTAGGGTTCCGCCAGCTCAGGCGTCCAGGCCTGATGGTTGACCGTGAAGGTGACGACGCGCGCGCGCCCCGACACCGGCTTGTACCCGACGTCGAGGCTGGCGCAGGCGGGGCAGACCGGCGTCGGCGGATGGAACAGGGTGCCGCAGGCGTCGCAATGAGCGATGCGCAATTCCCCGTCGGCACCGCCCGTCCAGAACGCCGTGTTCTCAGGATTGAGAAGCGGAAGCTTCCTTGGCATGGGGATCCCCAATCATGGCGCGGGTGGAAGCGGACAGAGAGCCGCCGCCACGCGCCGCAGGATGGACCCCGATTGTGCCGATCCCATCGCTGAGGTCAAGAATTTTCCGATATCAGAACTAATTTCTTTATTCAGAATTTTTATCCGTCTCGGAGAACGCGTCGCTCAACACATCCCGCAACGATCGGGGTCGCCGACCCGATAAACGCTCAATGTCCCCGGTAACAATGTCGAAACCGCCCATGGCAAAACGGGTTCGGATGCTGACCACCACCGCGACGATGGGCGGCGGCAACCCGGCCTGCGCCATCGTGGATCGGAACGCCTCTTCCGTCAGTTCGACATAACGCAGGGGCCGCCCGGCCACCGCGCCGGCGATGGCTGCCCGCTCCGTCCCCGACAGGCTCTCCGGGCCGGTGCCGGTGTAGATGGCGCCGTCATGCCCGTCCCCGGTCAACAGGCCGGCGGCGGCCCGTGCGAGATCGTCGCGCGAGACATAGCCCACCCGCCCGTCGCCGATGCCGGCGATGGCTCCACGGTCGAGCGCCGAACGAACCTCCTGGACGAAGGCTTCGGCGTAGAAATTCATGCGCAGGATGCTCCAGGCGCCGGCCGTCCGCATCAGGCGCTGCTCCGCCGGGAAATAGCAGCCCCAGATGTCCGGCTCCTCCGCCCGCCGGGTGCCGGCCGACGACATCAGGCTCACATGCCCGACCCCGGCGGCGACCGCCGCATCGACGGCGGCGAGATGCTGGATGGTCCGCTGTCCGGGCCGCATGTCGGTCGTCGGAATGATCAGCAGCCGATCGAGCCCGGCGTAGGCCGAGGCCAGAGAATCGGGCTGGTCGTAGTCGCCGAACCGCGCCTCGACCGTTGAAGGAAGCGCTTCGGGGGTTCGCGAAACGCCGACGATGCCGTGTCCGGAGGCCAGACCTTGCAACGCGGCGATGGTCGCCGAGCCGAGTTTGCCGCTTGCGCCGCTGACGCCGATCTTCACGATGACATCCTTTCAAAGGGGAGTTTTGGCAGGTGGGTTTCAGTGGGAGAGGCGTTTTCCCGGTGCCGTGCGCCAACCGGCGGCGCACACTGCCGCCAAGGGCACTTTTTTGTGCCTGCCGCCATCATGGGAAGGCGGTGGATCCCCCGCAAGGAGGCATGACTTTGTCACCAGGGAACACGTCTGTGCCTGCCGGAACCGACAACCACGGCGACTGCCGCGCGCTGGCCGAAATCCTCGACCGAGTCGGCGACAAATGGACGGTGATGGTGGTGGGCATCCTGTCCGACGGGCCGATGCGGTTCAACGCCCTGCTCCGCCGGGGAGGCGGCGTGTCGCAACGGATGCTGACCTTGACGCTGCGCGGGCTGGAGCGCGACGGATTGGTCAAGCGAACGGTCTTCCCCACGGTTCCACCACGCGTCGAGTATGAGCTGACCGCGTTGGGGCACTCATTGATCGCGCCGTTGCGCGCCCTGTCACAATGGGCGCGGGCGCACCGTCCGGCGATCGAGGACGCGCGCCGGAACTTCGACGCGACGGCACGGGAAGCGGCTGAAGCGCACGAACCAAATCCGACGATTGCGTTTCCGGCCGATTGATCGGATGATCGCCTCATCGGCACGCCGCCATCCACGGGCGATGCCGATCCATCGGTCGATAGTCCGACGGCCAATAGTCCGGCGGCCGACAGTCCGGCCGACTTTTCAGTCCCCCGACCCTTTCGTCCATCGCCCGATAACGGCCACCTGTCCGAGCCGCCGGGAAACTCCCCCTGACCGGAGACACCCATGACCACGCCCCTCCAGGACATTCCGCTGACCCGCATCACCGGCGAGAGCGCGACACTCGCCGACCACAAGGACTCGGTGCTGCTGATCGTCAACGTCGCCTCCAAATGCGGACTGACGCCGCAATACGACGCGCTGGAGGCTCTGCACCAACGCTACCGTGACCGGGGCTTCGCCGTGCTCGGCTTCCCCGCCAACGACTTCGGCGCGCAGGAACCCGGCACCGACGCGGAGATCGAGCAGTTCTGCCGGACCAACTTCAGCGTCGATTTCCCGATGTTCGCCAAGGTCGCGGTGACCGGCGAGGAGCAGCACCCGTTGTACCGCGCCCTGATCGCCGCCCATCCGAAGGCGACCGCCAAGCCCGACAGCGGCTTTCGCCAGAAGCTGGAAGGCTACGGCATCAAGACCAACCCCGAACCCGGCATCCTCTGGAATTTCGAGAAGTTCCTGATCGCCCGCGACGGCACGGTGGCGGGCCGCTTCGCCCCCGACGTGACGCCGGACGACACGCTGGTCACCACCGCGATCGAAACGGAACTGGCAAAGGCCTGACGGCCGCGCTCGGGAGACACGCCATGCCCTTCAACGACATCCTGGTTCACATCGATGGCGGGGACGGTGCCGCCACCCGCATCGCGATGGCCGCCCGACTGGCCGCCGCCCACGGCGCGCGGTTGACCGGCCTTCATGTGCGGCCGGCCTTGGATATTCCCGTCCTGGCGCAATCCTTCGCCGGCCCCGCCCTGAACGATGCGTTGACCAAGGCCGCCGACGAGTCCGCCGCACTGGCCAGGATCCTGTTCGTCCGCCACGGCCAGCCCGCCGAGGCCCGGCAACGTTGGCTGGACGCTGGCGGAGACGCCGCGCAGACCGTGATCGCCCACGCCCGCTGCACCGATCTGGCGGTGGTCGGCCCGTCCGACATCGGCCAACCCGGCGGACGGCGGATCAGCGGCCAGATCGTGCTGGAGGCCGGCGTGCCCGTGCTGATGGTGCCGGAACGGCCATCGGTAGAAACCCTGGGACAACGCGTCGTGGTCGCCTGGAACGCCAGCCGGGAAGCGGTCCGCGCCGTCCACGACGCCTTGCCGATCCTGCGGACCGCCTCAGCGGTCGAGGTGGTGATCATCGTGGTGAAAGCACCGGATCCGACCGCCGAACCGGGGCCGGGCCGCGAGCTGGTCGATTTCCTCGCCCAGCACCGGGTGGCGGCGACGGTGAAGCTTCTGGTGCTGGAGGACGCCTACGGCGTCAGCGGATCCATCCTGGCGCGGGTCGAGGCGACGGGCGCCGATCTGATCGTCATGGGTGGTTTCGGCCGGTCGCGGCTGCGCGAAGCGATGGTCGGCAGCACCACCGGAAATCTGCTGACCCGCTCGACCGTGCCGTTGCTGGTCTCCCACTGAAAGTCCCGGACGCCACGCGGGGTCTCTCCCGTGGCGTCCGGCCCGTGACGCCCGGCGGTTCGCGGCGTCAGCCGGCCCGCACCACGCCGAGAAAGTTCGACACCTCCGCGGACAGCGCCCTGGCTTCGCTGGACATCTCGGCCGACGCATCGACCACCCGTCCCGCCGCTTCGCCGGTTTCAGTCGCAGCGGTGGTGATCGCGTCGATGCTGCACAGCATGCGGTGCGTCCCGTCCGCCGCCTGGACGACGTTGCGGGCGATCTCCTGCGTCGCCGCGCCCTGCTGTTCGACCGCCGACGCGATGGAGCCGGTGATGCCGTCGATGGACGCGATGGTGCCGCCGATCTTACGAATGGCTTCCACCGTCTTGGCGGTAACGAGTTGCATCGCGGCGATCTGCGTCCCGATCTCGTCGGTCGCCCGCGCGGTCTGGGTCGCCAGCAGCTTCACCTCATGCGCCACGACGGCGAAGCTCTTGCCCGCCTCCCCGGCCCGCGCCGCCTCGATGGTGGCGTTCAGCGCCAACAGGTTGGTCTGGGCGGCGATCTCGCCGATCAGGCGCACCACCTCGCCGATGCGGCCGGCGGCGTCGTTCAGGCTGCGCGCGGTCGCGTCGGTGGCGCGCGCGTCGCTCACCGCCTCCCCGGCGATGCGCGCGGATTCCCGAACCTGACGGGTGATCTCGGAAATCGAGGACGTGAGCTGCTCGGCCGCCGAGGCCACCGTCTGGACGCTGTGCGTGGCGCTGTGCGTGGCCACCGACGCCGACGCGGCTTCCCGCGTCGCCTGCCCGGCGGACCGGGCCATGATTTCCGCCGTCGAATGCATGTTCGAGGCTGAACGCGCGAAACGGTCCACTGCCGCCTTGAAGGTCGCCTCGAACTGTCCGGCAAGGCCGATGAAGGCTTGACGGCGTTCGCCGGCCAGACGCGCGCGCTCCTGCTCGGCGCGCTGGCCGGCTTCGGCCGCGGCGCGCGCGTTCATCTGGAATACCTCCAGCGCGCGCCCCATCTCGGTGATCTCGTCATGGCCGTCGACCGGGATGGGGGCGCTCAGATCGCCCCGCGCGACCGACCGCATCGCCTGCGACAGCCGCGACAGCCGGTTGACCACGACATGCCCGACATACAGCCACGTCATCAGGATCGTGCCGATGACGCTCGCCGCCCCGATGGCGATCAGCGTGCGACGGCCGCGCTCGATTCCGGTGCTGGCCTCCTCCACCAGCTCGGCGCTTTCCGCCCGGACCTTGTGGACCAGACGGGAGGCCTCGCGGCGAAGCTCGTCCGACAGCGACCGGTTGTCGTTCAACGCGGTCCAACTGGCGGTCGCCGCCGCAAGCTCCTCCCCCGATCGCGCGAACAGCCCCTGGGGACCGAGGCCGAGTTCGGCCAGAATCCGCAGATGCGGATCCAGCAGCGCCGCGTCGTCCACGGGAAGCCGGGCGACAAGGGAGGGCAGCCGCTCGACCAGCCGCGTGAAATCCATCCGCAACGCGTCGAGCTGGGGCAGGCTCGACGCTTTCGACGCCTCCGCTGCCAAGCTTCCCATGCGGTTGCCGGCCTGCATCAGTTCCAGACCGGCCATCAACGCGACCAACTCGCCGGCCACCGTTCCACCCGCCTCGCCCGACCCGGCGCCCCGGCGCTCGACGGTGGCGCGCAGGCCATCGACGATGGGCTGGCACAGGACAGCGAAGGCCGCCTGCTCCAGGTCGATGTCGCGGAGCGCCGCGTCGCGCGTCTTGCGGATCGCCAACCGTTCCGACACCGCCTGGATCTGGGCGTTCTGAAGCGTGGTCATCTTGGCGCTGACCTCCTTCAGAAAGGCGAGACTCTCGTCGTCGGGGCGCAGTGGCGTCAGCTCCTGCACCGTCTGCGACAGCAGCCCCATCTGCGCCTTGAGATCCTCGGCCAGATCGGACAGTTCGTTCGGGTTGGTGACGCTGTCGAGCACCGGGGCCTGGGCGACCACGGCGCTGGCGTCGGCCTGAAGCTGCTGAGCCAGGACCACCGAGGGAAGATCCTGCTCGCTGATTTGCAGCATGCGCCCGTGAATGGCGGTCATCGTCCACAGACCGACGCCGCTGGCCAACGTCGTCAGGACCGCCACCACGCTGAAGGCGATGAACAGCTTTCCGCGAATTCCCATGTGAAGCGATGGGAGATACCGGCCGAAACTCATCTCGTCTTCTCCCTACCGGTTTTTTTCAAGGCCGGGTCAGCCGGTCTGGTCCCGCAGCCAGCGCCGATGGCGGTCGAAGTGATCGGGGCTCCGCTCGATCCACACCCCTTGAGCCCTGGCGAGTTCGGCCATGCCAGCGGCAAGGTGCAGCACCCCGGCCAGACGCAGACGCCGGCCGTCCCGCGCCTCCATCCAGGCGCGCGCCACCAGATCGCGCTCGACCGGCACGGGCTTGAGGAAATCGACGGTCAAGCTCGCGGTCACCGCCATGGTGCCGAGAAAGCCGGGAATCCGGCCCAGCACGTCGTCGAACACGGCGGCGGTCCAGCCGCCATGCGCGACCATCGGGCCGCCCTGATTGGCTGCGTCGCAGCGCAGCGCCGCCGACGCGACGCCGTCGTCGCCCATCGTCATCCGCGTGATGCCGAGACGGCAGCGGCCGGCTGGCCGGCAGCCGCCGCACAGCGCGATCGCGCAAGGATCGCCGCCCTCAGACAACCGGGGCGTCCGCGACGAAGATCCGGTCCGACTTGATCGGAACCGCGATGTCGGCCAGCGCGTCGGTGTCGATGCGGCGCGTGGTCGTCAGCAGCGTCTTCGCGGTGATGAACTCGATGGGCAGGTTGACCGATTCCACCACCGCCACCCGGTCGCCGGACATGTGGTAGAGCGCGAATTTCCCCGTCTCGGGCGAGCCGCGCGTGATCGTGCGGTCGATGCCGACGCCGAGCCCGGCCATCTGGAGCTTCAGATCGTACTGATCGGACCAGAACCACGGAATTTCGGGCGGCGGCGCTGCCGCGCCGGTGATCGACGCGGCGGCTTGCTTGGCCTGCTCCAGCGCGTTCGGCACGCTTTCCAACCGCACGCGCCGCCCGTCATACAGCGCCAGCGGACGCGAGGTCATGTCGCCGATGGCGTAGATCGCCGGATCGGAGGTGCGGGCCTGCTCATCGACGCGCACGCCGTTGTCGCAGACCAGACCCGCCGACCGGGCCAGCGCGTCGCAGGGCAGCGCGCCGACGCCGACCACCACCGCGTCGCACGCGACGATGCGGCCATCGGCGAGTTGCAGCGCCCGCACCTTCCCCTCCTCTTTGCCCTCCCCCTGGCCTTGCCCGTCGCCCAGGAAGGCGGCGACCGACGCGCCGGTCAGGATCTCGACGCCCCGGCCTCGGTGATAGGCATCGACGAAGCCGGACAACGCGGCGCTGGCGACGCGGGCGAGCACTCGGCTTTCACGCTCCACCACCACCACCTCGGCGCCAAGCGCGCGGGCGGACGCGGCAACCTCCAACCCGACATAGCCGGCGCCGACGATGGCGACGCGTTTGGCGCCGCGCACCGCCGGCTTCAGCCGATCCGCGTCGGCCTGGCTGCGCAGTTCGAACAGCCCGGCGAGACCGGCGCCCGGCACGTCGAGCTTGCGGACCAGAGACCCCGTCGCCAGGATCAGGATGTCGTAGGCCAGCGTTTCGCCATCAGCCAGCGCGACCGTCCTGGCCTTGGCGTCGATGGCGGTGACCGATCGGCCCAGCCGCAGTTCGATCCCGGACTCGTCGTAGAAGCTCTGCGCGCGCAGTTTCAGCGCATCGGGCGACACATCGGTCTTCAAATAGGTCTTGGACAGCGGGGGGCGCTGGTAGGGAAGCAGCGGCTCGTCCCCGATCAAGACGACTTTGCCCTTGAATCCGTATTGCCGCAGCGTCGCGGCGGCGGTGCCGCCGGCCTGCCCGGCCCCGACGATCACGATCGTCTTGTCGTCCTGAAGCATGATCCGTCTCCAATATCCGGTTCGGCGCAAAAAGGATGGGCGTCCCAGGCCGCGTTTCCGAAGACCCGCACCGGGGACGCCCCGTCATGCCCCCGTGGCGCCGAACGGAGCCGGGGGCGTCCGGACTGGGGACCGGACGCCGGGAGCGGTGACAAGTTTGCTGCCAGTCGTTCCCCGAACCGCGGACCGGCGCGGGACGCGCCTCACGCCGGACGGTCACCCACCACATTGCGGAGCGTGCCGATCCCCTCCACCGTCGCCTCGACCACGTCGCCCGGCTGAAGGTAGTTGCCGGTTCCTTGCGCGACGCCTTCGGGCGTGCCGGTGAACAGGACGTCGCCGCAGTCGAAGCCGACCCGCGCGTCGATGAAGGCCAGCAACTCGCCCACCGTCCACGTCATGTCGGCGGTCGTGCCGTCCTGCCGCACCGCGCCGTTGACCGTCAGCCCGAGCCGCAGCCCGGGCTGACCGGCGGGAAACTCGTCGCGGGTGACGATCCAGGGGCCAAGCCCGGTGGTCTGGTCCTGACTCTTCGCCGAGAACAGATCCATGCCGATGCCGGGCGGCCCGGCCCTCTGCTCGTCACGGGCGCTGACGTCGTTGCCCGCCGTGTAGCCCAGCAGGCCGGCGAACGGGTCCGCCGGGTCGATGCGCTCGGCGCCGACCACCGCGACCAACTCGACCTCGTAATCGAGTTCGCGGGTCACCGGCGGGTAGCGTATGGGGTCCGCCGCGCCGATCAGCGCGCCGTAGGCCTTCAGGAAGGCCACCGGACGCGCCGGCGGGGCGACGCCGAACTCGACCAGATGCTTGCGGTAATTGGCTCCGGCCACCACGACCTTGTTGGTCTTCTCGATGGGCGGCAGCAGCCGCACATCCGACAGCTTGCGGACCTCACCGGTGAAACGGAGCGTCGCCTCGCCCTCCCCACGGGTCACGGCGGGCGCCCATTCGGCGAAGGCCCGAGGAACGGGCGGACAGTGTCTCCCGTCCCATCGACGACGGCCCAGAAAGGGGCGCCTCCGTCGGTGCACCGGGCGATCCGCATCAGGCGGCGACCTTGGCGCGGCCGAGCTTGGCCGGGTCGAGGTGCAGCAGCTTGCAGGCGTTCTTGTAGCGGATCTTGTCCAAGTCCTCCGGCGACACCCGCAGGCCTTGGGTCAGGTCGTGGCGGATCGCGTCGCTGCCGCCGAAATTGGTGCCGTAGACAAGCTGGTCGGCACCGACGACGTCGATCAGCGCCTGACGCATCGGCAGTTCGTGCAGTTCCGGATCGAACCAGAAATTCTTCATGTATTCGCGCATCGGCTTCTTGTTGTGGACGACGTCCAGGTTCTGGATCGTCTGCTCCAAACGGCCGAGCTGGAACGGCACGAAGCCGCCCGCGTGGGTGATGTAGATCTTCAGATCGGGGAAGCGGTCGAGCACGCCGCCGCAGACCAGATACCAGAAGCATTTGGTTTCATCGTAGTTCATGCCGACGATGGCCGTCGTCTCGTAGCGGTCCTCGTTGGCCTTGTCGCCCCAGGTCACCGACTGGTTGTAGCCATGGACGAAGATCGGCAGGTCGAGGTCGACCATGGTCTTCCACACCACATCGAGCTCCGGCGAGTCGAACTCCAGCCCGCCGAAGTTCGAACCACCGGCGCTGATGCCGACGGCCCCCAGTTCGGTGACGGCGCGGCGGATTTCGGCGGCGGCGGCCTCGGGCGCGTTCAGCGGGGCGTGCGCCCAGAAGAACAGGCGGCCCGGCGCACCGGCGCAGTATTCGGCCAGCGTGTCGTTCACCTTGCGGGCGTAAGGCACCGAGAATTCCGGCTCGGTCCAGTACATGTAGCAGTGCGACGGCACCGACAGCACCTGCGCGTCCTGGCCGGCGGCGTCCATCCCGGCAAGGCGGACGTTCGGATCGGCCCAGCGCGCGAAATACTCTTGCAGATCCAGCTTCTTGCCGGCGCGGACGGCGGCGCGGCGCTCGGGCGAGCCGAGGGTCAGGACCCATTTGCCGACGCGCAACCGGATGTCGCCGTCGTCGCACGGCTCGAAGAACGGCCCCCAATGCGGGTGCTGGTTGTAATAGCCCGGCAGCGGCGCATGGGCATGAAGATCGATCAGCATCAGTGTCTTCCCTGCGTGTGTCGTGGGTCACCGACGCCGCCCGCGCAAAGGCGCTGTCACGGCGTCGGGCGTGTGCGATCCGGCGTTGCACGAACGCCTCGATTGGAATGGGGGTCTTCACCGCCGGTGGGGCCGGCGCAAGACCGTCACCCACACAGATTGTTCCAATTCCAATTGTTAGTCAATAATCCAGTTTATGTCCTAAAAATCGGCCGGGCTGTCGTCACGCCCCGCTGTTGTCACGCCCCGGTGAAGACCGGCTTGCGCTTGCCCAGGAGCGCCTCGACGGCCTCGGCATGGTCGGCGGTGGCGTGGGCCAGCGCCTGCATCGCCGCCGACATCTCCAGCAGCGTCGCCAACCCGACGGTGCGGCCCTCGGTCATCAGGCGCTTGGTCATCCGCACCGCGTGGCGCGGATTCACGGCGATGCGGTCGGCCAGCGCACGGGCGGCGGCCAGCAGGCCGTCGTCGGGAACCAGTTTCGACACCAGCCCGCAGGCCAGCGCCTCGGCGGCGTCGATCGCGTCGCCGGTCAGCGCCATCTCGCACGCCTTGGAAAAGCCGACGACACGCGGCAGCAGCCACGCCCCGCCATCGCCCGGCACCAGCCCGACCTTGACGAAGCTCTCCGCGAAGCGGGCGCTTTCGGCGGCGATGCGCAGGTCGCACATGCAGGCCAGATCACAGCCGGCGCCGATGGCCGGGCCGTTGACGGCGGCGATGACCGGCACCTCCAACCGTTCGAAGACCAGCGGCAGGCGCTGGATGCCGTGACGGTAATTCGACCGGGTGCGGGCCGGCAGCGCATCGTTCAGGCCGCCGCCCACCCGCATCGTCTTCAGATTGCCACCGGAGGAAAAGGCGCTGCCCGCCCCGGTGAGGATGGCGACGCGCACGTCGGGATCGCGGTCGAGCCGGATTAGGGCCGCCTCCAGCGCGTCCACCATCTCGGGTTCCGAAATGGGATTGCGCAGGTCGGGCCGGTTCAGCGTCAGCGTGACGATGCCGCCGTCCTGTTCGTACAGAACCGGGTCGGTCATGGTTTCCGTGTCTCCCCATTTTTCGTGCCATTCTCGGGCCATTCTCGGGATTGAGTCGTCGGATCAGCGCAGGCCCAAGCCCCGCGCGATGATGCCGCGCAGGATTTCCCGCGTGCCGCCGCGCAGCGAAAAGGACGGGGCGTTCATCACCAGCTTGGCCAGCACGGCGGAGAATTCCCGCGTCGCCTGGAGATCCGGTTCGGCCTCGACCAGTTGGCGGGCGATCTCGGGGATCTCCTGCTCGAACAGCGCCCCCAAATCCTTGACCAGCGCCGCCTGCAACGCGGGGTTCCCGCCGTTTTCCAGCATCCCCGCCACCGAGCGCGACAGCCGCCGCAGCACCAGCAGATGCGCGGTGAGCCGCCCCACCGCCATCGCCGCGTGGTCGGACGGCGCGTCGCCCAGCGCCCGCACCAATTCGGTCAGCAGCGTCATCGAGGACAGGAAACGCTCCGGCCCGCTGCGCTCGTAGGCGAGTTCGCCCATCACCTGCGCCCAGCCTTCGCCGCGCTGGCCGATCAGGGCGTCGTCCGGCAGGAGCGCGTCCTCGAAGACCACCTCGTTGAAGTGATGCGCGCCGGTCATGTCGAGAACCGGGCGGATGGTGATGCCGGGGGTCTTGAGATCGACCAGGAACTGGCTGGTGCCGCCCTGCCGGTCCTCGGTTCCGCCATCGGTGCGGCAGAACAGGATCATGTAATGGGCATGGTGGGCGTAGGTCGTCCACAGCTTGGTGCCGTTGACCCGCCAGCCGCCGCCCCCGACCCCTTGGACCGGCACCGCGCGGGTGCGCACGGCGGCGAGGTCGGAGCCCGAATCCGGCTCGCTCATGCCGATGCAGAAGGTGCAGTCGCCGGCGGCGATGCGCGGCAGGATGCTTTGCCGCTGCTCCTCGGTGCCGTTCTTCAGCAGCAGCGGGCCGCTCTGGCGGTCGGCGATCCAGTGGGCCGCCACCGGCGCGCCGGCGGCCAGAACCTCCTCCAGCACCACGTAGCGTTCCAACGCGCTGCGCTCGTGACCGCCGTAACGCTTGGGCCAGGTCATGCCGATCCAGCCGCGCTCCCCCATCTTGCGGCTGAAGCCGGCGTCGAAGCCGTTCCAGGAATCGGCGCGCAGGCGCGGCGGCCGGTCGGCCAGTTCGGTTTTCAGGAAGTCGCGGACCTCCGCGCGCAACGCCTCGGTGCGGGCGGTGACGGGCGGCGGGGGAAACACGATGCTGTGCATGATGGTCTCGCTTCTCAGGCGGCGGTGACGAGCGGCCACAGACCGTCGGCGCCCGCAGCCGCGACGTGGCGGCCGATGATCCGGTTCCAGACCGCCTCGTTGCCGAACTCCTCGCGCCACGCCCACAGGCGGCGGGTGAGGTGATGCAGGCTGTGCTCCTGCGTGAAGCCGATGGCGCCATGCACCTGGTGGGCGATGGACGCGGCGATGCCCGCCGCCTCGCCGCAGCGGACCTTGGCGGCGGCGATGGGCAAGGGGCGGAACCCTTCGGCGACCGCCTCGGCGGCGGCGTCCGCGGCGGCCCCGGCGGCGGCGGCCTGCCCGGCCAGCACGGCCAGCGATTGCTGGATCGCCTGGAACTTGCCGAGCGTCCGGCCGAACTGAACGCGCTCGCCCGCGTAGTGCGTGGTCAGCGCCAGCACCCGGTCGATGGCTCCGGCCAAGGCGAGGCTGCGCATCGTGGCGCCGACGGCGCGCAGGGCCGTGCCGTCGATGCCGTCGGGCACGGGCGCGACGGTCGCGGCGTCGAGCCGGACATCGAAACGCAGGGTGTCGCGTGGCTCTCCGGCGAGGTTGGCGGCGTTTTCCGTGGTCCAGCCCCCGGCATCGATGCGCGCGACGTGCGGTACGCCGTCATGCTCGGCCATCACCGCGATTCCGGCGGCGACGCGGCCCCAGGGAACGCGTTGCGCGCTGCCGGTCAGCCGCCAGCCCCTGCCCTCACGGGTCAGCTCCAGCCGGTCGTCCGCCAGCACCGGCGCTACGCTCGCCGGTCCGGCGATCAGTTCCAGCCCGGCCTTGGCGAGCAGCCAGGAGGCCAGCATCGTCTCGGCCAGCGGAAGCGGCGCGGCGGCGGCGCCCGCGATGCGGATCAGCCCCAGCGCGTCCACCATGTCCACGCCGAAGCCGCCGGCCTCCTCGGGCACCAGGGCCAGCGGCAGGCCAAGGTCGTCGGCCGCCGCCCAGACATCGGCCAGCCACTCGCCCGCGTCGGCGCGGTGCAACGCCTCGGGCGTGATGCGGTCGGCGAAGAAACGCTGCGCGGTGTCGACCAGAATGCGGCTGGTGTCGCTCGTCATGCTGTCCCCCAGTGAGTGGTCGTCTCGTTCAGCCGAGCCGTTCCAGGACGGTCCCGGTGCCCAGGCCGCCGGCGCAGCACATGGTCTGCAAGCCGAAGCGGGCGTCGCGCCGCTCCAACTCGTGCAACAGCGTGGTCAGCAGCCGGGCGCCGCTGCCGCCCAGCGGATGGCCGAGCGCGATGGCCCCGCCGTTCACGTTGACCCGGTCATGCCCGATCCCGAACTCGCGCATCCAGACCAGCGGCACCGGAGCGAAGGCCTCGTTCACCTCGAACAGGGCGATGTCGGACAGCGACAACCCGCTGCGGTCGAGCAGGCGCCGGGTCGCCGGAATGGGTCCGGTCAGCATCAGCGTCGGGTCCGCCCCGACCGTGGTCATCGCCCGCAGCCGGGCGCGCGGCTTCAACCCATGCGCCTTGGCGACCTCCGCCGCCATCAGCAGCAGCGCCGCCGCGCCATCGGCGATCTGCGAGGAGTTGCCGGCGGTGACGCGGCCCTCGGGCCGGAACACCGTCTTCAGCGTGCCGAGCTTGTCGCGGCTGGTGTCGCGGCGGATCGTCTCGTCGCGGCTGAACAGCGGGAAACCCTCGGGGGCGGAACGCTCCCGCCATGCGTCCACGGCGACGGGGACAATCTCGCGGTCGAACCACCCCGCATCGGCGGCGGCGGCGGCGCGGCGGTGGCTGGCGATGGCGTAATCGTCGAGTTCGTCGCGCGTCAGATCCCAGGCGTCGCCGATGCGCTCGGCGGCTTCGCCCTGCGACACCTGCGGATACGCGTCCAGCAGCTTCCAGCCGAACGGCTCGCCATGGACGTCGCGGTTGCCGCCCATCGGCACCCGGCTCATGCTCTCGACGCCGCCGGCCACGACGACGTCGAATTCGCCCGACGCGATGGAGCCGACCGCCGCGTGGACGGCGGCCTCCGACGAGCCGCATTTGCGGTCCACCGTCATGCCGGGAATGCTCGCCGGCCAGCCGGCGGACAGCAGCGCGGTGCGCGCCGGGTTGGTCGATTGCTCGCCGACCTGGGTGACGCAGCCGAACACCACGTCGTCCACCAGCTCCGGTCCGATGCCGGCGCGCTCGACCAGCGCCTGGAGAATCACCGCGCCCAGATGGTCGGCGCGCACGGGGGCCAGCGCCCCGCGAAAACGCCCCATCGGCGTGCGGACGGCCTCGACGATCACGACATCCCGCATGATCAGGCGCTCCTCAGGCCGGAACCGGGGATCTTCACCCCGTTCTCGTAGCGGTAGACGCCATGGCCGGCCTTGCGGCCGATGCGGCCCGACTTGACCATCTTGGTGATCAGCGGACAGGGCCGGAACTTCTCGCCCAGCGACTGATGCAGGTATTGCAGCACGGCCAGCCGGGTGTCCCAGCCGGTCATGTCGCCCAACTCCAGCGGCCCCATCGGGTGGCCAAGCCCCAGACGCAGCGCGGTGTCGATGTCCTCGGCGGTCGCCACGCCGGATTCCAGCATGTGCATCGCCTCGTTGCCGAGCATCGCCGACATGCGGCTGGTGGTGAAGCCGGGAGCCTCGTTGACGACGATGGAGGTCTTGCCGATGGCGTCCGACCAGGCCTTCAGCCGCTCGACGACGCCGTCGGCGGTGGCGATGCCACGGACGATCTCGACCAGCTTCATCTTGTGGACGGGGTTGAAGAAATGCATGCCGGCGACGCGGGCCGGATCGGCGGAGGCCGCCGCGATCTCGGTGATGCTGAGCGCCGAGGTGTTGGTGGCGATGATGGCGTCCCCCGCCAACACCGGGTCGATGGCCTGGATGATGTCGATCTTGACCGACAGCCGCTCCGACGCGGTTTCCACCACCAGATCGGCGCCACGGGCGCTCTCGACGAGGTCGGTGCCGGGCGTGATCAGGTCCAGCGTGCGGGCGGCGGCCTCTTCGGTCAGCTTGCCGATCCTGACGGCTTCGCCGGTGACCGTGCGGATATCGGCCAGCGCGGCGTCGATGGCCTCGCGGCTGACGTCGAACAGGGTGACCGGATGGCCGCGCACCGCGAAGGCGTGGGCGATGCCACGGCCCATCAGCCCGGCGCCGACGACGAGGATCTTGTTTGCGTTCATTGGGTTGTGCACCTGGGTTTATTGGCCGGTGAAGACGGGCTTGCGCTTCTCGCGGAAGGCGGCGGCGGCCTGGAGCCGGTCCTCGGTGGACATCAGCAGCGTGAAGAGGTTGCGTTCCAGAATCAGGCCGTCCCGCAAATCCAGGTCGACGCCGGACAGGACGGCCTCCTTGAGATAGGCGACGGCGGTCGGCGACTTGCCGGCGATGTCCTCGGCCAACGCCAGCGCCTGCTCGAACAGAGCGTCCCGCGACGGAGCCAGCCGGGTGACGACGCCCAATTCCAAGGCCTCGGCGGCGGCGAAGCGCCGGCCGGTCAGCATGAGGTCGAGCGCCCGCCCGACCCCGATCAGGCGTGGCAGGCGCTGGGTTCCACCGGATCCGGGAATGAGGGCGAGGTTGAGTTCCGGCAGGCCGAACACCGCGTCGTCGCTGGCGATCCGCACATCGCAGGCCAGCGCGATTTCGAAGCCGCCGCCCAGGCAGAAGCCATGAATGGCGGCGATGGTCGGCTTGGTGGTGCGGCCGATGGCGTCGATGTAGGCCCGAGCGCTGTCGCCGCGCCGTGCCGCCACCAGCGAGGCCGGCGCGCGGAATTCCTTGATGTCGGCGCCCACGCAAAAACCCCGGTCGCCCGCCGCGCGCAGCAGGACGACACGGATCTCCGGATCGGCCTCGGCGTCCCGGAAGGCCCGTGTCAGCCCAGCCCGCAGGGCGTCGTTCAGCGCGTTGATGGCGTCGGGCCGATTCAGCGTGACGATGGCGACCGCGCCCTTCCGTTCGATGGCGACCGCGTCTTCGGCGGTCAAAGTCTGCTCGGCCCCCATGGGTGGATCTCCGGAAAAGTCACGGTCCCGAGCAGCGCGGGAATGCCGGGCGCGGCACAGGATGGCGCCCGGGATCCACGGCGTCGACTCCTCGGCGGGAGTCGCTCGGCCTGTTGATTGTCAGCAGCACGGTAATTCGAACCGAAAGCGCGGCGCAAGAGTTTTTCTTCTATCAGAATGAAATTCTGAATGCGGAAAATCCAAGTGCGGATCAGCCGGACAAAGGGCAACCGCCGCCACGCCGCGCGCTCGGCGCGCCGCACAGCCTCGTGGTTGGGCAAGGGGGATCAAACGGATTGTTGAAGGAAACGGTGGCGGTGCCCTGGGGGACCGCCACCCGAAACTCAGTAGAGCACCGAGGTCAAACGCTGCCCCAACGCTTTCAGCTCATCGCCCATCCGGGCGATGGTGGGGTCGTCGTACTGACCCCGGAACATGGTGGCGACGATCGAGAAGGCGAAGGCGCCCGATGGGTCGAGCACGGCCGCCGCGATGTTCGTCGTGCCGCCATAGAAGAAACCATCGTCCAGCGCCCAACCGCGTTTCGCGGCGGTCTCCGCCTCGTCCCAATAGCGGTTGAAGTCGAGGGGCCGCGCCCAACGGATGGACGCGAAGGCGCTTTCCACCTCGGCCTTGCTCTTGCCGATCTGGGTCGCCAGCAACCGCCCGGTCGCCCCCATCAGCATCGGACCGCGACGCCCCGGCGACACCTGGATGCGGGTGTCGCGAGTGCAGTATTCAACGGCGACTTGGGCAATGCGATCGCCGCCGATCCGGCGCCACAGCGTTACGGTCACGCCGAACCGCTCGGCCAGTTCCTTCAGGTGAGGACGCGCGGCGGACACCCGCTCGCCCTCCGACATCACGCGCTCGGCTATTTTGACGATGCCGAAGCCGACCGTGTAGCTTTTGGACAGGGGATCAAACTCGAGCACATCCTCCGCCACCAGCGTGCGCAGGATGTTGAAGCAGGTGCTGGTGTTGATCGACAGGTCTTTGGCGACCTGCGCCGCGCGGCGCGGCTGCCCGCTGTCGCTCAAGTATTTCAGAATTCGGATCGCGTTGACGACAGGCCGAACGATGACCTGCTTGCTTCGGGAGGAATTGTCGGCGTCTTCTGCTCCAGACTTCGTGCCCTGGCGATCCTCATCCCGATCATTGATCGCGTTGTTCTTTTTATCCGCCATAATCGGTGGCTCATCGCCCTTCACTGTTCTCGGCGGGATTATGCGAAGCGGTCACAGCCTTGTAAACAAGCGAATCCCCGTCCCTCAGGATCGTCCGTAGACCGAGACGACACCGCCGCGCGCCGTACGATTTTCCGGCGACGCGAGGAAGGCGATGACAGCGGCGATGTCCTCTGACTTGGGCCAGCGGTTGTGGTCGGCATCCGGCATGGCGGCGCGGTTGGCGGGGGTGTCGATGATCGACGGAGCTACCGCGTTGACCAGGATGGCATCGGCGGCCAGTTCCTCACCCAACGCCTGCGTCAGGGCGGCGACCCCCGCCTTGGACACGGTGTAGGCGGCCATGCCGGCGCCGCTGCGCGGCTCCAGCGCCGGCCGTGCCGCGACGTTGACGATGCGGCCTCCCGGCGCGCCAGACCGGCGGCGGATCGAACGGACGGCCTCGCGCGTGCACAGGAAGCAGGTCAGCGTGTTCATGCGGAATTGCCGCTCAAAGGCCGCCGCCGACGTGTCCAGCAGGGACGACATGTCGAAGCCGCCGGCGACATGAACCGACGCCCACAGCGGCGGCAGCCCGGCGTAGAAGCGGGTGACAGCATCCTCATCGGTCAGATCTACCCCTTCGACGATGCGGATCGGGCCGCTTTCCGATCCGGTGAGGCCGGTCAGTTCCTCGGCCACCAGATTGGGGATGTGGCAGACGGCGCCGGATTCGACCAGCCGCGCAACCACGGCGCGGCCCAAGGCTCCGGTGCCGCCCGTGACGACGACGTTGGCGCCCTGCAGATTGAGTGCCATGAATGGTGCTCCTTTCTAACTAAGCTACGATGACCGGTCGGCTCAAGCGCCCGGAGCCATGCCCTGGGCATCCACACCCTGGGCATCCATGCGCTGGCGTCCCATCTCGATCATGTCGCGCTTCAAAGTGGGGTAATAGGCGATCTGCCCAGACATCCCGCCAGCGATGTCGATGGACGCGCCGGTGATGAAACCGGCATGGTCGCTCGCAAGGAACAGGGCGATGCCGACGACGTCCTCCGGTTTGCCGAAACGGCCGATCGGAACGACCTTAGTCACCATCGCGTCGAACTCGGCGCGGCTGACGCCCGGCCCCATCTCCTTGTGATGGCGGTCCCACTGCCCGGTGTCGATCCATCCCATGTTGAGACTGTTGACCAGGATGTTGTCCTTGGCCAGCGCCATGCCGAGCGAGCGCGACAGCGCGATGCAGGCAGCGCGGTTGACGACCGACGGAATGCCGTCGGGCGTCGGCACGGTGCCGGCGACGGCGCTGATGTCGATGATGCGGCCCCAGCGCTGCTTGCGCATGTACGGCACGACGGCCTGGGCGACACGGAAATGGGCGACCTGAAGCAGGTTGGCGTGCTCGAGGATCCCTTCCGGGGCCAGCGTGTCGATGTTGCCGCCGCGCCCCTGGCCGGCGTTGTTGACCAGCACGTCAACGCCGCCCCAGGCGTCGGCGATCGCGCGGACGAAATCCTGAACCTGCGCGGTGTCGCCGACATCGACGGAACGCGCCAGCACATGGTCGGTCCGGCCGCGCAGATCGTCCGCTGCCGCCTGGATCGCGGTTTCGGTGCGGGCGCAGATGGCGACCCGCGCGCCCTCGGCGGCGAAGCCGGTGGCGATGGCCCGCCCGATGCCGCGCGAGGCGCCGGTGACCAGCACGCGTTTGCCGGCAAGATCAATCTTCATCTGTCTTCGGTCCTTCCCCGAAAGGCGGTGCCGGGCCCGAGCGGAGGGTTCTTGACCCCGGCATACCCAGCCAGTCAGCGGGCGTTGGAGGCGGCGATGGCTTCTGGCGAGATCTGGTTTTCGGGGATCGGGGACATGAACTTGAACGGTTCGTTGAAGCCGGTGGACATGCCCTGGAACATGTAAGTTCCCTTGACGAAGTCGAACACCGAATAGCCCGGCGAACCGGGCGCCACCGGGTCGTAGAACTGGAGCGCGTAATTGTAGCCGCCCCGGTACAGGGTGCCGCTCTGGTCGTAGGCGTCGAACATCCCGGCTTGGTAGGTGTCTTCGTCGATGTAGTAGGTGCGTTTACTGTAGGCGTGGCGGTAGCTGGGCTTCAACGTCGCCTCCACCACCCACATGCGGTGCAGTTCCCACCGCTCGCAGGCGGGGTTCAGGTGACCGGGCTGGATCAGCGTGTCGGCCGGGCAGTCGAACGCTGTCTTGTAGGCGTTGTAAGGGACGTACATCTCCTTCTTGCCGACCAGTTTGTAGTCGAAACGGTCCATCGCACCGTTGAACAGAAAGATTTCGTCGTACAGCATCACGCCGCCCAGTGTCGACACCGGCGTATCATAAGCGAATTCAGGCGCAAGACGAACACGACGCTGGCCGACCGTGTAGCTCCAGGCTCGACGGCTCCTCTCCATCGGGTCGAGGTAATCGGTGTAGCCCGTCGCCTCTCCGGCCTTGCGCGCCGGGGCCATCGTACGAGAGAATAGGATCTGATAGGCGTTGGGGTCCGACCGCTCGTCGTTGTAATAGGCGAGTTCGACGTAGGTCTGCACCTCCGACGTCATGAACTTGCTGCCCGAACGGTCCATGACATAGGCCTGCGCACGCTGGGTCATTGGCGGATGATAGGCCAATGCCTTGTTCCACATCACCTCGTAGCCGTCCTTCGGGATCGGGAACGGGATGCCGCCCCGGCATTTGACGTCCAACGCCAAGCCATTGTTCAGCGTCTTGCAACTGGTGGCGTTGCGCACCGTCGCCTTCAGCACCGTGTCGGGATAGGCCACCGTGCGTCGGCTCTGGAAGACATTCAGAAAATAGTCGGCGTTGTCCTTGATCATCTTGACCGTACCGGCGGACAGCTTGCCGGCGTATTGATCGACGTTCTTGGCATCGATGCGCAGGATCGGCTTGTCGGACGCGAAAGGGTCGGTCCACTTGAAGCTGCCTTTGGCGTAGGAGGCCGGCGCCTTGGTCAATCCGCCAGTGTAGGCGGGGATCGAGCCGTCGGCGTTGCCCGCCTTCGTTGCGCCGAACTCGGTCAGTTCACCGCCGAGCTTGGCGGCCTCCTGGGACGTGACCGCCGCCAGGGCCGGCGAACCCGCGAGGACCAGGAGCGACGCTCCGGCTAGCCAATGCTTCATCGTCATCACCATTTCTCCCATGTCTTGATTGTTCTGGCGCGGTTGGTACGTGGCGGCCGGTCCGGCGAAATCGTTGTCCGTCAGCCTTGCTTTCCTCACCCCGCGATGCCCGTTTCATAGCGCCGCCGACCGATCAGTCGGCTCCGGCGGATGCTTCGTCCGAGCGCAACACGGCGGCGCCTTCGGTCTTGGTGGTCTTGGCGGCAGCCGCCCGGCGCGCGGTCTCGTCCCGCTCCTTCTTCCCACGCATCAGGAAATGCGAGAGCGCCGGGATCAGCACCAGCGCCCCGACCATGTTCCACAGGAACATGAAGGTCAGCAGGATGCCCATGTCGGCCTGGAACTTGATCGGCGACAAGGCCCAGACGCCGACCCCGGCGGCCAGAGTCACGCCGATCAGCCCGACCACCCGACCGGTGAAGCGCAACGCCCGGCGGTACGCCTCGGCCAAGGGCAGCCCGGCGCGCTGAAGAGCAATCTGGACGCTCAGCAAATACAGCGCGTAATCGACGCCGATGCCGACGCCGAGCGCCACCACTGGCAACGTCGCCACCTTCACCCCGATGCCCAGCACGACCATCAGCGCCTCGCACAGCACCGAGGTCATCACCAGCGGCACCACCGCCACGACCACCGCCCGCCAGCTGCGGAAGGTGACGAAGCACAGCACCAGCACGGCCGCGTAGACGTAGAGCAGCATGATCCGGTTGGCGTCGTGCACGACGATGTTGGTTACCGCCTCGATGCCGGCGCTGCCGGCCACCGGCAGGAACGACACGCCGTCGCGGTTGTGGGTGGCGGCGAAGTCCTCGACCGCCTTGATCGCGCGCTCCAGCGTTTCGGCCTTGTGGTCGGACAGATAGGCGACGACCGGCGTCACCGAGCAGTTGGCGTTGACCGCCGAGGGGTCGACCGCGATTGCGGCGCTCATCGCATTGTCGGTGATGGTCTGGTCGCGGCTGATGGTCGTCCATTTGCCGCCGGCCTCGAACAACGCCGAGGTGATCATCGCCGTCGTTCCCGCCAACGATTCGACCCGCTGGACGCCCGGCAACTGGGCGAGCTTGCGCTCCAGCCGGCCAATGTCGACCAAAGTCGGGAACATCCGGCAGCCCTCCACCGGCGTCACCACGATGACCGCCAACTGATCGCTGGACAGGTTGTAGTGGGACGTGATGTAGGCGTTGTCTTTGTTGTATCGGGAATTGGCACGCAGTTCAGGAGCGCCGGGATCGAGATCGCCGATCTTTAGGTTTAGGCTGACGGCGTAGCCGGCGACGGTCAACGCCAGCGCCGCCGCCAGCGTGCCTGCCGCCCAGCGCCGGTCGGTGAAGCGCACCAGCCACTCCCAGAACCCCTTGCCGCTGCTTTCATGGACCTTCGAGTCCTCGCGCAGGCTGCGCTGGGCGGCAGCGGCGCCGACACCGGAATAGGACAGGATCACCGGCAGCAGCAGCAGGTTGGTCATGATCAGCATGCCGACGCCGAGGCTCGCCATCAGGGCCAGTTCCTTGATAACCGGAATATCGATTACCAGTAGCACCGCGAAGCCGACGACGTCGGCGAGCAGGGCGGTGAACCCGGCCAGGAACAGCCGCCGGAAGGTGAAGCGCGCGGCGACATAGCGGTGCGTGCCCCGCCCGACATCCTGCATGATGCCGTTCATCTTCTGCGCGCCATGCGAAACGCCGATGGCGAAGACCAGGAACGGCACCAGCACCGAGTAAGGGTTCAGCGAATAACCGAGCGCGGTGATCGCCCCCAGTTGCCACACCACCGCGACCATCGAACAGGCCAGCACGACCACCGTGCTGCGGATGCAGCGGTTGTAGAGGAAGATGATAACCGCCGCGATGGCGACCGAGACAGCGAAATAGCCCATCACTTCGGCGACGCCGTCGATCAGATCGCCGATCAGCTTCGCGAAGCCGACGATGTGAACCCGCGTTCCGTCATTCTGCAGGGCCCGGACCTTGTCCTCCAGCGCGCGCGAGAAGGCGCGGTAGTCGAGCTGCTCACCGGTCTTCGGGTCGTCGCCGAGCAGCGGCACCACGATCATCGTCGATTTCAGGTCGTTGGCGACCAGCGAACCCATCACCCCAGCGCGCGCCAGGTTCTGGCGCAGCTTGGCGATGCTCTCGGGCGAACCGCTGTAGTCGGCGGGCATCACCGGCCCGCCGTTGATCCCGGTTTCCGTCACCTCGCGCCAGCGGACGATTGGCATCCACAGCGATTTCATCCAGGATCGATCAACGCCCGGCATCAAATAGACGGTGTCGTTGATCCGTTGCAGATCCTTGAGATAGGCCGGGTCAAAGATATCGCCGCGCGTGTTCTCCACCACAATGCGGACCGTGTTGCCGAGGTTTGGCAGGTCCGCGCGGTAGGTCTGGTAGTTCCCGATGTAGGGATGCGCGGTCGGGATGACCTTCTCGTAGCTGGCGTTCAGGCGCAGGCCGTAGGCTTGCCACGCGAACAGCGCCGTAACCAGGGCGCACAGCGCGACGAACAGGGCGCGGTTGTTGAACACCGCGCGCTCGACCAGATTTCCCGACCGGCGGTCGAACTGGGCCGGATCGCCGATCACCGGCATCGGTGCCATGTCTTGTGCTTGCGCTGCCACAGGCTTTCCTTTGCGAATTTGGTGCGGAGGGCCGATGCCCCGTTCAGGGAGTCGGTGCCGCGCCGGCGACCCGCTTCACGCCAGCGTCGGTGCCGATGGCGACCGCTCCGCCGGCGGCGACCGCCAGCGCATAGGACGATCGCCCTAGGGGCGCCCCCGCCGGAGTGATCCTGCCGTCGCGGTCGGCCACCAGAACACCGCCGTTCTGCGCCAGCAGGGCGAAGCGTCCGCCCTCCATCTGGGAGACCGCCGCGATGGACGCCGTCGTGCGAGTGTCGAGTCGGGTCCAGGCCCGTCCCCGGTCGCGGCTGAGGAATGCGTTGCCGCGCAGCCCCGCCACCACCAGCGTGTCGCCATCGACCGCCATCGAGAAATACGTGCCCTCATAGGGCGTCGGGACCGCGACGAAGCGCCGCGACGCCCGGTCAAACCGCATCAGAAGACCGAGTTCACCGGCGATGTAGACCTCGCCGTCCGGTCCAGGCGTTTCCGCGCACCGCGTAGAGATGGGCGCCACGCGGGTTTTCCGTCCGTTCCATCCAGGGGGTCCAGTGCTCGCCGCCATCTTCAGTGACGAGCAGCAGGTTGAAGGCCCCGATTGCGAAACCCAGCCGGGAATCGGCGAACCACACGTCGAAGAAGGGAAGCGGCGCACCGCTGGCGACGCGCTGTTCCAGCTCCGCGATCCATTGGCGGATCGCCTCGCCGTCCGCTTCCCCGGCCGGAAGCTTGCGGTAGTGGTCGAGCATGGCTTGGTTCAGCGTCCGGACATCGAACTGCCGGGTCCAGCTCCGGCCGCCGTCGCGGCTGCGCATCAACACGCTGTCATGACCGACGATGAACCCATCGGCCTTGGTCGCGAAGGTGATGGCGGTCAGATCGGAGCTGACAGGAGACGGGATTTGCTCCCATCGCGCACCCTGGTCGTCCGACGCCAGGATCGTCCCCTGCGCACCCACCGCGAACAGCCGCTCCGGTCCGCCGGCCACCGCGAAGATTCGTGATGTCAGGCTCGCGACGTCGACCGCCGCCGGAACGTCGAGGGGATCCTGGAAGGCTGCCGACACGGCCGCCTGCGGAAGCATCGCCGCAAGGGTCATGCCGAGCGTCCATGACAAGGCCCGTGCTCGTGCCGATTTCATTCCCAACCTCCACCGTTGCCGGTCCATATCGACGCGCGTCCGCGCACGTTCTCAGAAGGACGTCTTGTAGGTGAGCGACACGTAGCCGCGATCGTTCAACTGCGGGCTTCCGTTGCCGCCAATCAGCGCGTTGTTGGCGTATTTGCCGTCAGCGTGCTGATCGGTGTAGCGCAGGGTCACTTCGTGACGTTGTTGGTAGGTCAGCTTGGCGCCAACCGACCAGGTCAGCACGCCCTCGTTGCCGCCGCCGGCGGTGGGCGCGTTCCCGCGCAGGCCGTAATTGATCGTCATCGGCAGGTCGAGATCGGTGGACGGAAAGACCTGGAGCCATTGCGGCGTGAAGTTCGCCGCGATGCCCACGTAATCGCGCGTCGAACAGCCGTCGGCAGCGCTCAGCCCGACACAGCCGCCATATCCCCTGCCCTTGTATAGGCTGGCATTGTGGGTGACCTCGCCCAGGCGGCTGTAGGCTAGTTCGACGACGAGGTTGCCGGTGTCGTAGACCGGGCTGCTGTCGAGCAGCCAAACAGCGTTGGCCACCGCGTGCCACGTGTTTCCACGCGCACCCTGGTTGTCCACCGCGCTGATCGACGCGCTGTTGAGCGCGGCATTGTGACGGTACGACACCTCCGTACCGATGCTGGCGCCGCCCAGGCCGATGGTGTTGAAGCTGAGGCCGATCAGCTTGGTGTCCTTGGCGTAGACGAACCGGTAGCCGGTGGGCAGCGTTTGCGGTCCCCACGGCGTGTAGTCGTCGAACGCTCGGTAATAGGCACCGACCGTCGAATCGATGGATTCGATGTTGTAGCGGGCGTTAACGCCCCAATTGCCGATGTTGTGCGGCTCCAGATCGCCGATCCGGGGAATCGATCGATTCCCGCCGACGGCCAGCCGGTCGCCGAGCAGAAAGTCGGCCGGCGCCAGATAGGTTCCGCCCGCCGGAACGCGCGTCGGATCCCATTCCAGGAAGAACTGGCCGGCGATCGACAGGTTTGGCGACAACTGCGCCTTGGCCGACACTTGGCCGACCGGCAGGAAGACCTCCTTGGTCTCGATACCGGGGCTGGACACTGCCTTGCGACCGTCGAGCGGCGCCTGGGAATAGCTGATGGCATGGGCGCCGAACAACAATCCTTCGCCCCAATAGATGACGTGGCGGCCGATCTTCACATCGACCGGCACCGTCCCGGCATCGACGCGGCCATACACAAAGGCATCCAGCAGTTCGCCCGACGGGCCGCGATAATAACGGCGCACGTCGCTGTTGTAGCGATTGCCGTTGTAACCGCTGACATAGCCGCGCAGGGCCGGATTCGGATTGACGTCGGTGTCATGATAGGCGTTGTCGTACCAGAAGGCCCCCGTCACCCGCAGGCCGTAGCGTTCGCGAAAGGCGACGTCGAACTCCGACAAGATGTCCAGGCGGTTGGTGATGACGTCGCCACGGCCGAACTTGCGATCGGATTCGTCGTAGTTCGGGTTGTTGGCGATGCGGGAATCGATGCCTTCGGCGCGGACACCCAGATTATAGCGGACCGTGTTGTCGAAGCGGATCCGCAGATCAGGGTTGTCGGTGGGAATTTCAAAGGCACTCGCGCTCGCCGCCCCCAGAAGCAGCATGGCAACGCCAAGGCCGGCGGCTGTCCGCCCGGCATAGGTGCAGGACCGTTGTGGATGTGTCACGTTCCCCCCGTCGGTTTCGAGTCATTGTTGCTTGTTGACCCAGGTCCCCGGCGTCGTGCGCGCCTCGCGCCTCGCGCCGCTCACGCTTTTGAAATCGTCGGCGTCGATACTGTTGCCAGAGACCTACAATCCGTTCTATCAGCAATGTTGTACAACAGAGGCGAAAACGTTCACAATCTTTTTTTGATGGAAGAATGATATTCTAATTTCAGAATTATCATGTCGTGAGGTCGCATGCCGACGATCCGTCAAGCCGATTGTCAATACCCTTCGCGCGGTGATATCGATGTCGCCGCTCGTCATTCGCTAGGCGCATCGGACATCGGATGCGCCAGCCAGCCACGCGCCGCGTCAGGTCTCAATCCAAAGGGCGATTGCATGCCGGTCATTCGAGGAAAGCGCTGGGACCCGAGACCAGCCGAAACCATTCAGAAGATTCTTGAAACCATCGAACAGATGGTCTTGCGCGAAGGCTCGACGGAACTCTCGGTGCGCGCTGTCTGCGAGGAAGCGGACATCGCGCGCGGCACCTTCTATCGCTATTTCAGTTCGAAGGAGGAACTGCTCGAAGGCTTCAGCCGCCACATGCGCGAGAAATTCGAACGCAAGGTCGGCGAGGTCCTGGAATCCTCAGTCGATCCGTCCGAGCGCTTCGCCGCCTATCTGCGCTGCGTCTGGGTGTATCTGAACGCCGACAACGCCCGCCGCCTGTTCGAGATCGAGCCGGTCTTCTCGGTCAAGGATTTCCGGCAGAACTTCGAACAGTCGATCAAGCGCACCCAGCATGTGTTGGACAGCACCTTCACCGACTGGGAGGCAGCAACCGGCGTGACGCTGGACCGCGACCTGCTGTCGGAGTTGCTGATCCGCTACATGCTGAGCGAACTGATCGTGCCGTCCACCGGCAATTATCAGGACTTCCTGGAACGGACGACACGGATGGTGACCGCGCTCTGGCCCCGCCCCCGATGAGGGATTGATAGGAGGGAATGATGCGCGCCGCCTTGGCGGCGCGCTCAGTTCCGGTGCTCGACGAATTCGAAGATCGCCCCGCCGAACTCGGCCGGATCGACGCGCAGCAGCGGGCCGTCGACCGCGTCGGAATGTTCATCCAGCGTGAAGCGGGTGTCACGCGCCCGCAAATCCTCGGCCTTGGCGTCCAGCCCGGTGACCGACACGCGGATGTGGTAGGGGCCCGGTCCCCAATTGTGCAGGTAGCGGCCGGTTTCGCTGTCCCAGCGGGTCGGCTCGATGATATCGAATGTCGCGCTGTGCGTCAGGGCGAATCCCATTCGGGCGCGACGGTAGCCGCTGGCCGTCAGGGTCTCGACCGGCCCCATCGGTTCCCAATTCAAATTGGCCGACAGACGGCGCAGCGTGTCGTCAAGGTCGCGCACCAGGAAACCCCGATTGACAACCCGCACCATGTCGCCCGGCTTGGGATCGCGCGGCAGCGGCGGCGGCGTCAGAAAGGTGTCGGCCGGCATCTGCAACGGCTCCAGCGGCATCACCTCGATGCACAGCCCGCCATCGACCGATGGTTCGTAGCCGGGACGCTCCGGCGTGCAGCCGACCCAGAGCCGGTCGAAGGGCATTTCCGGAGTGATCTGGGCCAGACGGAAGGGCGCCTTGCGCCGCGCCAGCCGCTCGACCACCGCGCCGAAATCGCGGGCGACGAGCACCGTCGCGTGGGTCTTGATCGGGCGGAACGGCCCTTGGAACTCCTCCAGGCTCTTCAGGAACACCGGGAAGAAGGGGTCACCCTGGTTCGGCCGGTCGAGATGGCCCTGCGGCTCGATTCGTGTAGGCGACACCGCCAACGATTTGTGGACTCGCAGGAAATGGGCGACATAGGGATGGTTGCCGAAGCCTTGGCGCCAGTTCGGATGGCCGTGGACACCTAGCTTGGAGACGATGCGCGCGGCCATGTCGTCCGGGTCGTGGACCATCAGGTCGCCGCTGAGAAGCATTTCAAACATGACCTGTTCCTTGTGCTGTTCGCTGACGGGCGCCCGCCTCAGGGCCGGACAACACGGTTGCGCAGGAGGCCGATGCCCTCGACCTCGAGCTCCACGATGTTACCGGGTTTCAGGAAGCGCAGGTGCTCCAGCCCGCAGCCGTTGCCGACCGTTCCAGACCCGAGGAATTCGCCCGGATGCAGGGTTTCGGAGCGCGAGATGAAGGCGATGAGATCCTCGAAGGTCCAGCGCATGGAGGCGCTGTTGCCGCGACCCCCATTCCTCACCGTCGACCCGCGCAATCATCTCCAGCGCGTAGGGGTCGGAAAGCTCGTCGGCCGTCACCAGACACGGCCCCATGGCGCTGCCGGTGTCGAAATCCTTGCTCTTCGCCGGGCCGAGTTGCCCGGCCATTTCGACCGACTGGGTGTCGCGGGCGCTGAAATCGTTGAAGATCGTGTAACCGAAGATGAAGTCACGCGCCTTGTCCTTCGGCACGTCCTTTGCGGCCCTCTTGATGTAGCAGCCGAACTCCAGCTCGAAATCGAGTGCATTGGAATAGGATGGCCACAACACGTCCTGGTCGGTGCCGATGACCGAGAAGCGGTTGCCCTTGTAGTACAGCGGCTGCTGGTCGAACAGCTTCAAAATCCGCTGTTCCAGCGGGCTTTCTCCGGTCTCCATCGGTGCCTGGCCTTTGGCCCGCGCACGAATCTGGCGGGCCGCCGCGTAGCTCTGGCGGATATGGGTTTCGAAGCACATGCAGTCGCGCATCTGCGGCGGCGGTTGCAGCGGCGCCAGCAGCGCCACGGCGGCACGGGGCGTCAACGCGGCGTCGGGGGCCCGCTTCACGATGTCGGCGGCGCGGTCGAACGCGTCGTCGCCGGCTTCGATCAGTGCCAGCAGGCTCAAGAAATCAGCATTGTCCCCGCCGTAAAGGGCGCGGTCGGCGCCAGCGAGGTCGAGGACGAAACGGTCCCCATCCACCAGCGCGCCGGCGCGGGGCTTCATGCCGCTGTGGGTGTAGGTTACCAGACGCATGGGTGCAGCCCCTGTTCGTCGGACATGGTGTCAATGATCGTCTTCAGCGCTTGGCGACCTTGATGTTGGTCTCTTCCAAATCCCAGGTTGCCGGCGTCTTGCCATCGTCGCGCAGTTCATACTTCAGCACGCGCCCCTGCGGGTTCTTCGGCAGCGCGTTGCGGAACTCGATGTAGCGCGGGATGGCGTAATAGGGGATCTTGTCCACGCACCAGTGGAACAACGCCTCTTCGGTCAGCGCCGAGTCTGGTCGGCGGATCGCGGTGACCTTGACGTCGTCCTCGCCCTTGGGCGACGGGACGGCATGCACCGCCACCTCCAGCAGGTCGGGGTGGGCGGAGAAGGCCGCTTCCATCTCGAAGCTGGAGATGTTCTCGCCGCGCCGCCGCAGGTAATCCTTCTTGCGATCGACGAAGTAGAAGAAGCCGTCCGCGTCGAACTTGCCGATGTCGCCGGAATGCAGCCACAGGTTCCGCATGATCTTCAGCGTGTCTTCCGGACGGCGCCAATACCCCATGAACATGATGTTGGGGCGCAGCGGCCTGATGATGACCTCGCCCGGAACGCCGGGCGGCAGTTCGCGGTCCTGGTCATCGACGATGCGGACGTCGAAATCGGGAATGCGGGTGCCCGACGAACCGGGAGCCGCGTAGGCCCCGCCAGGCAGCGACGTCACCACGGAGGCTTCCGTCAGGCCGTACCCATTGCCGCCGACCTGTCGCGCGCCGAAACGCGTGCGCCAGATCTCCTTGACCTCCTCGGTGAAGGGGTTGCCACGCACCGTATGGATCTGGCCGAAACAGGCGCGCATGTCGTCGCTGTCGTCGGCCTGCGCGATCAACTGCCCCATCGACCCCAGGATCGACGCGATGGTGGCGCCCGACCGCCGGATTTCCGGCCAGAAGTTCGACACCGAGAAGCGCGGCGCGATGGCGACCCGCGCGCCGACCAGGATGTTGGAGATGATGCCGACGGAAATCGCGTTCAGATGGAACAGCGGCAGCGGCGTGAAGGTGATGTCCTCGGCCGTCGCCGGCCCCGCCCGCAGTTGGAGACGCGCGAGGTTGCACATGTAATTGTAGCTGAGCATGCAGCCCTTGGACGGGCCGGTGGTGCCGGAGGTGTAGATCAGGCAAGCGAGATCCCCTGGCTCCGGCTTCCGGTCCAAGGGCGTGTCGTCCGTCCCCCGATGGGCGTCGAGCGGCAGCACCGGCTTCGCGCAGGGAACGCCGGAGTCCACGGCTCCGCGTTGCAGGATGAGTTTGACGTCCGGCAGTTCTCCGGCCACCGCCGCGATGCGAGGCAGGTAATCGGGTTCGCACAGGACGATGGCGGCGCCGGCGTCGTGGATCTGGTGGCGCAGGAAGGCGCCGCGCAGCGCCGTGTTGATCGGCACGCTGACGGCGCGGAGCTTGTTGATCGCCAGCCACGCGACGACCGCGTCGATGTTGTTGTCGAGCATGGTGACGACCGTATCACCGTCCCGCACACCCAGCCCGGCCAGCGCGTGCGCGAACCGGGTGCTGAGCCGGTCCACCGCGCCATAGCTGTGCATCTCCCCGCCGAAATCCAGAAGGATACGGTCCGGATGCTTGGCGACGGCGCGGTCGAGAGCGGCGATGACCGTGTCCTGCTCTCCAACGCTCCAGGTTTCGATCGGTCCCATGAGCGGCTTTCGGTCCTTTGAATGGAGGGGCTTTCCAGAGGCGGGCGCGGAGACGCGCGCTGCGCCACGTCCACCCTCATCTCGGTAGGACGAATGGGGGACGGGGGGTGTTCAGTGTCGTCAAGATGCTTGGAATGCCAGCAGTCTGTCAACAGATTTTCTGTATTCGGAATTATCTTCTTATTTCAGAATTTCTTAAGCCCCTGCCCTGCGGTATTCCGCCGCCGCCTCGTATCCGACGCTGGCGCAGTCGGGATAGACGTCGGGTTTCCGCGACGACACGACCGCGCCGGTGATTTCCGGGCGGCCGGAACACAGCACCAGAATGTCGTGAACCAGGGTTTCCTGAAGATGGTAATGCCGGCTCTCGATCAGCGCACGGATGCCGGTCCGCAGAAAGTCGTAGTCGACGGCGGTGACGATGTCGTCGTTGCGGACCTGATGCGCCGGATCGAGGGTGAGGCTCACCGAGATCAAAAGCCTTTGCGGGTTCCGCTTCTCGAACGGGTGGACGCCGATCGACGCCAACAGTTCGAAATCGACCAGGGACAGGGTATGGCGCCGGATCGCGAAGGGTTCCGCCGATGCCATGCGCCGGGTTCCGGGAATTTGGTCCATAGCCTCGTCATCCTTGTCGTCAGTCGGCGAGGAACGCGACGTCCCGGCCGGGATTCGCCAGCGATTGCCCACCGTCGATCACGATGGTCTGGCCGGTCAGCGACGGCGCGCCGAGAATGAAGCGCACGGCCATGGCGATCTGGTCCACCGTGCAGCCACGCCGCATCGGGTTGGCCCGGTGCGCCATCCTGAACTCCTCGGCGGTCTGGCCGCCGCTGACCAACGTGATGCCGGGAGCGATTCCGCACACCCGCAGCCTGGGCGCCAGCGCCAATGCCAAGGTTCCCGTCGCGGCGGACAGCCCGAGCTTGGCGACGCCGTAGGAAAAATAATCCGGGTTCGGCGCCGCGATGCGGTTGTCGAGAATGTTGATGACGCAGCCGTCGTCGCCATCGGCCACGGCGGCGGCGAAACACCGGGTCAGGAAGATCGGGGCGCGCAGATTCACGTCGATGTGGCGGCCCCAACTGTCGGCCGTCATGCGATCCAGCGTGTCGTAGTCGAACAGGGACGCGTTGTTGATGAGCGCCGTCAGGCGCGACCCGCGCCGCGTGGCCGCCTCCCCGGCATCGACGGCCAAGCGCTCGACCTCGTCCAACCGCTCCAGGTCCGCGCACAACACGTCGGCGACACCGCCGCCCTGTTCGATCAGGCGGACGACCGCGTCGGCCTCGGCACGGGACCGCCGGCAGTGGACAAGCACATGCCATCCATCGGCGGCCAGTTGCAGAGACAGTTCCCGGCCGACCCGCAGGGCCCCGCCGGTGATGAGAACGGTGCGCAACGTCACGTCTCGCTTCCTGGAAACGGGCCAACGGCCGCGCGGCGCCGGCTTTCCCGATCGCCCGGAAAAGCCGCCACCGCGCACAGCCCGGAGCGTTATCGGATCAGAGCGCCGACTCCGCAGCGGCGGCCTGGAACATCTTCTGGATGTCCCCCGACGTCACCGGCCCCTTGCCCGACGTCACCGGCTTGGCGCCGCCGAGACCGAGCAGCGGCAGGGTGTTCACATGCTTGGCGCGGGCCTTGAGCGCACCGACCGTGCAGTTCTCGCGCCCCAGGATGGAGAACGGGTCGTAGGAGAACTCCCGCATCGTGTTCAGATGCGTGATCTTGTGGATCGTCTCCTCCGGGAGATGCTTGACGTCGTTCCACAGGATGTCCGCCGATTCCGGCCAGGTGCAGTCGGAATGCGGATAGTCGCATTCCCACGTCACCATGTCCTCGCCGATGTATTTCAGGTTGTCGAGCCCGAAGCGGTCCTCGATGAAGCAGGTGATGATGTGCTTGCGGAAGATGTCGCTCGGCATCTGCCCTTCGAAGTTCGACCCGGTCCAGGCGTTGTGATGGCGGTGGGTGAAGTCGGCGCGTTCGAGCAGGTAGGGGATCCAGCCGATGCCGCCCTCCGACAGGGCCATTTTCAGGTCCGGGTATTTCTTCCACATCGGCGCCCAGATCCAGTCGGCGGCGCTGTTGGAAATGGAGATCGGCATCGACGTGATCCAGGCGTCGATCGGCGACAGGTCCGAGGCGTGCTCCGCATGGGCGCCGGTGCCGATGTGACAGCAGATGACCACCTGGTTGTCGGCGCAGACCTTCCACAGCGGATCCCAGTATTCGTCGTGGATCGACGGATAGCCGAGCAGCGCCGGGTTGTCGGAAAAGCTCATGGCATGAACGCCCTGGGCGCTCAGGCGCTTGACCTCGGCGACGGCGGCCGGGATGTCCCACATCGGGACCAGGCACAGGGGGATGAAGCGTCCGGGCGCGGCGTTCGCCCAGTCGTGCAGGTGCCAGTCGTTGTAGGCCTGGATGGCGGCCAGCGCGATGTCGCGGTCGGGGTGGGCCTGGAACTTCTGGCCGGCGAAGCCGGGGAAGGTCGGGAAGCAGATCGAGCCGAGCACGCCGTTGGCGTCCATGTCCTCGACCCGCGCCTTGATGTCCCAGGTGCCGCGCCGCATGTGCTCGTAGCTCAGCGGCTCCATGCCATATTCTTCCTTCGGCCGGCCGACGACCGAATTCAGGCCCATGTAGCCCCAGGCCTTGCCTTCGAACATCCAGACGTCACGGCCACCGATCTGCTGTGTCTTCGGCTCGCGGCCCTTGAAGCGGGCCGGCATATGGCGGGCAAAGGCGTTGGGCGGCTCGATCACGTGGTCATCGACGCTGACAAGAATCATGTCATCGCGAGTCATTGGGCGCTCCTCGAAGCAGGGTATGGGGCAGGCGTTTCGCCTGGGTGCGGACAATCGTCGGACCGGAACGGCGGGGCAGCCCGGCCGAACCGTCGGCAGGTCGAGCGCACCGCTGGTGCGGCGGGAGGCGGTTCCGGACGCGCTTCCGCCTGTGCTTTCAAAAAACCGCTTTCGGAAGCCGGCTCGCGCCTCAGAGAAAGACGGCGAGGTTCGGCATGCCGAGCACGGACTGTTCCAGGATCACCTCGCGCCGCGCCAGCTTGAAGCCATCGTCGGTCTTGCGCACCACGTCGCGGCGCTCGCCGCTGAGCAGGTGATAATCCGGACTCTCGCAGCGGCTGCGGGTCATCAGCAGGTAGCTGGAGACCGCGAACTCATCCGCTTGCGCGGTTTCGGTCACGCGGATGTTCGTCACCAGACGGCGGGTGCGCGAGGGGGGGTCCTCGGCCCAGGCGCTTTTGGTCCGGGTCAGGCGGGCGATGCGCGTGCTGATCGACCGGTGATCGTCGTGGTAATGCGCGGTGGTGCGGACGATGCTCGCCGCCTGCTGCGACAGCGGCATCGTCTGCCGCAGCGGCACCGTGTAGATCAGATCGGTTGCCAGCGTCTTGCCCCACGCGACCAGATCGATCTGGTCGAGCAACGACGCCTCGTCGTACAGGAATTCGACGATCCCGTTGTAGATGGCGGAGCCGACCGGAACGCGGCGGGCCGTTCCGGCATCGGCCGTCGCCGTGGCGACGGCGGTGTTCCCAGTCATAAGCGGTTCTCCCTTGAGCGGCCTGTCCTTTGATCGGCCTGTCCGTTGACAGGCTCGAGCGGCGTCAGTCGGCGCTGACCATGTGGTCGCGGTAGGCCAGCCACCAGTTCCACTGGGTGTCGTCCTTGGTGAAGCCGTCATAGGCTTCCGCCGGGCCGGGCCAATCGGCCGGTCGGCCGACCGTGTTGATCGCCTGATACTTCAGCGTGACCTTCCGGCTCTGCGATCCGCGCGCCACTTGGGTCATTTCCGGCCACGTGTCGGAATCGTCCTGCTCGATCATGCCCGAGGTGCCGAACATGTGGATCGACTCGCGCAGCATGGCCTGCTTGAGAGGCTCCGGCGTGTCCTTCTCGGCCAGGAGCCAGTTGACGAACTCCATCCGGCCCGGACCGCGCGGCACATAGGCGTGGACCGCGATCAATCCCAGCACCGTGCCGTCCGCCTGCGGAACATAGACGAAGGCGATCAGCATGTTGGGGAAGAGGTTGCCGACCTGCGGCGGGGTGGTGGTCAGCAGCTTCAGCTGGTCGGGCTTCAGATTGCGCATCAGCTCCGGAACCATCTCCTTGCTGATGCCCGGCGGCGGGAACATCGCCAGACGCTCCTCGACCGTCAGCTCCGACGCGCGGGTGCCGGCGACCTGCTCGAACTTCTTGGCCAGATGCGTGCAGCGCAGCGAGTGACCGAGCCGCGACGTCACCTCCACCCCATACATCGAGGTGGTCAGGTCGCCGTTGCCGAAGCCGGCGATCTCGCCCAGCCACTGGTGCAGGGTCAGCGTGTGGAAGCCGTCCGACGCCGATTGTTCCGAGGCCGCCTTCCAGTTCGCGTCGAGGACGAAGCGCTGCGGCGGCCCCAGCACCTCCAACCCCCTGTCGGTGCGGCAGAACAGCATGTCGTAATACCACTTCATGTCGCCGAGGAACTCCTCGAACGACGGGCCGTCCTGGTCCCAGGTCGCGAAGATCAGACCGCCATAGACCGTCACCCGCGCCTTCTTCAACGACAGTTCGGCCTTAGTCCGGATCTCGCCGTGCATCTTCTCGCGTTCCACCGGCGAGCCGATGAACGCACCGTCCGGGCGGAAGGCCCAGCCGTGATAGACGCAGCGGTGGACCGGCAGGTTGCCGGAATCGGAACGGCAGACCCGCATGCCGCGGTGCGGGCAGACGTTCAGCGAGACATGGATCTCACCGTCGCGGGCACGGGCGACGATGACCTGATCCTCGCCCATCGACCGCAGCACGAAGTCGTTGGGATTGGGAATCTCCGTCTCATGGCCCAGCAGCAGCCAGGCCTTGCCGAAGATGCGCTCCATTTCCAGGTCGTAAAGCTCGTGATCGGACAGCGTCCGGATCTGAACCTCCCGCCTTTCCACGTCGATCAGTTCGTCGATCCGCGTTCCATCGGCAAGACGATCCTTCGTTCGCGTCATCACGTCTGTCACTTCCGCGCTCCTCCAACCAGTTGGCATTCGCGCACCACGCTGTGCGTCCCGTCTATTGCTAGACATAAATGCCATAAGTGTTCAAAAAATGCAAGCTCGTAACTGCTGAAAGCACCAACAATTCCGGGCATCCGTCGCGCATCGGCCCGCGTCCCGCCTCAGGCGAAATCCTCGACCGGGCGGACGCTGGGACCAAGGATCGGGCCGACCATCTCGTGCCCCCACAGGCTCAACCGATCGCAGTTCAGCTCGAACGGGTCGCCCGGCCACGGCTCGAACTCCGCGATGCATTCGACGGCGAAGCCCGACGGCGTGAAGTGGTAGAACGACACGTGCGGGTCCTGGGTGTGCTGGCCCAGCGTCATCTGCATCGGAAGGTCGCGCTTGCGCACGATGTCGTACGTCTGGCCGACATCCCGCAGCGTCGCCATGAACATGCCGATGTGCTGCAACCCCCTGTAGCCCGGCCGCAGCCCATAGGCGATGTCGTGGCTGGTCTTGCTGTTCAGCTTCGAGCGGAAGAACCCGGTCCTGCCCTTGCCGGCGCCCGACCCGTACCAGTGGAATCCCATGACCCGGATCAGGAAATCCTCCAGTTCGGCGGTGTATTCCGGCGTGATCAGAACCACGTGGCCGAGGCCGCGCTCGTCGGCGATGAAGCGCCGGCCGTGAATGCCCGGCACGAAGGAATGGGGATCCCATTTCTGCGCGTAGAACAGCTCGTGCTGGAAACCGACCGGATCCGTGAAGCGCACCAGCTCGCGGACGCCCCGCAGCCTGCACAGCGCGTCGTCGCCCCGGCTGAACTCCACGCCCTCGGCCTGGAGCGTGTCGACCGCCGCGTTGAAGGCCAGGCGCCCCTGCGCCTCCCAGCCGATGTAGGTCAGGCGATCGATGGGACCGGGGTGGATGGCGATCCGGTGGCAGCGGTCGTCCATCCGCAGATAAAGCGACTGCGGATCCTCCTCGCGGGCCGGGCGGACGCCCAACCCCAGCACGTTCGGCCCGTAGTCGCGCCACGCGTCGATGTTCGGCGATTCAAGCCCGACATAGCCGATACCGATGATGTCCATGTTTTCAGCTCCCTTGATCGGAGTGTTTTTCTCAAGCGGCGCCCCGGTGCGCCGTGCCTCACGCCGACGCGGCGGTCCGTTCGGCACGCTCGCGCGCTTCCAGCAGGCCGCGGATTTCGAGATAGGCGGCTTCGGTCAGCGGATTGGCCCAGGCGAAGAGCGTTCCGGCGAGGAACAGGAAGGCCGGAAGGCCGGCGAACAGCCCTTTCAACCCCAGCAGGGCCTCCGCCGTGTTCCCCGTCCCCAGCGCCGGTCTGAAGCCGATCAGGTCCAGCGCCACGAAGGACAGCCCGACCGACAGCGCCGCCCCCATCTTCCAACTGCTGATGAGCAGCGCGAACAGCATGCCGGTGTGGTCGGCGTTCGTGCTCAGGCGGACCTCGTCCGCCGCATCGGCCATCATGGCGCGCGGCAGCAGCACCACCCCGCCATAGGGGACGCCCCAGGCCGCCATCGCCAGCGCCGCGACCGTCACGTCGCCTTCCGGCAGCAGCAGCAGGAACGGACAGACCGCCGCCGCGACCACGCCGCACAAGGACAGCGCCACCCGTTTGCCCACCGCGCGCGCCAGCCGGGTGATCAGCGGCGTCGCCGCGATGCCCGTCAGCATCTGACCGATCAACAAAAGGCCGATGGCGCTGCGGTCGATGTGCTTCACGCCGGTGAAATAGAAGATCATCAGCGTCGATGCCAACCCGAAGCCCAGCCCGAACAGCAGGTCGGCGGCGACCAGCCGGAAGACCGACTTCCGTCCGATCACCGCCCCGATGGCCTGGATGCCGGAATGCGGCGCGGACCGCGGCAAGCCGTTGGGAAGCAGCGTCGCGACCAGGACGCTTGCCGGGATGGTGACGCCGATGATCAGCCAGCCCATCGACGTCACCGTGGCCGCCGCGTCGTTCGCGTGGTTCTTGCCAAGGAACAGCGGCAGCGTCAGCACCAGGGCGATGCCGAGAAAGAAGGCGGCCTGCAAGGACCCGTAAACCCGGGCACGATCCGCGACTCCGCTGCCCAGGCCGGCGGCCATGGCGAGTTGCACGAGGGACAGGATCGACCAGCCGACATACACGAGGAACAGCCAGACGCCCAGATAGAGAAGCCCGACCCCGGGCCGGGCGAAGAACAGCATCGCCGTGGACAGAATCAACAGGGGAGCGCCGACAAACAGCCAAGGCTTGAACCGACCCCAGCGCGAGCGCGTGCGGTCCATCAAGCCGCCGAGAAACGGATCCAGGATGATGTCGAAGATGCGGCCCGCCATGACGATCATGCCGACGCCGGCAAGGTCGAGGCCCAAGGCGTTGCTGTAATATTCCGGCAGGGTCACGACCAGCGGCAATCCGAGCATCGCCAGCGGCAGGCTGAGGCTTGCCAGACAGGCCAGTTTCCAGCGTTCGGCACGGGATGTGGCGGCCATGGAACGGCTCCTTCCGGGGCTTGGAAACAGCCCTCGGTTGCGTTCGGTCGGGAATGGGGCATCCAACGAAGGAAGGGCAACAAAGGACGGGACGCTTGCAGCCCCGGCCTTTGCGTCCCCGGTCAGAAGCGGCGGTGCCGTCAAACCTCGATCAGTTCGAGACGCAGCGCGGCCTGCGGGCAGGATTCAGCCCCTTCCCTCGCCTTCTCCTCCAGTCCGGGCGGCACCAGATCGCTGTCGAGAACGATCAGGCCGGCCTCGTCCAACTTGTAGACCTCCGGGCAGATCTCCGCGCACACCCCATAGCCGCAGCACGAGCCGCGATCGGCAACCACGCGAAGGGTGGATTTCTGCGCAGCAACATCGGTCGTCATAACCAACTCTCCTTGCCTCTTTCTTTGGTGGTTTCCTCAGGCATGGGGCGCCTGGACCGTCCCGAAGGCGGCCGGCGTCATCGCCACGATCCTGTCTTTCGCACGGTCGCGCCGGTCGGCCGGCGGCGGCGAAGCCCTGAAAGTGATCAGCCCCAGGTCACATGAACGCTGTCCGGACCGCGCAGATGCATGCCGCGGATCTTGGCGGCCGGCTTGTCCGGATCGAAGCGGATGTTCGGGCACATATCCAGGATGGCGTTCACGGCGACCTCGATCTCGGCCTTCGCCAGGAACAGGCCCAGGCACATGTGCGGCCCGAAGCCGAAGCCGAAGGACAGCTTGGTCGGCCGGTCGATATTGAAGGTCTCGCTGTCGGTGAAGACGTCCTCGTCGCGGTTGGCCGAACCGACCGCGATCGACAGGAAGGAGCCGGCGGGAATCTTGACGCCGCGAATCTCGACGTCGCGCGTCACCAGCCGGTTCTTCCAGGAGGCGACCGGCTCGAAACGCACCGCCTCGTCGATGGCGCGCATCAACAGGCTACGGTCGCGGCGAACCCGCTCCAGAAGCGCCGGACGCTCCAGCAGCAGAACCATCAGGCTGCCGAAGGTCCGCGTCGTGGTTTCGGTCGCCGCCGGCATCAGCATGCGGACGAAATTCGTGACCTCGTGGTCGTTCAGCCGACGCCCCTCGAACTCGGCCCGGATCAGGCTGCTGATGAGATCGTGGCCGGTGGCCCCGGCTGCGCGGCGGTGTTCCACAGTCGCCCGGATCGCGTCGTAGAGCTTCTGCGACAGCTCCATCGCGTTCTTGCGGACGTCGGGATCCTTCAAATTCCGCAAGGACGCCAGGATCTGGAGGCCCCAGGAGGAATATTGTTCGGCCGTCTCGGGATCCGTCATCACGCCGAGAACCTCGTAGACCACACGGATCGGGAAGGCGATGCCGAAATCGTCGATCAGGTCACAGCCGCCGCGCTTGGCCAGCGGAGCGACGAGCTGGTTGCGGATGACCGGAGCGAGAAGCTCCTCTTTCCACTTCTTCAGAATGTCGTGGGAAAAACAGGGCTGAAGCAGCCCCCGCATCTTGCGGTGCTCCTCCCCGTCCATGGCGGTGAGCGCGAAGTCGCCGACGAGCGGCGCCAGCCCTTTCCCGATCAGGGAATTGGAATAGGTCGCGGAATCGCGCAAAACGGCCATCGCGTCCGCGTAGCGGAACAGGGTGAAGGCCGGGCGATCCTCCATTCCGCCATGGACAGAGGGAACGCCGAATTTCGCCATCAGATCCCCCTCCATGACCGGAGAGGTCTGCCGAAGCTCCCGATACAAGGGATAGGGGTCGTCCAGCCCGACCGCGAAACTGGCGCTCACGCTGGAAAACGCGGCGCTGACGTCGGATGACACGTTTGTCCGTTTTTCCAGATTCTGCGTGGGCATAGTTTCCTGCCTGCCTGTTTTTTGGGTGGGATGTTTTTTAGACATAAAGTGTATTGATGTCTAACATTAGGCAACGTCGTCGTCAACCGTTTAGTTTGTGCGGTAAACATTCAGGACTTGAGCAATGACCACGCGCGAAGTGTGGTTGCACGCCCCGGTCGCAGCCGGACGAGCAGCGTGACAGGCTGCTTCGTCGTCATCGAACTCTCCCAGGGGCATCAGAAAATTCTATAATCAGAACAATAGTCTGACATTGACACGACCAAAGCCGCTGACTACGGTTCGTCTCCATCATCACGTTGTCGATCAAGGCGATGAACAGGGAGGCATCCTGCATCGCCGATGCGGCCTGACGCTGTGCCATGCCGCTCGTTTTTTCCGCGACGTTCTCGGAATGGTTAAGCCGGCCGACGGGCGCCAGCCTCCGCTTTCGCCCTGAAAACCGGGAAAAATCCCGACATCAACGGACAAGAGGGTTTGGGCATGTCCATCATCCAGACCATGGACCACTTCACGATCGTGACCGCGGACCTGCCCGCGACACGCGATTTCTATCAAGGCCTGGGACTGGTTTCGGGCCCTCGGCCCGACTTTCCGGTCCCCGGCCTGTGGCTCTACGCCAACGGCAAGGCGCTGCTCCACGTGATCGAAGTTCGCGAGGCGGACATGCCGACCCCTCGCAGGGGCGTGCTGGACCACATGGCGTTTTGGGGAAAGGATCTGATCGGTACGGTTGAGTGGATCGGCTCCCGAGGCATCGCTCACCGGCTCGTCCGCGCGCCGAAGCCCTTCCGCACGTGGCAGCTTTTTTTCCTAGATCCGAACGGTGTCGAGGTGGAGATCGATTTCGATCCTTCGGAACCGGCACCCGCAAGATAGAGAGGTTCGACCCCATGGATCTTGGCCTGTCCGGACGACGGGCGATCGTCTGCGCCTCCTCCCGCGGTCTCGGCCGGGCGTGCGCGCTGGCGTTGGGCCGGGAAGGCGTCCAGCTCGTGATCAACGGCCTGACCGAAGCCCACCTGTCCAGCGCCGAGGACGAGATTTGCGCCGCCACCGGCCAGCGCCCCCGCACCGTCCTGGCCGACGTCGCGACCGACGCCGGGCGCGCGGCGCTGCTGGCCGCCTGTCCGGAGCCGGACATCCTCGTCAACAACAACGCCGGCCCCGCGCCGGGCACGCTCGAGGATTGGGATCACGCCGCCTGGATGGCGGCGCTGGAAAGCAACATGCTGGCTGGAACGCTGCTGATCCGCGCCGTGCTGCCCGGCATGCGGGCGCGGGGTTTCGGGCGGATCGTCAACATCACGTCGGCGATGGTCAAATCGCCCCAGGCGGCGATGGGCCAGTCGGCGGCGGCACGCGCCGGGCTGACCGCCTTCAGCAAGGCGTTGTCCCGCGACGTGGCGCGCGACAACGTGACCATCAACAGCCTGATGCCGGAAAAATTCGACACCGACCGCATCCGCTTCATGACGCAACGGCTCGCCCGCGCCAAGTCCATCACGGACGGCGAGGCAAGGGAGCGCATCATCCGCGAGATCCCGGCCCGGCGCCTCGGCCGGCCGGAAGAATTCGGCGCGGCCTGCGCGTTCCTGTGCTCCGTCCACGCCGGCTACATCACCGGCCAGAGCCTCCAGATGGACGGCGGCGCCTACGGCGGGCTGTTCTGAGCGGGAACGGACGCCCCGAGCAGGTCGGGGCGCGCCATGGTCAGGTCGCCATCATTCCACCGTCCACGACGAAATCGGCCCCCGTGATGTAGGACGCATCGTCGGACGCGAGAAACAGCGCCAACCCGACGACCTCGACCGGCTGGCCGGGCCGGTTCAACGGGATGTGGTCGAGGATCCCCTTCAGGACGGCCGGATTTTCCAGCACCTTGGCCGTTCCGGGCGTCAGGATGAAGCCGGGGCTGATGCTGACGGCGCGGATCCCCTTGGGCGCCCCTTCGAGCGCAAGCTGCCGGGTGAGCGCCACCACCGCCCCCTTGGTCGCGGCATGCGCGACGAGACCGGCATGGGCGCTGCCGCCCCACCCGGCGACCGAGGCGATGTTGATGATCACGCCGCCCTGCCCCGCCAGGAACGGCCAAGCGAATTTGGTGGTGTGGAAAACCAGGTCCAACTCGTTGCGGATGGTGAAACGCCAGTCCTCGACCGAAAGCTCGGCGACCGTGCCGAACCGGGCGGCCGACGCGTTGTTGTAGAGGATGTCGATCCGGCCATGCTCGTCGGCCGCCCGCTCGACCCAGCGCCGCGCGTCGTCCGGATCGCCCAGATCGACCGGCGCCGTTCCGCCCATCCGCCCGCCGGCGTCGCGGACGAGCGCGATCGTCCGTTCGTTCGCCGCGGCGTCGATGTCGCAGCCGACCACCATCGCCCCTTCCGCCGCGAAGCGCAGCGCCGCCTCCCGTCCCTGACCGCCACCGGTTCCGGTGATCAGCGCGACTTTCCCTGTCAAACGACCACTCATGTTGTCTCCTGTCGATGTGTCGCGCGGCACGCCGTTAACGGGCGCGGATCGCCGCCATGATGAAGTCGGCGGCGTGACGGTGCCACGCCGCCATTCCCTCCTCGGAGGTCGTGCAGAATCCGACGATGGATGAAACCGAATAGCGGTTGGTGAAGCCGCCCGACGTGATCAGCGCCGCCGTTGCAAGGAACAGGCGGGCATCGATGCCGGGCTGGAAATCGCCCCGTCGAGCCCCTCGCTTGAGAACAAGGTCCAGCTTGGCGACCAGCGCCGGAGCCATCCCGATGAACTTGTTTGCGGGTGTGCTGTGGTTCTCGTGATAGCGGATGCCCTCCTGGGCGAGAGAGCCGAGACATTTGTCGGTCTTGTACCGCGTGAAGATCGCGTCCAGGAAAAACAGAATGGCGTCCGGCGGTTGCAGGTCATCGATGTCCAGCGCAAGAAGCTCCGACATGACATCGAAGGACGACTCGTCGAGGACGTTGGCGAACAGCGCCTCCTTCGATCCGAAATAATGGTAGACGAGCTGTTTGGTGACACCAGCCTGTTGCGCGATCACATCGACGCGCGCGCCCGCAAGGCCTTTGGCGGCGAACTCCCGCCGTGACACGGCCAAAAGCCGCTTGAGGGTTTCCCGCTTGCCGTGTTCCGGGCGAGAGTGCGTCACATCCACCGCCGGCATTGATTCGCTTCCCATGCAATCGGTTATCCCATCGTCCTGAAGAACGCCAGAAAATCACGCCTCCTTTGGACTGGGTCCAAGAAGACAAGGCGGAACGCCGTCGCCGGGGATTCCGTCAACGCGCGGGGCAGTGGGCGCACGTGCCTGGATGCGCCAGAATGTCGCAGGAAACTCCCCTTCATCCGCTGTGGTCATTGTTGACCGCGCCAACATTTTGAACATAATATCGAAATGTGTTCAATAAATCGATCCCCATCCGGCACGGAAAACGGGGGCGAGCCAGGGAGACGGCGCGTGGACGGTGATGATCCTCGTTCCTGACTGAATTCCCTTGCGGAAACGTCGAGCGCCACAGGGGCTGCGCTTCCGCGTGGGCAGGGCATCAAAAACCAGCAGCGGAGATCGCCTGTCCTCGGGCCGGGGAATCGGCTGCCCGACGGTTTGCGCACCTGGATCAAGGGGTTCGGCGCGCTGCGTCCCCATGCCTGTCGGGGGTGCCGTTTTGCCGGCCACAGGCCCCGGCCCGTCGATTGAGAACCGGGACAGGCAACGAGAAAATCGAACATTCTGGAGGAACGTCAATGAGCAGTTTTGAGAGGCGCCTGTCGGACGGCACCCGCATCGAAGACCTGATCGATGTCGACACGCGGGAAGTCCGTGTCCGAACCCTGGCCGATGCGGAACTCCACCAGATCGAAATGGAGCGGATCTTCGGCAAGGTGTGGCAGCTCCTCGGCCATGAAAGCGAGATTCCGAACCCCAACGATTTCATGATCCGCGCGCTGGGCGAGGATTCGGTCCTGGTGGCGCGCGACCGCGACGGTGAGATCCATGTCACCCTCAACGTCTGTCCGCACCGTGCCATGCGGGTGTGCCGTTCCGATGCCGGCAACGCTCCGACGCACCGCTGCCCGTATCATGGCTGGGCCTTCCGCCCGGACGGCGCGTTCATCGGCTCGCCGGTCGGCGGCGAGACGATGCACGGCAAACTTCTGGACAAGAAGCAGCTAAGCCTGAAGAAGGCCCGCGTCACCCTCTATGGCGGCCTCATCTTCGCGACCTGGAACATCGACGGCCCCTCGCTCGACGAGTTCCTCGGCGAGATGAAATGGTACTTCGACATGCTGTTCGACCGCACCGACAAGGGGCTGGAGGCGCTGGGTCCGCCGCAGCGCTTCGTCCTGCGCGCCAACTGGAAGTCGGCCTCCGAACAGTCGGCGTCGGACGGCTTCCACGCCTACACCCTGCACGAGTGGCTCGGCCAGCTCGCCGGGTTCGGCAGCGGCGACCTGACCTCCTCCATGCTGGGCGTCGAAGTCACCTCGAAGCTGGGCCATTCGCTGCGCTGCATGCCGATGGCGCAGAAGTTCGAGCGCGGCGCCGCCCTCAAGGACACCAGCCTGTCGCTGGCGGAACGGCTGGAGATTCTCGCCCCGCCGGGCATCATCCCGTCGATGGCCCCCGAGCTTGAGCGGCATCTGAGCACGGAGCAGATCGAGCAGCTGCTGCTTCAGCCGCCCCAGGTCGGCAACATCTTCCCGAACCTGATCATCGAACATGTCTATGTGCCACAGCCCGGCGGCAAGCCACTCGGCCTGTTCGCGGTGCACACCTACATGCCGCGCGGCGTCGACAAGATGGAGTTCGTCAACTGGCTGCTGGCGGAAAAGGACACGCCGCAGGAGATGAAGGACGCCATGCGGAAGATGGGCGTCCGCATGCTCGGCACGTCGGGCATGATCGAGCAGGACGATTCCGATCCCTGGCTCGATCAGGCGGTTCTGGCCAAGGGCGCCCAGGCGCGCAACATCACGCTGAAGTATCAGGCGATCCACAACCCGGAACGCCCGTCCTGGTGGGTCGGCCCGGCCGAAGTCTACGAAGGCTTCACCAAGGACGACACCCAGTGGAACTGGTGGCTGCAATGGCGGGACCTGATGCTGAACGCCGGGTGACCCTCTCCGCCTTCCCGCCCCATGCATCGACCGACCATCAAGGATGGGCTCCATGACCGCTTCCGCCACCGTCACGATCGCGGGGTTCGACAACCCCGTCGCCATCGGTTCCCCCGTCTACAACGAGGTGCAGACCTTCCTGTTCAAGGAAGCGGCGCTGCTCGACCAGATCCGCCTGAACGACTGGGTGGGCCTGCTGGCCGAGGACATCCTCTACACCGCCCCGCTCCGGCAAACCCGACCGACCCATGAATTCGACAAGACCATCGTCCGCACGATGTTCCACTTCGAAGAGGATATCGGCTCGCTCAAGCTGCGGGTGGCGCGTCTGATGAACACTCGGAGCGCCTATGCCGAAGACCCGCCCTCACGCTGCCGCCGCCTGATCACCAACCTTCTGGTCAGCGGCACGGCCAACCCGGACGAGTTCGAGGTGTCGAGCTACATCCTGATGACCCGCAGCCGCTACGACGCCGACCAGTTCGACCTGATGAGCGCCGAACGCCGCGACCTCGTCCGCCGCGTCGATGGAAGCTTCAAGCTGGCCCGCCGCGAGATCATCCTCGACCAGAGCGCGCTCGGCATGCCGAACCTCGGCGTCTTCCTCTGATCGGCTCAAGCCTCGTCCCATTTTTTAAAATCTCCGTCGGAAGGACCGTCACGATGACTCGTGAAGACATGATTCTCGTCAGCGTCGATGACCATGTGATCGAACCGCCCAACGCCTTCGCTCCCCACATGCCGGCCCGCTTCAAGGGCCGCGAGCCGAAGATCGAGCGGATCGGCGAGCGCGACGTCTGGGTGTTCGAAGGCAAGAAATGGGGCTACATGGGCCTCAACGCCGTGGTCGGCCGCCCCAAGACCGAATACGGCATGGAACCGCTGAGCTACGACCACATGCGGCGGGGCACCTGGGACATCAAGGCGCGCGTCGAGGACATGGACGCCAACGGCGTGCTCGGCTCGATCTGCTTCCCGACCTTCCCCGGCTTCGCCGGCCAGAAGTTCCAGGCCCACCCCGACCGCGACGTCGCGTTGGCCGCCATCCAGGCCTACAACGACTGGCACCTGCACGACTGGGCGAACGCCGCGCCCGGACGCTTCATCCCGCTGTGCCTGGTCCCGATGTGGGACATCCCGGCCGCCGTCGCCGAGGTCAAGCGCCTGAGCGCCCAGGGCGTCCACACCATCAGCTTCTCCGACAACCCCGCCCAGCTCGGTTATCCGTCGATCCACGACGAATACTGGGATCCGCTGTGGAAGGTCTGCGCCGACAACCAGGTGGTCATCAGCTGCCACATCGGCACCGGCAACCATGCGGAACACGCGTCGGACCTCTCGCCGATCGACGCCTGGATCACCGCGATGCCGATCTCCATCGCCAACAGCGCCGCCGACTGGATCTGGGCGCCGATGTGGAAGAAATACCCGGACCTGAAAATGGCCCTGTCGGAGGGCGGCATCGGCTGGATCCCCTACCTGCTCGAACGCGCCGACTTCACCCACCGGCACCATGGTTCCTGGACCGGAACGGATTTCGGCAGCCAGAAGCCGAGCGACATCTTCCGCAAGCACATCATCACCTGCTTCATCGAGGACCGCTTCGGCCTCGCCAACCTGAAGGACGTCGGCGAGGACATGGTGGCCTGGGAATGCGACTATCCGCATTCCGACTGCACCTGGCCGGACTCCGCCGAGCTGCTGTGGGAAGACCTCAAGCACCTGTCCAAGGACACGATCGACAAGGTCACCCACCTGAACGTCATGCGGGAGTTCTCCTACGACCCGTTCTCCGTCCTGGGGCGCGAGAACTGCACGGTCGGCGCCCTCAAGGCCCGCGCCAAGCATGTGAAGACCGAGCCGATGCTCGGCCTTGGCGGTGCGGTTCCCCAGGTCAGAAAGGACGGTCCGGTCACCTCCGGCGACATCAACAAGATGTTCACCGCCGCCGCCGCCGAATCGGCGCTCTGACCGAAGCCCGCGCATCCGGGAACCGGCGGTTCCCGGACTCCACCGAAACCGCGAGCCTTCGGCTTGCGGAACCAGACACGGGCCGCCGGACGTTTCGGCCTGCGGCGGCCCGTGCCCTCGGCGGAACGCGCCCTAACCAATACGTCAAAGCTATCCCAGGGGGCGAAACATGGACATCATCGGCGTTGGCTACATCGGCATCGAGTCGCCGAACATCGATGCCTGGCGGGATTACGGGCCGAACGTGCTGGGCATGGGGGTCGGCGTCGCGCCGGAAGGGGACGAGCAATCCCTGTATCTGCGCATGGACGACCGCCGTCACCGCATCGCCATCCACCCCGGTCCGATCGACCGCGTGAGCTACATCGGTTGGGAAGCCGTCGGCCGGGTGGCGTTCAACGCCGCGGTCGAAAAATTCCGGGCGGCCGGCGTCGAGATCACCGTTGGCGACGAGGCGCTCCGCAAACTCCGCGGTGTGCGCGAACTGATCCGCTTCACGGATCCGGTCGGTTTCCAGCACGAGTTATTCTACGGGCAGAAGTGGGATCCGCACTCCTTCGTGTCCGGCCTGCCCAACCGCAGATTCGTCGCCGACGAGCGCGGCCTCGGTCACATCGTCGTGATCAGCCCCGAATACACGCCCGCTCTGGAAAGCTTCCTGATCGACGTCATGGGCTTTCACTGGTATGGGGCGGGTGCCGGCAAGGGCAAGACCGGCTTCTTCCGCTCGAAGCTGAACAACAAGACCAGCCACGACATCGCCTATGGGCTGCGGCCGGGCTCTATGGGATTGCAGCACATCGGTATTTTTTTCGCCACCTTGCGCGATCTCGGCGAAACCTACGACATCGTGCAGAAGCGCGGGATCCAAATGCAGATGACGTTGGGCCAGCACACCCAGGATCCGCACCTCTCCTTCTATCATTTCACGCCGTCGGGTTTCGTGGTGGAAGCCATCCATGAATTCGAACCGTGGCCGGGCGATCCCTTCGAACTGAACCCGGAGCGGTTGAGCCTGTGGGGGCACGAGGTGACCGGCCCGATCCTGGGGCCGAGCGTCCGTCCGCTGGAGGATTTCCAGTAAAGACCGAAACGGCGCCTCCGTTCGAGGTTCTTCGAACAGGCCGCCAACCCTTTCCAGCGTGACGGTCCGGCCATGGACGTCCGGAACACATTTTTCCTGAGGAAATTCCGATGGTTGAAACCTACGACATCGTCGTTGCCGGCGGCGGGCACAACGGCTTGGTCGCCGCCAGCTATCTGGCCAAGGCGGGCCTGACGGTCTGCGTCGTCGAGAAGAACGACAAGGTCGGCGGCGGGGTGATGACCCGCGAACTGACCATCCCCGGCTTCAAGCACGACGTCTGCTCCGTCGCCCATACGCTGTTGCAGGCCAACCCCCTGCTGCGGAACGACGAACTGAAGCTGTTGTCGACGTTCGGGTTGAATTATCTCAATCCGGACAAGATGACGTCGATCTTCTATGACGACGGCTCCACGCTCGAATTCTACACCGACCTGGAGAAGACGGCGCAGTCCATCGCCAAGTTCTCGGCCAAGGACGCCGACGCGTATCGCCGCTTCAACGAACATGTGTTCGGGACGCTCGACCTGATGGTCACGGGGATGTTCAACACGCCGCCCAGCTACGGGCACCAGACCATGCTGATGGACAGCAGCCCGGAGGGGCGTGAACTGCTGCGCACCATGTCCATCAGTTCCTGGGATCTAATCGGCGAGTGGTTCGAGAACGACAAGGTCAAGATCGCCTTGGCGCGCTACGCATCGGAAGCCATGATCAACCCGTTCGACAACGGCACCGGCTTCGGCTTTTACATCATCCTGCCCTTCATGCACCGCTACGGAGTGGGTGTGCCGGCCGGCGGGTCGGGCGCGTTCGCCGACGCCTTGCGCGCCTGCCTCGAATCGCACGGCGGCGTGGTCAGGACCAGCTGCCCGATCAAGCAAATCAAGCTCGACGGCCGGAAAGCGACCGGTGTCATTCTGGAGAGCGGCGAGGAAATCCTGGCAACCCGCGCGGTGGTCACGAACCTCCACGCCAAGCAGATCTTCCCGCACATGGTGCCCGGCGTCGCGCTGCCCGATGGGTTCGAGGCGCGGATCCGCGGGCTGAAGCCCAGCAGCTTCCAGCCCTTCAACATGCACGTCGCCCTCAAGGAGCCTCCGAAGTACAAAGTGGGACCGGCAGTCGATGATTTCTTCTGGGTCGAGCGGTCGCATTCCAACGCCGAGGAATTCGAGAAGGCGTTCCGAGACCTTGAGCGGGGCTATCCCCGGCGGGACTTCGTCGCCTATGTGACGCAGGACTCGGTCGACAAGGGCGGACGCGCGCCAGAGGGCAAGCGGGTGCTGAACATGTACGCCTTCTGCCCGTACGACCTGAAGGATGGTGGTCCGCAGCGCTGGGACGAGATCGGCAACGAGGTCGCCCAGGGCTTTCTGAACGATCTGAAAGCGCTGACCACCAACATGGACGAGGACAACATCCTCGGCTTCTCGTTCATGACGCCGCTGGACATCGAGCGCCACAACAACGCGATGATTGGCGCCGATATCCTGCATTTTGGTTCCTATTCCTGGCAGATTGGCGGCAACCGCCCGGTGGCCGGCTGGGGCCAATACCGGTCGCCGGTTGACCAGCTCTTCCTGTGCGGAGCCAGCACCCATCCCGGCGGCGGCGTCACCGCCGCTTCCGGCCGAAACGTCGCCCGGCTGTTGATGGAAGAGTTCGGCATCGACTTCGACAAGGTCGTCGCCGCCTGACGAAACGGCGGTTGCGGGGCGGTTCACCCGCAACCGCCACTCTTTCCAAACAGCAATATTTCATAAGGTAAGCGGGTATCATGAAGGTATTCAGCAAGGAAGGAATGGAGATGATGGACATCAAGTCCATTCATCGTGAGGGAGACGTCATTATCATCAAGGGCAAGATCATGGGAGCCATGTCGGCCGTTATGGTCATCAAACCTGAAGACTGCTGGCAAGCCGCCAAGCTTTTGGGCCTCTCGCTGACCGCACAACTTCCAGCACTGCTGATGAAGGGGTTGTTTCGGTCCCGAAAACAGGCGATGGAAAAGCCGATATGATCAAATTACGGAAGTTTGAATAACATTTCATCATCCCGCGTTTCTGAAAATGACTGAGATAAATACTCCTCGCCGTCACCACGGAGTCCCTGAAAATCGGATTTTTGTTAATCATTCAATAATCAAAGATCTAAAATGGACCTACGCCATCTTCGTCACTTCATCACGTTGGCCGAGACGGGCAGCCTTCACCGGGCTGCACGCCAGCTTCGGCTTCGACAACCAGCGCTCAGCTAATCGATCCGCTCGTTGGAAGCCGATGTCGGCACATCTCTGGTCGATCGGACTCCATCGGGAACGCGCCTGACCCAGGCTGGGGAGATGTTCCTGAATGAAGCCCAGAACATCCTCTCATCACTCGACCGAGCGGTGCAAATCGCACGACAAGCTGGAGACGGTACGGCCATTCCACTGCGTCTCGGGATCACGTGTGACATCGTCACTACCAGGCTTACAGATGCGTTGAGCCGATTTCGGAAAATTTCCACCTCCGGCCAAGCGACCGTCAGCGACGCGCCGCGACCGCGTCACCAATGGATGCTGGACAACGGCTTGCTCGACCTCGCTTTGTTGCCCTCCACTCTGACGGCTGACGTCGAGCATGCCGAGATCCTGTGGGATGAAGACGTCCATCTCGTGCTGCCGACAACCCATCCCCTCGTCGCAGACGCTATCATCGACATCCGCCGGCTGGCGAATGTTCCCCTGATCCTGGACAGCAGCAACGACGACGATGGGATCGGCCACGCATTGTTGAATGCCAGTCGAATTGCCGGCCTCACGATCGGCATCACCTCACCGGTTTTCTTTCTGGAAACCCGGCTTATGCTGGTCGCCGCCGGCTTCGGTATTACGGCCCTACCCGCCTTGAGCTCGGCTCTCGCCGCCACGCCAGGCATCGTGGGCCGGCCTCTGTCGCCCCCATTGAAGGTGACCACTGTCGCGGCCTGGCCAACCTCGGGGCTTACGCCGGCAGCGCAACGTTTTCTCACCATCGCCCGCTCCTTCAAGGAAATCGGAACTGACGATGCCTCGAGCAATCCCTCCTGATCGCCTGGTTACGATCTGAAATCATCCGCCCGCAAGGCCCCGCGCAGCACCAGCAGCAGCGGTTCGCCAGCCTCCAGCATGATCACCGGCGCCCTCTCCAGCATGTCCTTGGCCGCGCGATCCAGCGGACTTTCTATGCTGCGACCGAGGATGGTGCCCAGCAGGCTGCCGCCTCCGGTCAGTGCCGCCGAGGCAAGGTCCACCGCTACGCTGGCACCGATTAGCAGGCCCGTCTGAACCCAGGGCACCTCCACCGAGCCCGGCAGGCCTCCGGCACCGGTCGCATCGGCCGCCACGGCCGCCGGTTGAACGGTGTCATTGCGCGGCCACGGCCGGGTGATCATCGGCTTAGCGACCACGATGCGCTTTTGACCTTTGGTGACGCTGCTGCCGACCTCCATCGTCACCAGCGATCCGGCCGGCACCGCCAGGCAGGCGAAGCCGGCGTCCCAAACATCCTGCGTCACCTGGGCGGTCAGCACGCCGCCCTGCTCCGTCACGACCCGGCTGATGGTCTGCAGCGGGATCGGCGTTCCCGCCGGCACGATGCAGTCCCCACCGGCGGCCGCAAAATCCGTCCCTTCCCGGTGTCCGGCGGGTGTGCTCTCCTCTGGTTCCTTGCGGCTCCAGCCGCCCACCCCGGCCTCCAGCGCTTTCTTGCGCAGCTCGTCCTCCTTGGCCGGCCCACGCATTTGCGGCTTTGGTTGCGCCGGGGCCGGTTTCGGGACCTCGACACGGGGAGCCGGCGGCGGGGGCGGCGCCAGATCGGCGTAACTCGGCAGCTTGCCCTCGGGCGGACGATGGTCGAACAGGATCGGCAGCTTCGACACCGCCTCCCCTCCCTGGCCGCGGCCAACCATGTAGGCGACCAGCCCCACTCCAATCACCGCGGTGCTTACCAGCAGGATGCGAACGAGGTGCGGGCCGGAGACGATGACCCGGCGGCGCTCCAGTGGGTCGGGCGTCAACGGCGTGGTATCGGGCGCGCTCATGGCCGGTTCCTCCGGATACGAACCTCCTGGGCGCCGAGGCCCAGCAGAAGATGATCGTGGATGCCGGCGACGCGGTAGGTCGCGTTCATCCGGCCATACTGCACCGGCGTTCGAGTGCCATCCCCGGCGACGCGCCATAGCACCGGCGCACCGTAGGCGCCGAGCGCGCCGGGGGTGAAATTGATGATGGTCACCTTACCGTCGTCGCACACCGGCGGCTGCCCGTCCGCCGTCGGCGCCGGCCGCCATTCCGGCGTGTCGCCGTCCAGCGTGTAGCTGCAGCGGCGGTCGCGATAGGCCAGCTCGGTCGTGCGGTCACGCGCCTCCACGGTGGCAGCGCCGGCCACGGTCGCCGGTCCGTTCAGCGTGGCCAGCCAATCTTCGGGATAGCGCCACCGGACCTCGACGTGATGGACCCGCTTGTGGGTCTCGACGTTCAGATCGTATTTGCGCTCGTTGGTGAAGACCGAGATCTGCTGGTTGAGGCCGGCGCGCCGCGGCATGAAGGCGATGCATTCGGTGCGCTGCCGGCCTTTGCCGAAGCTGTAGGGCTGGTGCGGGATCCACACCTGGGCGCCCGGCGTCACGATGTCGCGCACCACCTCGCCCGGCTTCAGGCAGACCAGCGTCTGGTTCCCCTCGGCCATGTAGACGAGATACTGCTGGTCGGGCTGGAACCAGTATTCGCAGCTCTTGCCCTTGAAGCAGGTGAGATTCGGCAGGTCGAGCGCCGCCTCGTTGGCCTGCCCGACCCAGTTGCGGGTCTGCGCCCGCGACGGCCGCGACGCCAGCTTCTCCTTCGGCTCGCGCTCCATCGCGGTCGGTGGAATGTGGAGGTCGGCCATCGTGTAGGAGCGCGGTGGGCCGACTGCCGTAATGGGCTCGGGGGGCGGCACGTCGGTGGCGCAGGCGGCGAGCAGCGGCAGCGCGAGCCAGGGAATCAGGCGGGTCACGGCTGGGACTCCGAAGGTGTCGAAGCGGATGGGGAAACCCGTGGCTGGGGCGGTGCGGGCGACTTGACGCCGTCGCGCGGCTCGAGGGCTAGCGGCGTGCCGCTCGGCTGGGAGAAGCCGGAGATCGACACGCCGTCGAGCGCGCCATCGCGCGGCACCCCGTCCACCGTCACCACCGCGGCGCTCATCAGCGCACGGCTCTCCGGCTTGAAGCGCCGGTACACGGTCTCGGTCCATACCACATAGAAGGAGGAGGCGCCGGTCTTCGGGTCGGCTTCGCGCTCCTGCACGCGGATGTCGGCGACGTCGCGGCTCCAGCCTTCGTTTGGATCGAGGTCGGCCGCCAGCAGAGCGTCCAGCTTGTGCTCGGCCCCGCCGGTGAGGCGGGCGCGGGCGGCGGCGCGGTCCTTGGCCCGCATCACCGGGTCGGTGCCGATCTGACGCTGCCAGCGGATGAACCAGGACACCGCGTTGACACGGGCGCCCTTGCTGACGCTCAGCGTGGTGTCGAGCAGCAGCAGGCTCTGGTGGCCGTCGAGCGCCTGCTCGACCCGGTAGACCGGCTTGGTCCGGGCGATTTCCACCAATTGACCGGCGACGCGCAGATTGTCCCAGGTCATCAACCCGCCCCAGCCGAGGCCGAGGATGGTCAAGCCGAGATACCAGCGCTTCAGCCGCAGCGCCTTGGCCTCGCGGCTGGCCCGGTAGGTCATGGCGTCGAGATAGCGGGCGCTGTCCGGCACGCCGGCCGGCGGCGGATCGTAGGCGTTGACGATGCGCTCCCTCATGATGGTTCTCCCTTTTTCGGAGCATCGGGACTGGGTTTGCGGGTGCCGGCGGCGTCTCCGGCGCGCAGCCAGGAGTCTTCGCCACCCCAATCCTCGATCAGGCGGCTGGCTTGGCCACGGGTGAGGTCGGCGGAATAGGTGCGGCCGGCGGCGAGACGATCGAGCTGGCCGCGCTGGGCCTCGGTCATCGGCTTGTCCCAGCCACCGCCGGAACGCGTGGAACCTCCCTGCCCTGTCCCGCCGAAGCGGCCGGCCGGGTAGTGCCGGCTGGTACCGGCGGATCCGTCCGCCGAGCCAGAGCCGGACGCGCCGCCGACCGAGCCGGTGGCGCCGGTCGCCACGGTGCGGAGAAGGCCCAGAGCCGATGTGCTGCCGGCCATCACGCTGCCGGCGGCGTTCGAGGACGCGGCGGCCCCGCCGGCGATGCTGCGGGCGCCGAGCCAACCGGCGGTCCACAGGGCGGCCAGTGCCGTCATGCCATCCATCACCGGCCCGCCGTTGACCAAGCCGGCGGCGGCGCGCGGCGCCTTGATCGCCAGCACGAAGATGGCGGCGGCCAGCACCGCCACCCCGAAGGCCTGGGCCAGGGTCGGCGTGCCGGTGAAGGTCAGGCTGGTCAGGGTGGCGCCGCAGACGGCGATGATGGCGCCCAGCACGAGCAGGTTCATAGCCGACGCCGCGATGTAGCCGATGGCGCGCTCGGCGACGAAGCTGGTCGGCCCGAGCACGGCGAAGGGAATGGCGAGATAGGCGGCCAGCGACAACAGCCGGTATTCCAGGAAGGCGAGGAAGACCTGGATGGCCAGGATGCAGAAGCTGACAATCACCACCAGCGCCGCCAGCAGGAAGATGACGATCTCGACAAAGTTCAGGAAGAAGTCGACCGGCCCCAGCATCTCCTTGACGCGCAGCATCAGCGGGATCACCGCCTGGATGCCGAGATGGGCGATGTAGCCGGGGTCGTCGAGCGAGAAGCCGCCGGGGCCGAGGCTCAGCCCCTGCTGCGCCGCCGCCCGCATCAGGGCAGCGGAGCCGGCGGGGAACCACTCGACGAGCGCGCCGATGACGGTGAATTTCAGCAGCATGCGCAGGAAAGGGCCGTGGACCGCCGGCTTGCCCTCGAACAGCCAGAGCAGCAGGGCCAGGGTGTAGGACAGCATCATCAGCAAACGGAGTGCCGTGTGCGCATCCGGCCCGAGCAGGCCGAGGCCGGTGACCACGGCAGCCGTCAACTGTTGCAGGGCAATCGACAGGCCGCTGACGTCCATGGCCGGTCACTCCCGGCCGGGTGGGACGACGCGGTACCCCTCGAGGCCGCGCCAATCCGACAGGCGTTCCAACCGTTCGCGGGTCCAGGCGCCGTCATCGGTCAGCACCAGCACCACCAGGACGGCGGCGCCGACGACGCTGAGCAGAAACAAGCCGACGAAGACCAGGGCAATGCGTGCGAGGGTCATGGTTCAGCTCCCCGGGACGCCATAGGTGTCGAGGCCGCGCCAGCTGATGGCGGTCTGCTGGCGGGCGCGTTCGATGGCGGCCTGCTCGTAATCGAACTGGGCCTCCAGCGCGCGGCCATGGGCGGCCTGCAGCATCAGCAACTGGCCCGCCATCTCGGCGTTGAGCAGCGTCGCCTGGGTCCCGGCGTCGATGGCGCAGGTCTGACCGTCGCAGGCCTTCAGCGTCGCCGCCAGTTGGCGCGCCCGGTCCGGGTAGGACTCGATGCCGGTCATCACGTCGGCCGAGACCCGCTTGCTGATCCGGCTGGCGTCCCGGGCAAGGCGGGCCTGCTCGGCCTGATGTTCGGCAAGGCCCTCGGCATCCAGGCCGGCGGGAAGTGCGTCGGGATAGAGCGCGGTGAATTGCCGCTCGACCCCGTCGAGGTTCCAGAGCACCCGCCCGACGCCGTTGGCGACCTGACGGGCGTCACCGAGACGAGCCGCCACAGCACCACTGGTGTCGAGGTCGGAGAGCGCGCGCATGCGGATCATGTTGTCGATCTGGGTGATCATGTGCGCGGTCTGGGCGATGATCTCAATTTCCTGGCTCTGCACCATCTCCTCGACGAGCAGCGGCTTGCTCTCGACGATCGGGCAGCCCTTGCCCTGGCTCTGGGCGCTGCGACAAGGCTGGAGCCGGCGCTGACGGCGGCACCGGCGGGGCCGCTGGTGATATAGCCGACCACCGCGGCACCGATGGCGCTGAACAGCCCATTGCCGCCGCTGCTGCAACTGCCGCCACCGCTGCCGCCGAACAGGCCGCCAAGGCCGCCACCGCCGGAGAGCTGGGCAGCCGCCGGCAACGGGGCGGTAGTGAGGGCCATCGAAGCGAGCAGAAGAGCGGCGGCCGGAGTCAGCGTTCGGCATGGGGACATCCTGGTCATGACGGGTCTCCCGGATGGATGGAAGGGGAATCGGAATCGAGGGCCTCGGCGGCCTCGGACAGCCGGTGCCGGCGCAGCCAAGCGGCGGCGAAGCCGGCCGGGCCGGCCTCGGCGATAGTCTCGAAGGCGGCCCGGCGCTGGGCGGCCCCGCCGCAGCCACACACCGCCAGTGCCACCGGATCGAGGGTGAGCTGGCCGAGCCGGCTGCCGTCCGGCGTCTTGAAGAAGACGTCCCGCCGAGGCATGGCGTTGGCCACCAGCGCGGCCTCGGCGGCGTTCAGGCCCCAGTCGCGATAGAGCGCGCGCTTGGCGGCGTTGGAATCGGCGAGCAGCAGGAGGACACGGATGGTCTTCAGCATCGCCGCGATGGCCGAGCCCTCGATGTCGTCGAGCTGGTGGGTCGCCAGCACCAGCGCCACGTTCTTCTTCGGCCCGCGCCGGCGCAGCTCGTCCAGTTCGGCCGGCTGGTGCTTCAGCGCCTTGAAGGCCTCGTCGACCAGGAAGAGGGTCGGCCGGCCATCGGCGAAGAGCCGGTAGAAGCGGCGGAACAGCGCCTGGATCACCGGAGCGGCGCCGGCACCGCGGTCGATCAGCGCGCCGATGTCCACCGTGGTCCAGCAGGATCCCAGCAGCCGGTCCTCGGCGGAATCGACGAGATCGCCATAGGGGCCGCCGCGGCAGTAGGGCTCCAGCGCCACCCGCACCAGATTGTCGGGCACGAGATGGGCAAGGTGTGACAGGGTGCGTTCGGCCGGCGGCGAGGCGGCCAGCAGATGCAGCGCCGAATCCACCGCGTCGCCGGCCTCGGCCGCCGAGATGCCGCCCGGCACCAGCAGACCCTGGACACGCAGCAGCTCCATGACGAAGCCGTGGCCCCAGGCAAAGCCGCCGGGGGTATCGACGTCGGCCAGCGGCTGCAGCGCCAAGTCGGCGTAGGCGAGATCGCCCGAGCCCATCGAGAGAAATTCGCCACCGGCCGCCCAGGTGGCGGCGAGGCTGGTGCTCTCGGTGGCGTCGACGTCGATCCACACCACGCGGCCCTCCGGCACGCGGGCGAGGAACTGGTGACCGAGGAAGGCGAGCACGGTGGACTTGCCGGTGCGCGGCGGCCCGATCACCAGCGCGGCGCCATCCGGCCCCTGGTGGAGGTCGAGCATCAGCGGCGTGCCACCCTCGGCCTCAAGCTGCATCAGCGGATCGCAGCGGAGATGCGGATTGCGCTCCGGCCCGCCCCAGACCGACGACATCACCAGGAAGTCGGCGAGCTGGACCTGGGTCAGCGGCACCTTGCGCGGATTCGGCCGGACATGGCCGGGCAGCGTGCCGTACCAGGCGCGCTCGGCGCCCCAGCTCTCCTCGATCGCGGTGAAACCCAGCGTGCGCAGCGCCTTGACGAGCTCGTCGCGCCGGGTTTCGGCTTCCTCGACGGAGGATCCCCACAGCACGGCGGTCGGCGTCATCCAGCCGGAGCTGGTGCCGGCCTGCTCGGCCTCGAGCCGGGCGGCCTCGGCCTCCAGGGCTTCCAGCACGCCCACCGGGTCGTGGCGCAGCGCCGAGAACCCGCCGACGGCGCGCAGCAGCACGGACCGCCAGTCATAGGAGGTGTCGTCGTGTTTGCGCCACAAGGCGGCGAAGACACCACGGGCCTGGACATGGTCCATCGCCTCGAAGCGCACCGACCAGCGGAAGGGAAAGGGCAGCGCGTCGAGCGCGTTCAGCAGGCCGGGGTGGCTGACCTTGGGATAGCCACCGATGCCGACGACGCGGACATGCCAGCGTTCCGCCCCGTTGCTCCAGGCCGGAAAGGAGCCGGGGAGAAAGCCGACATCGACGAGGTTGGCCTTGATCGGAAAGCCTGGGATGTCGGGAGCGGTGACGTGGGGCTGTTCGACCGGCGAGACGCAGGAATGGAGAAAGGCCATCACCGCGTCGTCGCCCAGCATGCGAGCCCAGCCGACGGCGCGGCCGAGCAGGCCGGCGAACTGCAGCACCAGCTGGCGGAAGGGCTCGACATGATCGCGCATCACGTCGGGCCGGGCACGCTCGGGCGGGTTGCGGGTGAACCAGCCGGCCAGTCGCCGGGCCTGCCGATGGGTTGGCGTGAAGGTGATGGCGATCAGGCTGCGCGAGCGCAGCTGCCGGCCGGCGGCATCGAGCCGCTCGCGGCGCTCGGCGTCGATCAGACTGGCGACCGGATGGGTGCCGGTGCCGCGCGGATAGCCGGTTCCCCAGCGGCGCTGCATCTCGAAATGGAAGGTCCAGCCGCCGGTGAAGGGGAACAGCACATTGCTGGCGGCCATGGCGGTCTGCTGGATCTCGGACAAATCCTCGACGCTCTGGTCGCGGCCGCCATATTCGACGACGGCCATCAGGGCGCCGTCCTCCTCCAGCAGCACGACACCGGGCCAGACGAAACAATCCCAGGGCAGGTGGCGCGACAGGGCGTCGAAGCCGTCGTCGAAGGCGGTCAGGTCGAGCATGATCGACGCATCCATATTTATCGGGGAGCTTTGTAGGCGGAGCGGCCAAGCGAGCCGCCGCGGGTGCGCAGCGTCCGGGCCAGCCAGGCGGCGGTGCCCTGACGGACGATCTCCAGCCACCAGGGATCGCGCCGCGTCAGGTGACGGGCCGTCAGGAAGACGGCGAGGAACCCCGCCACCGCCTGGGGGATGGCGCCGAGGGCGAACCACAGCTCGGCGGCCAGCCACAGCGCGATCGCCAGCAGTTCCATCGGCACGCCGAGCGGCATCTTGGTCGGCCGCACCGAGGTGCGGCGCACCGGCTTCTCCCAACCATCCGGCAAAATGGATGGCGGCGGCAGCGGGGCCTGCACGGCTTAGCCTCCCGCCAGCGCGATGATGGCGTCGCGGGCACCGTAGGCGGCGGCCCCGGCGACGGTGAAGACGAACACCACCACGCCGGCGATGCGCGAGAACATCGCGGCGACCAGCGCCAGCAGCAGCCCGGCGGTGACGGCGATCGGTACGAAGTTGGTGTCGAACACCGCCTGCCAGGACAGGAGCTCGGCGCCGAGGTTGGCGATCACCTGCGCCCGCGCCGGCCCGCTCACCGCGGCCATCGTCAGCGCCAGGGCGAGAGCCCGGCGCATGTTACCGTTGGATGTCATGGTCACCTCCACCGTCAAAATCCCCCGCCCCCAGCGGGCGGAGGAGGAAGCCGCGGTCGGGGTCGTAGCCCTCCACACGGACGATCTCGTGAACGAAGCGGCGTCCGTCGGGACGGCGGGCGAGATGGACCACCGCGTCCACCGCCTTCGCGATCCAGCGCATCTGCAGGGCGTCCATGGCGATGCCGCCCAAGCCGACCATCTGGGCGACGCGGTCGAGCGCGTCCCAGGCCGAACCGGCATGCACAGTGCACAGCCCCGGATGGCCGGTGGTCCAGCCGACCACCATGGCGCGGGCCTCGGCGCGGCGGACCTCACCCAGCACCAGATGCGTCATCGGCACCCGCAGCGCGCCGGCGACCAGGGCCTCCAGCGTCACCGGCGGGCCGGCCAACGGATCGGCGACCATGGCGTAGGCGAAGGGACAGGGCGGCTCGAACTCGAAGGGGTCCTGGAGGATGGCGGGAAGCCCCTGCTGGAAGGCCGGCTCCTCCAGACAGGCCCGCAGCAACGTCGTCTTGCCGGTGTCGACGTCGCCGGCGATCACCAATGTGCGGCGCGCGACGATCAGCTGGCGGATCAGCGTGACCTGGAGTGTTGTCGCGGCTCCGGTGGCGGCCCAGTCGTCGAGCGTGATGCGGCCGCGGTAGGGCTTGCGGATCGAGCAGGACGGTCCCGGCGTCACCGGCGGGATGTCGGCGTGGATGCGCTCGCCGGTGACCGGCAGCACGGCGTCGAGCGTCGGGCGGTCGCGGCGGAGCTCACGGCGGGCAAAGCCGGCGACGGTGGCGAGAAAGCGCAGCACCTGGGCCGGCTCGACGGTGCGAACGAGCTCGGGCACCGGACCATTCTTCACCACCACCCGGCAGAGGGCGGAACCGCCGGCCGGCGGCAGCACCAGGACGTTGGCGACATCGTCGCGGGCCAGCAGGTCGCCGAACAGCTCGGCACGAAGCCGGGCCAGCGAGGCGAGCATCAAGGACTGACGATCGAGCTCGGCGTCCCGGTCATTCATGATGCCGCTCCGTTGCGGCGGCCACGGTGGGACCATTCCTCCAGGATCGCGGCGCGGGTCTCGGCGACCGCTTCGGCGTCGACCTCCAGCCCGACATTCAGCAGGGCGAGCTGGGTCACCATCATGTCCTCGATGCGCAGGATGGTGGCCTCGATCTGGTCCTCCTCAACCCGGGCGCGGGCCAGCGCCGACAGGCCGTGGTCGATCACCAGCGTGACGGCGTCGGAGAAATGACGGAGCCGGTGACGCTCCTGAATGATCTCGACCTGCCGGGCCAGCGCCTCGGGAATGCGGGCGGAGATATGGCGGAGCTTGCGCAGCTCTTCGGCACTGGGGGTGTTGCCGATGTCGCGGCTCATGGGCGATCCTCCCTTCACACGATGGTCTTGCGGCGGGGCGGACGGACGGAACGCGCCGGCTTCACGGGCGTGTTCGCTCCGTCCCCTGCCCCGCCCGGCGCACCGAACCAGCGATTCGCCTCAGGCCGAGGCGTCCAGGGACGAGCCGGCGGCCCGTAAAAGCCGCGCCATTGCGGATCGCTGTAGGGATGCAGGCGGGCGGCGCGGATCGGCTTGCCGTAGCCGAAGACGATCAGGTCGTTGCCGTCCATCTCCAGCGCCGCGTGCATCGGCATCACCGGCCGGCGGTCCACCCGCACGCCACGGCTGACCGTCGGCACCAGGTCGAGCAGCCCCTTCGATGTCGAGCGCGTCGGCACCTCCTCGATCGCCTCGCCGACCATCCGGCTGATCCGCTCGGCCTCGTCCGACGAGTTCGGCCGGAAGACGACGAGCCGCGTGTTGGCGGTCAGGCCCTTGCCGTAGCGCTCCTCGACCTCACCCAGGCTCTGGGCGAGCAGAAACAGGCGGATGTTGTATTCGCGGACGTAGCGGATCCATTCCGCCGCCTCGGCCATGCGGAACTGCAGGAACTCGTCCAGCGCCACCAGCAGCTTCCAGCGCCGCGATCGCCCGTCGTCGGTACGGTCGCGATCGACGGTGAGAAAGTCGATCATCTGGGTGAGGATCAGGGTGAAGACCCGGCGCAGCCGGCGAGCGTCCATCGGCCGGGCGACGATGTAGAGCGTCACCGGCCGCTCGCCGGCCACGAGATCGGAGATCGAGAAGTCGCTGGCGGCGGTCTGGGCGTCGAGAACGGAATCCTCGAACTCGGCCAGCAGCACCGAGGCGGTGACGTAGACTGACTTGCGGTAATGCAGGCTCTTGTCGACGGCTCCGCCCCGGCCGCCCTTGCGCGCCGGAGCATCCTTCTTGCCGTCCTCGTCCGTCGGCTCGGCGTCGGCGGCGACGCTCTTGTCCCAAAGCTCCTGGGCGGCGCGCTGGGCGGTCGGGTGGACGCCCTCGGCCAGCATCAAGGTCAGCCCGTCGTCACCGAGCAGGATGTGCCGGCGGGCGCCGGCCAACGACTTCCCGGAATCCGCTCCCGATGTGAGGAGATAGACGAAGACGCCGGTGAGGTAGGAGAAGGCGGCGTTGCGCCAGTGCCCCTCCTTCTCGCCCTCGGTGAGGATGCGGGCGGCGTGCTGGCAGTCGGGCACCAGATGCGGGCCAGGCCGTACCGCCATCAGCGGGTTGTAGCGGGGGCCGCCAATCCTGGCGAGGTCGAGCACGATGACGTCGCCGAAGCGCTCGCGCGCCGCCCCGCTGTCGCCGGCCATGGCGCCCTTGAAGTCCCAGACGACGGCGCTCTCGCGCCAGCCGGCGAACAGGGTGGGCAGCATCGTGGTGGTGGTCTTGCCCGAGCCGGTGGGGCCGATCACCAGCACCGGCTGCAGGCTGCGCTCGCGCAAGGGGCGGCCGTTCCAGGCGCCGAGGACGATGCAGGAGTCCGTCGTCATGCCCGCCTCCTCACAGCAGGCCGCTGCGGCGAAGGTCGGCGTCCCCGGCCCAGCGGCCAGCCCCGAAACGGGGACCGCGCTCGCCGCGCATGCCGAGGCCGACGCGCATCGCCAGCGCCAGGGCTCCGGCGACGCAGACCAGGACGGCCACCGTGACGATCCAGCGATGGCCGGGTGCCAGCAGCGTGCGCCAGGTCAGGAACTGGCCGGGCCAATAGAGCGCGATGCCCCCAACGCGAAGCCCGCCGAAGACAGCGGGCCAGACGAAAAGCCAGCCAACCAGTTCGGTGACGGCCTGGATCGTCAGCAGCCAGACGGCGACGACGCCGAGCACGGCACGAGGGGAAAGGCGGGTCACAGTTCGCGCCCTCCCAACTCGTCCAGGCCGTCGCGCCCAGCCTCGCGGCCGCGCTCCTCGCGCAGGCGCTGCATCTCGACCAGTTGGCGCTCGTAGGCCTGCCGCTCGCGCTCGTCCATCCAGCCCAGTGTCCGGGTGGTGACCTCGACCGCGTCGTGACGGAACCAGTGGGTGACGACGTCGCGGTCGAAGTAGAGGTCGCGGTCGTCCTGGACGCCGCGGATCATCACGTGCAGGTGCTGGTTGCCGTCCGGATGGGCCATGTCCGGCTTGCGCTCGACGGCCGCCACCCATTCCAGCTCGCCAACCCGGCGTTCCCAGGCGGTCATGACCGCGCGGCCGTAGGTCACCATGTCGTCGATACGGTGGCCGTCGTTCGGGCTGACGATGACGTGGAAGACGCGGCGGTCGTCCGACCAGGATGCTGCGACCTCGCCCTTGTCGATGCCGAGCCGCTCGCGGTCGAACAGCGGGCCGTCCTTGGCCAGGTAATTGGCCAGCACCGCCACCGAGTTGGGGAAGGCGCCGCGGGCGCGGTCGTGGTAGATCAGCTTGACGTTGACCGGGCGGGCATAGGCTCCGTGGCTGGCCGGAGCGGCGCGGACCTTGACCCGGCGCTCGGCCCGGCGGACGTAGCCGCGGGCGAGAGCCCGGCCACGGTCGGCCAGCGCCTTCATGCGGGCCTTGAAGCCGTCATCAGCCGCAAGGCCGTCGAAGATGGACCCACGTCCCTTCATGCCGATGCCCCTCCGTCAAACCGGAGCTGACGATGAACCGGAATCGGGCATGAGTGAAAGTTTTCAAAGGGATGACGGGAGATCGGAGACCATGTTCACCAATGTTCGCCCCAGGATGGGGGGTAGACAGGGAAACATGAAGGAAATCAACGATCCCGAACGACGGCGAACCGCCCCTTTATCTTGCTGTCCGTTGATTTCCTCTCTTCCACAGACCACCCCTGAGCACCGACGAGACTTGCACGCTATGGCCGACGTCCTGTCTTTGCGCGCTGTTACACGCCAGACTTCGCTGTTGGGTTGGACAGCACCGCCGACCCCCTTGATCAGCCCGCCGACGAGGCCAGTCCCCAACCAAAGACCTCCCAGACGACGTGGCGGACTTCCACCTCGGCCCGCCCGGCCATCTCAAGCTCCGGCACCAGCAACCCAGTGCTCCGGCTTTCCGCGAAGGTCCGCCGCTGCCGCACCACCGCCGCCGCCACCGGCAGGCGCAGCCCCAGCACCGTCGCTTCCGCCCCTGGTTCGACTGCCAGCCCATCCGCCACCCGGGTCAGCACCAGCGACGCCGTCAGACCAGGTTCGACCGCCAGCGCCTCGGTGACGAGCTGCATCGTGGTGGCACTTCGCCCCAGAGCCGCCCGATCCGGTGGCGTCGGCACCAGCACCGTCTCCGCCGCCAGCAGAGCCGCCCGCACCGCCGCCGGTGAGCGGGATGGAGTATCGAGGAGGATGTAGTCGAAACGGGTGGCCAGTCCCCACAACCCGCGGCGCAACTGGCTGCTGGTGATGGCGATGGTGTCGAACAGGGCCGGCAGGTCGTTGGCCCGCCGCATCCCCGCCCAGTCCCGCGACCCTGCACAGCCATCGACGTCGAGCAGCGCCACCCGCCGGCCCTGCAACGCCAGCTCGCCGGCGAGATTGACCGCCAGCGTGGTGCGGCCAACGCCCGGCGTCAGGTTGACCAGAGCGACGATCATGGCCGGTCCTTCCCGGCGAAGCGGGCTTCCAGCAACTCGCGCAGCAGCACCGCCATGGTGACTCCCCGGCGAAAGGCGGCGATCTTGATCCGTCCCCGCAGTTCCGGCGTGACGTCCACCGTCAGCCGCGCGGTGTAGAGCTCCGCCTTGGACGGTGTCCCCTCGCCCCGCCGCACCCAGGCGTCGGGCGCACCGGGGCGGGCGCCGAAGCCGATCCGTTCGCCGCTCATGGTCCAACCTCCAGCAACTCGGTGGCGAAGGCGGCGATCTCGCGGGCGGCGGCGGAATGCGGCTCCAGCTCGAAGGCCAACCGGCCGGATCGGACGCAACGGGCGAAGACGACGCGCTGGCCAACCGACGCCGCCAGCGCCGGTGGAACCACCCCGGCCAGCTCGCGCCGCGCGTCGGCCAGAAGCCGGGTGCGGGCGATGCAGCGGTTCAGCACGAAGCGGGCCGACAGCTCCGGTTTCCAGCCGCGCGCCTCGTCGAGCAGCCGCAGCAACTCGGCCGAAGCCCAGGCGTCGAAGGGGCTGGGCTGCACCGGGATCAGCACCCGCTCGGCCGCCAGGATCGCCGAGCGGACCAACGCGGTCACCCGGGGCGGCCCGTCGATCACGATATGCGCGACCCCGGCGGCAAGGTCAGGCACCTCGCGGTGCAGGGTCTCCCGCGCCAAGCCGGTCATCGCGAACAGCCGGGGCAGACCCTCCCGATTCCGCCGCTCGGCCCAATCGAGCGCCGAACCCTGGGGATCGGCATCGATCAGCAGCACGCGCTGCCCTTGCCGGGCCAGTTCACCGGCGAGGTGGAGGGCCAGCGTCGTTTTGCCGACCCCGCCCTTCTGGTTGAGCAGTGCCACGATCATGGCGAAACCCCGTGACGCGGCTTCTCCCCAGGATTCCACCCGGCCAACAACATAGAATCGTTAGAGTCTTTGTTAGATAAGTTAAGAGCGCGAATCGTCGTTGTGGACCAGAGGTTTGCCGAGGGTTCGCGCACCCGATGGCACGACCTCGCCGCACCCGATGGCACGAGCGTTTGCACACGCGATGGCACGAGCGGTTTCACCGGTTTTCCCCACGTGTCTGTGGATAAGTGTTCGGCGGCTCCGGGGGCGTGGCGAGGACGCCGCCCGGCCGGAAACGCAGGCGTTCGCTGCCATCTCGCCGGCGCTCGACGCTCAGCCGGTAACCGGGCAGCCGCTGCCGCCGGGCGATGCTCCGCAGGTCGATGGCGAAGTTGGCGAAACGGGCGAGACTGCCCGATTTGAGGTGCAGGTGGCGGAAATCGAAAACCCAGCCCTCGGCTTGGCGGCCGGCGTGCTTGCGGGCCAGCCGGTACAGCCAGCGCTCGATCCCGCCGGTCAGATCGAAGTAGTCCCGCTCGATGGTGAGGACGAAGGCGTCCTCCAGCACACCCTGGTAGAACCAGTCCGGCAGGATCAGCTCCAGCCCGAGCGGCCAGCCGGCGGCATCCGCCCGTTCCTTCCACTCGTTGATCCAGGAGAAGCGATGGCGGCGCCGCTGGTCGGCCTGCCGCAGGTTGGTGACGATGGTGGTCGCCTGCAAGCGGTCGAGGGCGGCGCGCAGGCGCTGGTAGTCGCGCACCGAGGTGCCACGCCCGGTGAAGGTGAGGATCTGATGCGGTGTCGTCACCAACTGGCGGGCGGTGCGCAGACCGGCGTCGCGCGCCTCCACCAGTTGGCTGGCCGCCCAGATCAGCACGTCGGCGTCCCAGATGGTGGCGATGCCATGCTCGGCGGTGCCCTCGACCCGGATGCAGACGTCGCCGGCGGCGTAGTCGATCGGCACCGTGCGCCGGGACTTGGCGAGCGAGAAGAAGGGATGCGCCATCAGGTCCTGCTGATCGCGCACCGCCATGTCGCCCGGCAGCGTGACGAACAGATCGCGTTGCCAGCGCGCGGCATCGCCGTTGCGAAACCCGTCCATCGCGCCGCCCTCAGCGCGTCGCCGGCCGGGCCGGCCGCACCGTGCCGGTCCCGGGATCGGAGGTCGAGGTGCGCAGGCCCTGATCGGCCCAGGCCTTCAAATCGTCGAGCGCGTAGACGACGCGCCCGCCGATCTTGCGGTAGCGCGGTCCGGTGCCGTAGACGCGGTGCTTCTCCAGCGTCCGGCCGGACAGGCCGAGAAGGCGCGCAGCCTCGGGGGTGCGCAGAAAGCGCGGCGGCAGATTGCCAATGGTGTCGGACATGAGCGAGCCTCCGTGAGCCGCAGCGCACCATCGGAGGAGGGCGCGCGCGGTGGAGGAAGGCTCGCGGAAACAGCGAAACGCCGGGGAGGGGAAAGACCGCAGGGGCCGGAGTCCCCCGGCCCCTGCGGTGACAGCCTACGCGGGACCGCGCCCGAACCGGCCGGCCAGCAGGTCGCGATAGCCGCCGGTCATCAGCCGCCGGCCCCGGCGGATCAGGTAGCGGACCTGATCGCGCAAGGGGCTGGAACGGAACCAGTCGGTGGATGTCCGCTGGTCGCCGAACAGCGCGGCGGCGGTGTCGCGCAGGCTGGCGCCGGCCAGCGCGGCGTCGAGCCCTTGCAGAACCCGGCGCAGCATGTCGGTCTGGTAGCCGGTCAACTCGGCTGGCGGATCGGACTCCGTCATCAGCGCCGCCAACCGCTCGATCCCGGCGATCTGCGGAGCACGCGGGGCGTCGAACGCCACGGTGGCCCACAGCGGCGTTCCCGGCTCGGGCAGTTCGGGGGCCAGGACGAGGAAGCGCCGCTCCCGTGGACCATCGGCGATGACGACGTGCAGACCGTCCGGCGTCGGCAACACCGCCCGCCGCCCTGGTCCCGTCAAGGGATCAGCGGTCGCGGGGACCATTCGTCCGGGTACTGGGTCCGGGATCAACCGCACCAGCCCCGGCAGGAGGTCCGGCGTCCAGAAGAGCGCCGTGTCGTGGCCGCTGCGGTCCGGGTCCTCGGCGACAGGACAACCCCCAGCGCCGGCCGGCGGCGGCGCGGGCCGTGGAGCGCGGTGCCGCCGCCCGAGTCTCGGCCCGATAGTCGGGGTTGCGGCGCAGGAATTCCCACGCCCAGCCGGAGACCGACAGCGACACCGTGTCGGCGTAGGCGGCGGCGGACCGCCAGTCCTTCGTGTTCGTCATGGAACCGTCCTCGTCACGAATGGAAGGGACGGATGCGCATCCGGACGGTGAGGTTGCGGACGGGACGCGACGCCGCTAGGCCGGTGCTGCTTATCGGGCGATAAGCCCAGTCCGCCCTCCTCCGATCGAAAGGGAGAAAAGTCTTTGATCGTACTGGGATTTCGCGCCCGGCCGGCGCGATCCGGCACCAGTCGCGCCACAGCGGCTCCGTCGGCCTAGCTCGACCCGAGCAGGTGACGGTATCCGTTCTCGGTCATCCAACGGGCACGGGCGAGGTGGCTGGCGTGGGCACGCCGGGCGCGCTCGGGTTCCTCGATCGGATCGATGCGCAGAACGATGCGGGCCACCTCGTCCGGATCGGCGCCCTCGGCCGCCGCGTCGAGTAGGCGCAGATAGGTGACCAGATGCAGCCGGTCGTACGCGGTGAGCGTCTCGCCACTGGGGGCTTCGTCGAAGACCGGCGCGTCGATGCGCGGCTTTTTCATGCGTGCGCTCCCTTCCACCGAACCAAACCCGCACAAAGGCCCCCGGACCAGGGGGCCGCCGTCGGAATGGGAGATGTATCCCGTGGAGACATCTCCCGCAATGAGGCTCCATCCTGGCGATGGAGGATCTGCCCGACATACTCGCCGCGAACATCCGGCGTCTGCGGCGTGAGCGGGGCATCACGCAGGAGGACCTTGCGCACAGGTCGGGCATCGACCGCAGCTATGTCGGCCAAATCGAGCGGGCCGAGCACAAGGCGACAGTCGTCACGCTCGGCCGGTTGGCGCAAGCGCTGAAGGTTCTTCCCGGCGATCTGCTGACGCTTCCGTCCCATCACCCCTATCTCTCCGAACTGACGGGTAGCCACCCGAACGGCGACGACGCTGGATAGCATACTTGGATATGGCGCAGCGTCACCGCCACCCTTGCTTTGAGGCCGAAGGGTTCGAATTTCCAACGAACTTTCGTCGGAAGCCCGTCGAATTTTGCGCATATGCACGGCAATTTCAGTGTGGGCTGGCGGAAATCCGTGAAACCGGGCTTCCGGCCTGCCGCTTTTCCGTATCGGCGGTTTCGCCGGCCGCTACCCAGCAGTGGACGTCACGGTGCCGGCGTATCCGTGCTTCGCGCGGCCGCCACTTCGTTCACCAGATCAGCCAGCGCGCTGTGCAGAAAGGGCCAGGGCTGGGCGTCATGATCCGGATCGTGGCTTCCCCATTCGGCGGCGATGGTGAGTTTCGCCAGCACCCCGACCAGGGAACGCGCCGGGATCGCCGCCGCCAGTTCCAGCACCGCCTCGGCCCGTTGGCTGGCGGCGGCCTCCTCCGCCTGGGCGGCGTTCAGGCCACTGGTGACGGCCTCCCGCTCCCAGCGCGCCAGCCTCGCCGCGAGGTCCTGCTTGAGGCGGTCGCGCAAGGGGTGGCTGACGAGGTCGGTGCCGAGCAATTGATCGATGGCGCGAGCGTCGGACACGTAGACCGGTTGCGAGGGCGGCGGGTCCAGCGGCACTTCGACGCGCGGCGGGCCGATGCTGGCCATGAGTTGGCGTTCCAGCCTCTGCGCCGCCCGACACGACCGGTTGACCGCGGCGGCAGCCCTCCGCCATTCCCGCCAGAGCGGCACCAGAGGCTCCGAACCGTCTGGATCCCTCGCCGCCGCGTTCAGCAGACGAGCCGCCGCCGCGAGGCAAGCGCGAAGGGTTGACGGCCGGACAGTGACCGGTGGCGTCGGAACGGGCATGGGAACCTCTTTGAGATCCAGCCAAAGGGAAAAATGCCGCTTGGGCCGCGTCATTCGCGCGGCGGCTGTGTCCGGCGCTTGCCGGCAGACTCAGGGTCACTTATCCCTCTACGTTAGAGCACGCACCGCTCCGCGTCAACCCAAATGGGATCCTTTTATCCCATATAGGATAAGATTGGAAAGCCGCACCGTGCCGACCGGCGAACAACTCCGAGCTGCGCGCTCCCTTCTCCGATGGGAGCGGAAGGATCTGGCCCTCGCGTCCAAGCTGTCCGAACCGACCATCAAGCGGCTGGAAGCGACCCGGGGCGCTGTGAACGCCCATCCGGTCACCATCGAGGCCTTGCTGCGCGCCTTCGATGCCGCCGGCGTGGAGTTGATCGAGGCGGTTGACGGCAAGGGGCCGGGCGTTCGCTTCAAAACCGATCAGCCTCCGGCGTGAGGCGAGTCCCCCGCCTCCAGGGCGGACACCGTCGCCTTCAGCAGATCGAAGAGACGATGGCGAACCGCAGGATGAGTCAGCCGATAATAGCATTTCACCAACTCCAGGGTTTCCCGGCGGTCGAACTCCGGGGGCGGAGGGGCCAGTTCCCCACCGTGTCCAGCACCGGGCAGGCCGTCGAAGAAGAAGCTGACCGGGACATCCAGGGCGTTCGCCAATTGCCAGAGCCGCGCGGCGGAGATGCTGGTGGCGCCGTTCTCGTATTTTTGAACTTGCTGAAAGGTCACACCGACCCGTTCGGCCAAGGCACTCTGGGACAGCCCGGCCAGGGTGCGGCGCAGTTTCACCCGCAGACCGATGTGGGCGTCGATGACGTCCAGACCGGCCGCCAGCTTGGCGCGGCTCCGGCCTCTGGCTCGGACAAGGGGTGCGGTGGTCACGGGCGTCGCCCTCCTCGTGTCGGATTTCCCAAGTGCATTTCCGCCGGCTGTCCCCGCGCGGAACGGGTGCGCGGCGCCTCGGCGCAACCGGTCACCGCACAATGTTACTCATAGTCTGTAGACTGATCGGCTGCAAGGTGGCTTTCTGCCGGGATGGACATTCGCAAGCGGATCGGCCTCAACGTTCAGCGGATCAGACGCGCGCGCGGCTGGTCGCAGGAGCAGTTTGCCTTCGAATCCGGGCTGCACCGGACCTACATCAGCGGCATCGAGCGCGGGGCGCGCAATCCGACCGTGACGGTGGTGAAGGACATGGCCGACGCCCTGGGCGTGACCCCGGCGGCGTTGCTGGAATACGAAACCGCCAGCGCGGAGACGGCGGAATAGCCGCTCCCTCCCGGCGGTGGTGGAGCGGTTATCCCAGGGACCGCCCGCCAAGCGGAACAACGCCTCAACCGGGCGCCGCATCCTCGGCCATCCGCGGGTCGAAAGCCCTCTCCCTCGCCGCCCGCCGGGCGATGAGCGCGGTCAGCGCCGCCTGAGCCTGGGCGCGTTCACGGCGGGTCAGGACGCTGCCGGCCAGTTCGGCGCGCAACTCTTGATCTCGCGGTCGATGGTGAGCATCGTTCCCTCCTCTGTTTGAAGACAGGAGGGTCCCCACGATGCCGGATCGGCCCGGGTCGAGGATCGCCGCAGGCGACCGGCTGACCAGCCGGCGGGCGGGGGAGCCGAAATGCGCAGCATTTTGGGGGGAACCGCTCGTCCTCGAGGCGGGCCGATCCGGCATGGTAGGCTGGGAGGTCTGAAGAGACAGACCAACGTTTGGGGACACGGGGAACGTCCCGGGATCGCGTCGCCTGGCTGTCCCGCCGGTTCGCGGCGCTCCGGATGGAGCGCCGCAGCCGATGAATGCGGACCTCAGCGGGACCAGATCAGGGCGTAACCGCCGTCGATCTCGACCAGGCTGGCGTAGATCGGGCCGGGGAAGCTCGGATCGTCCAGCTTGACGGAATGGTAGAGACGTCCGGTGTCCTTGGCGGCCTTTCGCCACCCGGCGCCGATCTCGATCGGCCCGCAAAGCACCCGCAGGTCGGGAGATTTCTCGTTGTCCTTCTCGACGGGAACGAAGCGGGCCTTGATGTTGAGGGTCAGCGTCTTGATGGTCCCGGCAAAGGAGCCATCGTCATTGCGGGTGAAGGTGCCGATCTGAGCCATTTTCGTCTCCATGTGCTGGATTCGGTCGCGACCATCGCGTCCTTGATGGCGATGAGAAGACGCCGGACGACCGGCCCGCACCCGAAGGGCCACAGCGCAGCGGAGGACGGCCAAGGGGCCGAGCTTCTTGCCGCGCGAGGAAGGCGCGCACAGGCGTCCGCCGAGCACGGCGGGGAAGAAGGTCGTCCCCGGATCGTTGCGGGATCGAGGTCGGGCTGCCACGGCAGCCGAACCCGGCGTCAGGGTCGCCAGCAGGAAAGGACGCGGTGGACGCGCCGGAGCACGGAACCCGGGAGACCATGCGAACGCACGGGTGCCGAAACCCGATGACGGTGAGAACGCGGTTTCCAGTGAACACCGCGATGGCCGACGCCAACGGTCCGGACCCGGACAGAAGGGCTGTGAACCGATCCTGCCCATGATGGCGGCATGCGGCGTTTCGTCGTGCCGGTGGAGAGTGGTGGCGTGACCCAGCAGCCGTGCCGGCTCATCCGAACACGTATCCGATGGTCGCAGGAAGCCCTCGCCGAGAAGGCAGCCTTGTCGGTGTCGGCGATGCGCCGCTTCGAACTGGCCGAGAGATCGTCGCACGGCTGCGTGCTGGGCAGCATCCGGCGCGCCTTCGAAGCGCCGGGCATTTTCCTGGGATGCACCCATCTGGGAACGAAGCGGCAGGGATCGAAGGCTGAAGGCCCGAGACTCCGCAGGAGGCTCGGTTCACGAGAGCCCGGCGCGCGGGTTTGCCCGCGCGGGCGCCATTCAACTTTTACCCATGTTTATGGCGGCAAAGCGCCAGAATCTGACATATCTGTACGGCCACTCACAGCCCGATTTGCAACCGTCTGACTCCCATATTCCCTTCAGCTCACCAACGCAGGCAAAAAAACTATCAGGGCTTGAATATGGGCGCCGGTATAGTAAGATTATCTTACCGGGTGTAAGGGAGGTGTCCATGACTCTCGATGAAGCCAGAGCGGCGATCGTCAAGACGCTGCAAAAAGTCCAAGACGTGAGCGGTTTGCCCTGCCCGGTGCTGACCGGTGTTGACGTGCCCCGGCGGGTCCTTGAAAAGTTCGACAGTACGGTGTGGCCGGTCGCTACATCATGGATTGCCAAGGAGCTTGGGGTGAAAATCGATAATAACGTGCATGTGTTTGGCGGAAAAAATGGAGGACCACTTCTGACAATCAACCAGTCAGCGAATCTCATTTGCGCGCATGTCGCAGCTCAGACTTTTGCGATGGCAGCGGAATGAGTACCGAGGCCGAACATCGCCAACTCATTGCCCAGCGTATTCGCGAAGCACGCACACTTGCGGGCTTGAGCCAGGGCCAAGTTGCTAAAATGATGGGCATGCACCGCCCTTCGATCAGCGAGATCGAAGCGGGCAATCGTCGCGTAACTGCCGATGAACTCGCGCGATTAGCCGACATCTTCGACGTGGGCACAGCATATTTGCTAGGTAAAACGCCCGATAAGTTAGCGGTGGACGATCCCAAGTTGCAACTCGCCGCACGCGAACTCGCCAAGTTGTCACCTGACGCTCTCGATGGTCTACTTCGTGCGCTTGCAGCGATGCGTACTGAAACTGATGACGAAACCAAGGGCTGAGCAATGAACCGGCGCATGCTCATCCTAGACGGTGCCCAAGCCGCATCTGACACGCGCGATAGGCTCGACCTTGATCTCATTACGCCAATCGACGTCTATGCGGTGGCCGAGGCGATGGGCATCCGCATCCGCTTCCTGCCAGTGAGCATGGAGGGTTTTTATCGTAAAGGCGTTCCACCATGCATCATGCTATCAGCGTTCCGCCCCCTCGCCCGTAAGGCGTTCACCTGTGCCCATGAGATTGGGCATCACTGGTTCGGCCATGGTTCGACGATTGACGAGCTCAAGGGCGACGATCGGCAAGACTCGGAAATCCCGGAAGAGGTACTCGCCAACGCCTTCGCCGCCTTTATGTTAATGCCCACGATCGGCGTGCGCCGTGCCTTCAACAGCAGGGGATGGTCGCCGGCAACGGTCAATCCACTGCAAGTCCTGACGATCGCAAGTGAGTTCGGTGTCGGATACGATACACTGCTCACACACTTATCGATGACACTCAACGACATGCCGCGCAACGTTCGAGCCGAACTAGGCAAATGGACGCCGCAGCGCATCCGTAAGCGCATACTAGGTGATGATGACGCCGAAGGCCTCGTCATCCTCGACGACCGGCAGCGCTCAGCTGGGGTTGATCTCGAGGAGGGCTATGCGCTGGCGGTCCCAGCCAATGCCACGGTCTCCGGCCATGTCCTCACCCCTCGGCAGTCGATTGAAGGATTTGACGTCTATAATGCGGTCGGTCGCGGCCGAGCGACTATTACCACGTCTTGCTGGCAGATCGAGGCGCGGGTAGCCCCCGCAAGCTTCATTGGTCCTGCCAAATATCGCTTCCTGGAGGATCCAGATGAGTAAAATCGCCGAGCCCGAATCCATCGTCGCCGCCAACCTGTCGCTCGGCTGGGCAAGCGTGCTCGACCGCCTCGCGCGTCCCGGCGTTGAGGCAATCTCACCCTTAACCTTATCGATTACCGGGTTCAACGATCAGGGCGTTGCCGCCGAGGTGCCAGAGATTCGCGCCGCAGTCGATACACTGCTTGCTGCTAAGGGTAAGCGCGACGTCGAAAACGTCGCCTGGACAATCTTCCCTCAGCGCTATTGGCAGATGGCCGAGGGCAACCGCGCGGAATTCTTCAAAATATTCCTCGAGGCATTCCCGCGTATTCGGGATTATAACTCACAGAATAACAAGCGCGGCTCCTACTTTCAGCGCATGATTGACTTCGAGGGCAGCGGGGCTGGCTTCAATCAATTGCATGGGTTCTCGACGAATATGATCGCAACCCAAGCGGGCGCCGCTCGAAATGGCAGGCGACGACGTTCGATCCCTATCGCGACATGCTGACGACCGCCCAGCTCGAATTTCCCTGCCTGCAGCAGGTGAGTTTCACCTTCTCCGGCGACGACGGGCTGATCGTGAATGCCTTTTATGCGACCCAGCAGATCGTTCACAAAGGATACGGTAACTATCTGGGTCTCGGACGTCTCGGCGCCTTTATGGCGTCGCAAATGAAACGCCGTCTGGAACGGCTCAACATATTCGTTGGCATAGCCAAGATGGACAAAATCGGCAAGACCGACGGCGATTTTGCTACTATGCTCACTACCGTCCGCGCTGAGTTGGAGGCTGCCCAAAAGCTGCCGCAAGCCACCTGATATGAATAACAACGCTTTTCCCAAGATTTTCCGCGGTTCAAATCGGTTCGTTGACCTTCAGCCGACCGAAGTATTTGACAGCTACTGGCGTTTCGCGACCGAACGGCAGGCAATCTTCTTTCGTCGGCTAGAGGGACAACTCTCCCCATGGACCAACGATTCCATCCTCGCACGCCACCGCTTCACCAATGCGTATCGCGCTGCCGACCGCGTCAGCCAGCACCTCATTCGCGAGGTAATTTACGGCGACGGACGGAGCGCTGCACCGCATGAGCAACTTTTCCGTGTTCTCCTGTTTAGGCTTTTCAATAGAATCGAGACGTGGCAGCTCCTTGAGTCGCAACTGGGACCGCTCAGTTGGGAGACGTTCGAGTATCACGCCTATGACAAGGTGCTCACCTCGGCGATGCGTCAGGGTGGCAAGCTCTATTCGGCGGCCTATATTATCCCGCCGGTTAAATGGCCCGAAGGTGGAGGAGTTAAGCATCGAGGCCACCTTCACCTCGTCCAGACTGCTTTAAACGGTAATCTCCCCGATAGGATCAACTCGGCGACCTCGCTTGCACAAGTGTTCGCGCTGCTCAAGAAACTGCCTTCGCTCGGCAATTTCCTAGCGTTCCAGCTTGCGATCGATCTCAATTATGCAACGCTCATTGACTTTGCCGAGGACAGCTTCGTCGTGGCAGGGCCAGGCGCGCGTGACGGTATTGCTAAATGTTTCGTCAATGCCGCCGACTATCTCGCGGAAGATATCATCGAGTTCATGCACGATCGCCAGGAGCAGGAGTTCGCTCGCCTCGGTCTTGACTTTCAGACCCTGTGGGGACGACGGCTTCAGCTGATCGACTGCCAGAACCTGTTCTGCGAGATCAGCAAATATGCCCGCGTTGCCCATCCAGAAATTATAGGCGTCTCTGGCCGCACACGGATCAAACAAATCTTCAAGCCCTCCACATCTCCGCACACCGTATGGTTTCCACCGAAATGGGGCCTTAACGATCGGCTTCCGGCCCAGCCGGGGGGCGCCGAGCAACTTCTCTAAAGGGGCGTCGCATGCACTTCTCCGACTATCAGCATCAGGCGCTGGAAAACCGATCGCACCAGCTTAGGCGGCGCCGAGACGGCGCAGTTGATCCCGCTGCTAGGCCTCGCGGGTGAGGCGGGACAGCTCCTGTCCGAATATAAGAAATGGTTGCGCGACGGGCCGTCGCACGTCCGCTTCGTCGATCGCGTGCGCGAGGAGCTAGGCGATATCCTTTGGTATACCGCCAATGTCGCCAGCAAGTATGGTCTTGATCTTGATGACATAGCCACTGCTAACCTTGCCAAGACCCGCGGGCGGTTCGGTGAGGACGTTGGGGTTGTGCTTGGCTCCTGCGACAAGGAGGGAGAAAGCTTCCCGGAGTGCTTCTCCCTGACCTTCAAACAACAGGCCGACGGCGATCGTGTGATTGTCCGCACGCTCTTTAATGGCGAGCAGGTTGGCGCTGAGCTTACCGACAACGCACATAACGACGACGGTTATCGTTTTCACGACATTTTCCACGCTGGTTTCGTTGCGGTCCTCGGTTGGTCGCCCGTACTCCGCAAGCTACTTGGCCGCAAGCGCCGCAGTGTCGCGAAATTGGACGAGGTTGAGGATGGTGGCCGCGCGGCTGTGATCGAGGAAGGGATCGCGGCATTGATCTTCGACTATGGGCGCAACCACAATTTCCTCGACGGCGCGCGGGGAGTGGATGAGACGCTACTCAAGATGGTGCGCGGCATGAGTGCGCATCTCGAGGTGGCCGAACAGCCTGATGCGCTTTGGCAGAGTGCAATCGTCCAGAGCTTCGCTGCTTGGCGGCAGATTGTTGCCGCACAGGGCGGAATGGTCGAGATCGACCGAAGCGCCAGGACTCTTCGCTATGTCGAGGCTGTTCCGAACGCGAGTGCTACCGCCGCCGCGCTTTGAGCTCCGTGCGTCAAGCTGATCTGCCAGTTCGTAATACCGCGCGCTACCGCTGCAGCGAGCGCTCCCCCCGTCACTTCAGCGCGCGGCGGCGACACACCGTCTGAGATGATTTCCACATCAGTAAGAGCAATGCCATCTTGAAGGCCGCCGATCGTTTTAAGCACAGCCTCCTTGGCGGCGAAGCGCCCCGCAAGCCGGGCAAGGCAATCCGCATCGGCACCAACTATTGCCTGCTCGCGTGTAGTGAAACATCGCGCAAGCACGTCAGGATCAAAATCACCGTAGAGCAGACGAAAACGATCCATCTCGACCAAGTCGAGACCTACCGCTAATACGTTCATATCTGCTTGAGCCTTGCTGTGTGCCCGTTAGCGCGCTGCACTACGCTTAAGCTCGGGATCTTGGATGCTGTTCAGCGTCCGACGACGCTCATCGGCAAGCCTCTTTGCATCCGAGACGACATCCGACATTGCCTCGCGGTGCTTAGCGACAGCGCGCGAGATTGCCTCCGTGTCGGTCGTATGTCCAACCGCGTCGGATTTTTTAAAGGTGGCGCTCTTCCAAGCCATGGCCATCCTCCAGTTCGGACAATTCTTGTATTATCAGATTGAAGAACTCTTTCACAGAACTTTCGATTTCGGTGACCGCATCCTCAAGCCGCGGATCGATTGGCAGCTTGGCATCGCCGCCGATATGAACCGCGAAGCGTGCGTGATCGTCTCTATCCAATATAGGAATGCATAATTGCCATGCAAGCTTTGGCCAGCGAAGCTTGCGCCGTAGCCGATTGGCGTCACCCGGAAGATCAAGCTCGGGCGGAAACGGCGCAAGCTCGAAGCGAGATTCCCGTGCGGCCCATGCGGCGCCGAGCACAGAACCTACGATTGGCACCAACATGCCTTCATCGGGATCAGCCTCATAGCCGGAGGAGAAGCGCAGGCGCAGCGAATGGTGATAATCGTGGTCGGGGACGGCGATAGCGACGCGTACGCGCTTTGCATCAATATGGAGTGCCGATTCGACGATATCCTCGGTTAGTCCGCGCGTCACTTCACAGGCATTGCGGTAGAGTTCGGGTCGTCGGAACAGTCGTTTGTCGAGCCGCACTGATGCAGCTGCCTCGCCATCACGCACTTCCTGGCGAGCTTGTTCCAATGTCAAATCGAACTGGAGCAGGTTTAGGCGGCTCTCCAGCACCAGCTGCTCGGCTTGACCGGACACGCGCAGATTGAGCTCGCCAGATCCGAACAGCGCGGTGCGGACCGCCGAGGGCAGCCAGTTGAAACGTCGAATGAATGGAGCGTTCGAAGTGTCCGCGATCTCGACTGCAATGGTGAGCGCTTGGGGATCGAGTTCGCGTTCCTCATCGAACGGCCAAGCCGGAAGATTAGAGACAATTCCCCCATCAACGAAGGTCGATTTGTCGATTCGCCATGGCGCGAAGATTAAAGGTAGGCAAATCGAGGCTGCTACTGCATCGGCAACTGCCACCTCTGGCGTACGCTCTGGCGAGAAGAGTTGAAGGCGGCGTCGGCTTAGATTAGCGCTCACGATCTTGAGCGTCGGTCGGCCATCCCGGGCGAAGTCGCCCAAGGTGACGATTCGATCTGGCTCGGCAGGAAACATTTTACGTTGAAGCAGCTTTCCCAGAGCCGAGCGAAATTGTTCCACACTCGCGAGTCCGCCGATCAGAAAACGGAATCCCAGCAGACCAAACAAGCCGATGATGATGGTTGCGATGACGGCCGTGGTAATCATCGGCCAGGATCGTGTGGTACCTACCCAAATCAACCAGATTGGTAGCGCCAGCCCGATTACGCCCGCCAAAATCTTTAATATCTGGAAATGGCCCGCCGCCCAGCGGAATAGGCGGACACGGAGCCATCCGCCACCAAAGATATCAGTGGCGCGTTTTATGCTGGGATCGATTTCGTTGAGCTTGTCGATGACCGACGGACCGCCATCAGGGTCGATCAACTCACGGGAGGAAAAGCCAGCGGCCTTGAGTGCCGCGACAATGGCACCTGCCGATGTCCCCGCCAACCCGCAAAATTCGACATCGCGATCCTCCAGGGCTCGGAGCGCGCCGACATGGATCAGGCCCTTTGCTCCGCCTCCGGCAAGCGCTATGAAGACACGGTGCGGCGCGGGGGTTTTAGCCAAATGCGCCACCGAGTTGCGGACATCTAACCCAGGCGACTGTCTATTGTCCGTCCACTCTTCATCGATTTTTGAATGTGGAGTTCCCATAAGCCTTTGCCGTCCTGCGCGAGATACGTGATAGTTTTTCTGAGTGTATAATCGAACCACTGCACCCAGCAATGCTTCAGCAACCTCAAATCATCTGTACAATGGTATGCTGATATCAGTATGCTTCCCTGAGCGATATCGGCTTTCTTACTTAGGAAGCCGGAACTACGCCTCGCTGTCACCAAAACGCCAAACCGGAACGCCGAGCCGCTTGGCCTTGTCGGCAAGGTTCGCGGCGATGCCCGAGCCCGGAAAGGCGATGATCCCGACCGGCAGCGCCTCCAGCAGGCGGTCGTTGCGCTTGAAGGGGGCGGCCTTGGCGTGGCGCGCCCAATCCGGCTTGAACAGCACCTGCACCACCTTGCGGTGCTCGGCCCAGCAGGCGGCGATGCGCTCGGCCCCCTTCGGGCTGCCGCCGTGCAGCAGCACCATGTCCGGTGCTTGGCGTGGACCTTGTCGAGCACCGCCCAGATCCGGTGATGGTCGTTGCACTCCGCCCCACCGGTGAAGCCGATCCGCACCCCGGGGGGCAGCAGCGGCTCGGTCTCGGCCCGCCGCTTGGCGGCGAGGAAGTCCCGGCTGTCGATCAGCGTCGCCGTCAGGGTGCGGTGGCTGACCAGCGATCCGGCGCGCGGCCGCCAGCTTGAGCCGGTGTGGAGCTCGAACAGGCCGGCGGCGTGGTCGCGGAAGACTTCCATGGCGGTGCGGCGCTCGATCAGCGTCAGCCCCTCGGCCAGCAGCCGCTCCAGCTCGACTGAGCGGATTTCCGAACCGTCCTGTTCGCGCTGGCTGCGCTTCTGGGCGTCCTCGTTGTCGTCGAGCTCGCGCCGCACCCGGTCGGTGGCGCGGTGGAACAGGTTGACGGTCGACCACAGCAGGTCGGCCAGATCGGGTTCCAGGCGGGTCTCGTTCAGCGTCGAGACCAGGGCATCGAAGATGTCGGCCAGGGCGGCGCGGATGGCGGTCTCGTCGGGCAACGGCCGGGGGTCGGGATCGTCCTGAAAGGGCCGGTGCCCGTAGAGCTGGAGTTCGGTCAGGGCGTGGTCGGTGGGGGAGGAGGCGTGACCGGGCTCGAACTCGGCGCTGTCGCGGTCGGTGGTCATGGCGGGTCGTCCTTCGGCGGGGGATCGGCCGCGCCCATCGCGGCCTTCGTGGCGATCCCTGCGCGGCGGGCTGGGCGGGTCCGCACCCTTGGGCCGCAGCGCGAGCGGAGGATGGCGGCGGGCGGCTTTCTTGTTTCGCGAGGAAGGCCGGCTTGGCCGGCCGGGGAAGAAAGTGGACCGCCGCCGTTGCGGACCTGCCCCGCTTGCCGCCCGATCGCCCGCTGGAAGGCCGTGGCCGCGGCCTTTTCCCGGCAGGAACGATTTCCCGCCGTTACCCGCCGACGGCATCGGCGGTGCCGTCCATCCTCCCGCCGCTTTCACCGGTCCCATCGATCCCTGGGAGCCAGAAGCGCGTGCCGTCCTCCGGGGCGAGCTGCGTCCGCAGATGCGCCCGCAACGCCGCCACCCCGCAGGCCCGCAGATCGTCGTTGAAATCCCCGAACAGCGGCGTGAGGATCCGCGCCTCGATGCCGGTGGCCTCGGCGCGGCGTTCCAGCCGTTCCGCCGCTCCGCGTCCGGCGGCGTCGTTGTCCCGGGCGATGTAGAGGCGCCGGAGCGGCGGCGGGAACCGCAAGGCGGCGAGATGCCCGGCCGACAGGGCGGCGACCATGGGCAAGGACGGCAGGGCGGTCCGCAGCGCCAGCATGGTTTCGATGCCTTCCCCCGCCGCCAGGACATCGTGAGCCACACCGAAGCGGACGCCGTTGCCGAGCAGATGCCCCAATGCCCGGCGCGGCGCGGTCATCGCCGCCTTGCCCTGGCCGGCCGGATCGAGCCAGGTGCGCTGCACGCCGGTGATCCGGCCTTCCCGGTCGGTGACGGCGGCGACCAGCGCCGGCCCTTGGGCAAGCCGATCCGCGTCGATCCGGTACCAGCAGCGGGGGTGAAAACGCAGGAAACCGGCGTTGCGGATTTCCGGAATTCCACGGTTGCGCAGATACGCCTCGGCCAATGTGCCGGCGATCGGCCGGGAGCGGGCGAACAGTCGACGGGCGGCCTCTGGCGATCCAACCGGAGAACGCGGCTCCCACCGCCTTGGGGCTTCCACGATCCGCGGCAGACTGAGAAAGGAGCGGGCTTCCTCGAGCGCGTCGCCCAGCCGGTCGAAACCCTGATTCAACCCGATGAGATCGAGGAGGTCGCCATGGTCGCCGGTGGCGCCGTCGGCCCATCGCCCGGCACCAGTCCCGTGCAGGCGGACATAGAGGCTGCGCCCCGGCGTGTTGTGAACGTCGCCGATTCGCCAGTAATGCCCCTCCCGCCGCCCCTGCGACAGGTAATGGCGGCACACCGCCTCGGCCTCCCGCGCGAGGCGCTGCGCCATCTCCGATACCCTGGACATGACATCCGCCGCTCAAGCAACCGTCCGATCGACGACGCGCAGCAGGGGGTGCCGGGCCAGCAGCGCCGCGAACACCGCCGGCCCACGCTCGCCCACCGGCACGAACAGCCGCAGGCTCCAGGCGATGATCTCCGTCATCAGCCCCAGCGCCTTCAGCCGCTCGACCATGCCTTCCGTGAAACCGAACAGCTCGATCCGGTGGGTGCCCATCACCGTGACCCGCCGCAGGCGAAGCCCGTCGGTCAGATGCAGCGCCATCCGCTCTCCCAGCAGCAGGGTCCAGGCCTCCTCCACCGACGGCAGCGGAGCGGCCGCGCCGGCGTCGATGCCGAAGTTCCGCTCGACGTCGGCCAGGGCCTCCGACGCCACCACCCGGCCGATGATCCGCTCGCCCTCGTCGGTCTGCAGCCGGACGACGCGCAGGTTCGTGTCGGGCAGGCGCCGCCAGACCGGCAGCAGCAGGCCGGTCACGACGTGCAGCGTGCTGGTGGAGAAGGGCGGCACGGCGGCGACCTCCGCCTGCCAGGCGGCGGTGAAGGGCTCCGGCTCGGCCGGACGCCACTGGCTCTGGGCCAGTTCGGCCAGCGTCACGGTCACGCGCTCCATCGGCCGCAGCAGGCGGACCCGGCGCTCCAGCGTGCCGTCGTCCAGCATCAGGCTGGCGGCTGGGACCTGCACCGCCGCCCGGCCCGAGCGGGCGTTGACCAGAAGGCGCGCCGACGGGCCAGCGCCCCGTTCCAGCGCCTCCTCCACGCTGAGCGGCTGATTGCGGTCGCGCCGCGCCAGGGTGAACAGCCGGGTCTCCGCCCCGGTTGCCGGATGGGCGTAGAGCGTGCGCCGCGCCGTCACCGTGAAGCGGTCGGCCACCAGCGTCTCGACACCGCGGTCGTAGGTGCCGGACGCGATGGCGCCTTCGATCTTCGCGGTCAGCAGTTGCTCGAACACGCCGAACAGCGTGTTCTGCAAGCCGATGGTCAAGGCCAGCAGCCGGTTGAGAAAAACGGTGATCGGCGGCAGCTCATCCCGCAAACCGCCGTCGCGGTCGCAGAGCGCCAGCCCGGTCGCCGCCTCGAAGTCGCCCAGCGTGCAGCCCTCGACCTTGCCGGCGTGCAGCAGACCGTAGAGCTGGCGCAGGGCCGCCCGGGCGTAGACGGATTCCAGATTGTCGTCGGCGCGGAACAGCCCCTGCCCGCCGGTCTGGCGCTGACCGCGGGTGATGGCGCCCAGCGTGTCGAGCCGGCGGGCGATGGTGGAGAGGAAGCGCTTCTCGCCCCGGACATCGGTGGCAATCGGACGGAACAGCGGCGGCTGCGCCTGGTTGGTCCGGTTGGTGCGCCCCAGCCCCTGGATGGCGGCGTCGGCCTTCCAGCCGGCCTCCAGCAGGTAATGCACCCGCAGCCGCTGGTTCCGGGCGCCGAGATCGGCGTGGTAGCTGCGCCCGGTGCCGCCGGCGTCGGAGAAGACCAGGATGCGCTTGTCGTCGTCGAGGAAGGCCTGGGTCTCGGCGAGGTTGGCCGAGCCGGGCCGGTTCTCCACCGCCAGCCGTTCCAGCCCGCCGGGATCGATTTTGCGCACGATGCGCCGCGAGCGGCCAGTGACCTCGGCCACCATGTCAGTACCGAAACGCTGGATGATCTGGTCCAGCGCCCCGGGCACCGGTTCCAGCGACGCCAGCCGCTCGATCATGCGGTCGCGCCGCTCGACCGCCTCCCGGCACAGCACCGGCTGGCCGTCCCGCCACACCGGCCGGGACGACAGGTTCCATCGCTGTCGGTGAAAGGTTCATGCAGTTGGATCGGAAAGGAGTGGGCCAGATAGTCCAGGACATACTCGCGCGGCGTGATGTCGACTTGGATGTCGCTCCACTCCTCGGTCGGGATGTCGGCCAGCCGGCGTTCCATCAGCGCCTCGCCGGTGGAGACGATCTGCACCACCACGGCGTGGCCGGCGGCGAGATCCCTGTCGATCGCGCGCAGCAGGGTCGGTGCCTTCATCGCGGTGATCAGATGGTTGAAGAAGCGCTGTTTGGCGCTCTCGAAAGCGGAACGGGCGGCGGCTTTGGCCGGGCCGTTCAGGGTGCCGGAGGCGCCGGTGACGTTGCTGGCCTCCAGCGCCGCGTCGAGGTTGGCGTGGATGACCTGGAAGGCGGCGGCGTAGGCATCGTAGATGTGGACCTGGCCCGGCGTCAGCCGGTGCTCGACCATCTCGTAGGCGACGCCCTCGAACGACAGCGAACGGGCGGTGTAAAGGCCGAGTGCCTTGAGGTCGCGAGCCAACACCTCCATGGCGGAGACCCCGCCGGCCTCGATGGCCTGGACGAACTCGGCACGGTTGGCGAAGGGAAAATCCTCGCCGCCCCACAGCCCGAGGCGCTGGGTGTAGGCGAGGTTGTGCACGGTGGTGGCGCCGGTGGCGGAGACGTACAGCACGCGGGCGTCCGGCAGGGCATGCTGAAGCCGCAGGCCAGCGCGGCCCTGCTGGGATGGGGTGCCAGTGCCGCCCTCGCGGCCGAAGCCGGCGCTGCCGCCGGCGTTGCGCAGGGCGTGGGACTCGTCGAAGACGATGACGCCGTCGAAGTCCCGGCCGAGCCAGTCGACGATCTGCTGGACGCGGGACACGGCACCCTCGCGGCCATCGCCGCGCAGGGTCGCGTAGGTGGTGAAGAGAATGCCGTGCTCCAACTGGATCGGGGCACCGGGCCGAAAGCGGGAGAGCGGCGTCACCAGAAGACGTTCCTGGCCGAGCGCCGCCCAGTCACGCTGGGCGTCCTCGATCAGGGTGTCGGACTTCGAGACCCAGAGCGCGCGCTGGCGGCCTTTCAGCCAGTTGTCGAGCAGGATTCCGGCGACCTGCCGGCCCTTGCCGGCTCCGGTGCCGTCGCCCAGGAACCAGCCGCGGCGGAAAGCGCACCGCCCCCTCGGCGTCCTCCGGGGCGGCCGAGACGACGTCGAAGCTCTCGTCCACCGTCCAGCGGCCGGCGAGATGACCGGCGTGTGCCTCTCCGACGAGGATGACGCTTTCAAGTTGGGCGTCGGAGAGGATGCCATCGGCAATCAGCGCGGCGGGAAGATGAGGCCGGTAGCGGGGCTTGGGTGGCGCGACCGAGGCCATGGCGGCGGACTGCACGAGCGGCGTCGGGTGCGGCCGGGCGCCGGGGAGGAGGATGGATTGCAGCCGGTAGGGCTCGTAGAGCGCGGCAGTCAGCCGTGAATCAGCTTCCAGTGCCCAATCCCGCGTCTCGTAGACCAGTTCAGCAGCCGGATCGGGAGCGGACGGCGCAGGCGTGGGAACCACGGCCCGGCGCACCGGCCGCACGGCCCCCGCACGCGCCACCACCGATATCGGAACCGCGCCGGACAACGCGGCGGGGCGACGCGGCGGAACGTCACGCTGGATCCAGCCCAGCAAGGTGGCGACATCCGGCGCCGTCCCCGGCGAGGCCGGGACGATCGTCGGGTCGTCGGCCGGCACGCGGTCGATGACGGTCAGCCGGGTGTCGACGGTCGTGCCGTGGCGGGCATAGACCCGGCCGTCGATGGCGGCGGAGAACAGGACACGCCCACGCTCCTGCAAGCGGACGAAGGCATTGCGCCACGCCGGATGATCAGGCGCCAGCCCGGCGCCGGTGACGGCGACGAGGCGCCCGCCCTCGGCCAGCCGCGCCAGGGCTGAGCCGATATGCCGGAGCGCGGTATCGGCAACCCGGCCATCGACGGCGGCCAGAGCCGAGAAGGGCGGGTTCATCAGCACCACGGTCGGCCGGACGGTCGGGTCGAGATGGTCGTGGATGTTGGCGGCATCGAAGCGGCTTACCGGCACGCCCGGGGAACAGCCGCTCCAGCAGGCCGGCCCGGTTCTCGGCAAGCTCGTTGAGGATGAGACTCGCTCCCGCCAGTTCGGCGAAGACGGCGAGCAGGCCGGTGCCGGCCGATGGTTCCAGCACGCGGTCGTCCGGCGTCAACGCCGCCGCGGCGGCCACCACGCCGGCCAGCGGCAGCGGCGTCGAGAACTGCTGCCGGGCCTGGCTTTCCTCGGAGCGCCGGGTCTGCGAGGGCAACAGCGCCGCCACCCGCTCCAGCATGGCCAGGAACACCGCGGGAGTCTTGGCACGGGCGCGCATGGCCGGACCGAAGCGGCGCAAGAACAGAATCTGCGCCGCCTCGCCGGCGTCATAGGCCAGCTTCCAGTTCCAGGTGCCCTCGGCGTCGGAACCGCCGAACGCCGCGGTCATCGCCGCGCGCAGCGTGCCGGCATCGACGGCGCGGCCGTGTTCGAGGTCGGGCAGCAGCCGTTCGGCGGCAGCGAGCAAAGCCGCCGCGCTGTCCACCGGGAGCGGAGGACGGATGTCGGCGGTGTCGGTTCGAAAGTCGGCGGTCTGGGTCATGGCGGCAGGTCCGGGAGAGCGGGGGAAACCGGGGGCCGGGGGATGCTCTCTCGATCCGCTCCGGCTCAACCCCGCCCCGCCGCCCTCGTCCTCTACCCGTCGCCAGGATCGAAGGGCGGGTCGTAAAGCGCGTAGGGGTTGTCATCGGCAAGCTGCCCAAAGGGCGTGAGCACGACCTCGCCACTGCGACGAGCGACGGCACAGAGAATGAAGCGGGTCTCGCCGGTGCGGGCGTCGGTGCCCTCCACCAGCGCCAGATCGCCGGCCGCCGCGGCACGCAACAGCGTCGCGAAATTCGTCTTGATAAAGTCGGGGATCGGCATGGGGGTTCTCCCAAAAGAAAGAAGCCCGGCGCGGCGGCCGGGCTCGACAAGGAAACAGATGGCGAACAGGGATCAGGAGCCGACGAGACGGCGTTCCGCCGCGCGGATGGCGGCCAGTGCCGCCCGGAATCGCGCGGCGCCGTGCTCCTGGCCGAGATCGCGGTTCGCCGCCACCGCCCGGCAGGCGGCGTGGATGTCGGCGTCGCTCACCATCTCCGGCGCCAGCCGGGTCAGGGTTTCGTCGGTGTCGATCACGGCCTTGACCTCGGCGCGAACTTCATGCTCCGCGAGACACAGCAGTCTGTGCTCCTGCCCCACCGTGCCGTCCGCCAGCCACGTCTCCAGGATGTCGTTGGTCGAGATGCCGCGGATGATGTCGGCGGTGATCAGCACCGCCATGCCGCCGAAGCCGTCCGGCCGCATGGCGGTGCAGGTGAACGCGGTGACCGCCGTGACATAGGGGAGGGAGGGCGAACGGCGCACAATGTCTTGCAAAACCAAGGTCCAGGACAAGCCGCTGAGATCGAACGCCACCACCCCATCGGTGACGCCGGCGTCGGGCAAGCGCTCGGACAGGAAGGGCACCAACCGGCCGGGGACTGAGGCGGATGCCGCCAGGGCGGTCCTCACCTCCCCAATGGAAACGGCAATGGTCTCGCGCGGGCCGAGCGCGGCGTGGAGCAACAGCCGGCCCCCGGTTTCCTCGATGTCGAAGATGCGGGTGAGGACCAGATGTTCCAACGGCGTCAGGTCGGCGAATGGAATCGGCTGTTGAACGATGGTGGGATCGTGGAATTCTGCCATGGTGGCCTCCACAAAGGGCGAGGACGAACGTGGAGCGGCCGAAGCCGCTCCACGCGTTCGCAATCACGCGGCCACCGCTTCGGTCGGGACCGGAGCCTCACCGTCGCCGGTCAGGAAAGCCGGCAGAACCTCGTTGTCGCCCCCCGCACCGGCATCCTCCTCCATCGACGCGTCCGTCGGCGGACGCAGCGGTTCCGGCAGCCAGCCGCTGCCAGCGAGCAGCCGCTCGGCCTCCTTGGCCATGTCGGGTTTTCGCAGATGGTCGATCAGCTGCGCCGCCTCCGGACCACGGGCGTCGCGCACCGCCTCGAGGATGCGCGCCTTGGGCACCCGGCCGAGATAGGCATCGACCGTCGGCACCCAGCCGGCCGCCACCATGTCGAGACCGACCGCCTGGGCCAGGGCATCGGCGTGGACGAAACGCTGCGGGTTGCGGTTCCACGGCTCATGGACGGCGTTGACGCCGAAGGAGACGCAGTGGGCGAACAAGGCCGCCCGGCTGTCGCCGTCGAACGCCGACAGCGTGGCCCACAGCTCGGCGGCGTCCTGCGGCAACTGTCCACTCCAGGAGCGTTGACGGGCGTCGATCGCCTTGGCCGAGGCGCTGGCGGCCAGATCGGGCGGCTGCACGCCGAAGCCGGCGCTCTTCAGCTCCAGGTCCAGGCAGGACCCGCCGCCGCGCTGGTAAAAGCTCCGCAGGCACAGAGCGTGCAGCGCCGCCAGGAAGGCGATGTCGGGATCGCCGGCCACCGCATCGCGCAGGGCCAAGGTGCGATGCACGCTCAGCTCGGTCAGCAGTCGGTCGGGCAGCGGCCGCAGCCCCTCGTCGTCATCCGGCACCTCCGGCCCCACGACCGACACGGGTGCCGGTGCCGAAACCTGGGCGTTTCCGGTGATGATTGCCGGCTGAGCGGCGACCGCCCCGCCCGCACCAGCCGCCGATGGGGCAGCCACCTGCCCATCGCTGCCGGGCACGGCCACCGGCTCGACCGGCGCCTCGTCCTCCGGCCGCACATAGCCACGATCAACCTGAAGCCGTCCCTCGGCATCGACGCTGACGAAGACGCCAGCCCGCGCCACCTCCGCCGTCTCGTAGACCGCCGGTCGGTCCTCCAGCGCCCGCAACGCGACGTCGATCTCGACGAGCCGCTGCGACGCCGTCTCCAGCGCCTCCACATCGGCCGGATCGGCGCTCTCCAGCCGCTCATACTCGGCGTGCAGCGCGTCGTAGGTCGCCTGCTCCGCCTCGCTCAACGGAACCGGCTCGCCTCTCAGGCGACGCAGCCCCCGGCTGTGGCCGTAGGGAAAGGCCAAGGCCACCTCGACCCATTTCCAGCCCTCGGCGCGAACGGTGGCGGCCTCGGCCTCCAGTTTCTCGGCCACCAGCCGGTCGAGCAGCGCCGGGTCCTGCAGCCAGCCGCCATCGTCGTGCAGGAACAGGTCGCGCATCACCGTCCCGCCGGCCGCCTCGTAGGCGTCCAAACCGACGAACAGCGCCCGCTTGTCCGAAGCCCGCACCGCACCCTCGGTCAGCAGACGGCGGATTTGATGGGGCTCGCGGCTGTAGGCCTTCGACAGCGCCTCCCACACCTGCTCCTGCCGCGCTTGGTCATCGGTGACGGTGAAGGCCATCAATTGCTCCAACGTCATCTTGTTGTCGGCGTAGGCGTCGAGCAGCGGAGCCGCGACGGCGGCCAGCTTCAGCCGCTGCTTCACCACGCCGGTGCCGACGAAGAAGCGGGCGGCGATCTCCTCCTCGCCGAGCCCGGCCTCCCGCAGTGTCTGGAAGGCGCGGAACTGGTCGAGCGGGTGCAGCGGTTCCCGTTGCAGGTTCTCGGCCAGCGAATCCTCCTCGGCAAGGCCGCCGGTCCGCACGACGCAAGGCACCGGCTGGGTTTTGGTCATGCGCTTCTGCTTCACCAGCAGCTCCAGCGCCCGGAAGCGGCGCCCGCCGACCGGCACCTCGAAGACCCCGGTCTCGGCACCCTCGGCATCGAGCACCGGGCGGACGGCGAGGCTGTGCAGCAGGGTGCGCCGGGCGATATCCTCGGCAAGCTCTTCGATCGAGACGCCGGCCTTGACCTTGCGGACGTTGGCCTGGGACAGCACCAGCTTGTTGAAGGGGATGTCGCGCGAGGCGTTCAGGACGATCTTGGCGGTGGCCATGGCGGTAAACTCCGCGACGGGCGGCCGGGAGCCTCTCTCCCGATCTCCTCACCCGTACACCTCGATTCCACCATCCTCTTCCTCTCCCCTGGCCACTGGCCGAGCCTCACCAAGGGTCCGACACGATGCCCGCTGTCCGAACGGTTCCTTGCCGTGATCAGCGGCAGCGCGCATGATCCTGGCGGGATGACAGGGGAAAGGATCGCCAATGTTCGTGGTCGATGAGGCGATGACGGAGGCGGTGCAGCGGGCATTCGAGGAGCGAGGCGAATGGCCCGCCGTGGCGGAGCTCCGGCGCCACATGCCGATGGCCGACAACGCCAACGCCCTGCGGACGGTGCGGACCATCGCCTCCTGGCGCCGGTGTCCGGATCCCGCCCGGCAAGCGCCAACAGCGTAAGAGGGACACGGCCGAACCGGACGGTCTCTTCCGCATCCCTCGGAACGAAGCCAAAGGCCCTTTCCTCAGGCGACCGCCTGCCCGTCGCCCTCGACATCCGCCGGCATGAGGCCCAGCAGGTAATCGGCGGCCTTGGAAGCGGCGCTGGCGGCGCGGAGGATGGCGTGATCGTCGGCCCGCAATACGTCCAACCAGCTGCCAATGTAATCGGCATGGCGGACGGTGGGCACGATGCCGAGCGCCGCGCAGAGATAGGCCGAAGCGATTTCGGCCACCAACTCCTCGAGGGCATACTTTCGGGAACCGAAGGATCCGGAAAGGTCGCGGTTCAATCGTGACGGATGCCCCGTTGCGTGGGCTCCTTCGTGGAGTGCCGTGCGGTGCCAATTCACGGGCTCAAAGAAGGCCTGCGGAGGCGGCACCTGAACATAGTCGTGCTGGGGGCTGTAGAAAGCTCGGGCGCCGCCGATACGAAAATCGATGCCGCTGGCCCGGATCAGCGTCTCGGCGCGCGGCAGGATCAACCCCTCCGGGATCGGCGGTGGTGCGACGGCGATGCCGTCGGGCAGGCCGTCGCACTGATTGCAGTTGAAGACCGTGAAGCGCTTGAGAAAATGGATCGCCTGGGCCTCGTCGCCGTCCTCCCTCGCCCGCTGACGCTCGCGGTCGGGAATGAAGCGGTCGGCGTAGACGATTGTGGTGCCGCGCTCGCCCTTGCGGACATTGCCGCCCAAGGCAAGGGCTTGGCGGTAGGTGAGCCAGCTCTGGGCGGAGAAGCCGCGGGTGACGACGGCGTCCCAGAGAATCAGAATGTTGACGCCGGCATAGGTTCGCCCGGACGTGGCGTTTCGGGGCAGACCAAGCGGGGCGGCCGTGTTCGGCGTTCCCCACGGCTGCACCCAGGGCAGCCGGCCGGCCTCCAACTCGGCGATGATTTGGGCGGTGATCTCGGCGTACAGGCTGGTCCGGTCGGCACCCGACCGGGTGGTTCGGGAGGCATGAGGCATCGTCGGTCTCCGCGACGGGCGGCCGGGAGCCTGTCCCCCGACCCTCCAAACCCGTCACGACAATCGGCACAGCCCTCTTTCTCTGTAAGCGGTGTTTTCAGGCCACGGTGTGTTCTGCCTGCTGGGCATAGCTCCAGGGCAGCAGTTCATCGAGCCTGGTGATCGGATGCCCGCTGGCGAGTTTGGTCAGGACATCGGCGAACCAGGCCTGCGGATCGACACCGCTGAGCTTGCAGGTTTCCACCAGCGACGCGATGGTCGCCCAGTGTTCGCCGCCGCCGTCGCTGCCGGCGAACAGAGCATTCTTGCGCGTGAGGGCGATGATGCGTTCATTATGCCCCTCTTCTTCAAGTGTCTGGAAACATTGAAAGTTGATCCTCGGAAGCGAGGCGACACGGTTCGCCTTTGCGTCCAACCGCGGCAAGAACCCGTTGCTCCCGAAGGTCGGAGGCACGGATCTGGTAGGGAGCGCCGGGCACGACCTGCTCAGCGACGATCAGCCCGGCATTGATGAGCCGGACAAGGCGGTGGCGCGAGATGCCGAGCGCCGCGGCGGCCTCGTACTGGGTCAGCCATTCGCCATCCTTCTCGGCCGACCGGTAGGCGCGGATGCCATGGACCCGGCGCAACGAGCTGACACGGTGCCCGGTCCAGGATTTCCCCTGCCCGGTGCGCATGCCCATCCGGTTCAGCTGCGCGGCGATGTCCGCATCCGACCAGCGCGTCGCCATGCTGCGGATCACCGCCATCGCTTCCTCCGGCGTTCGGCAACCGTGCTCCCCGGTTTGCGGCTTGATGAGACGCAGCTGCGAGTGTTGGCCCCCGCGCCAATGGATAGTGAGGATGACCTCGCGCGCCGCCTCGTCGACGTCGGCGATGATGTTGACGATCAACGTCCGCAGCAGCCGTTGACGCGCCCTGGTGGTCACCCCCGGCGCGTTCCAGGCGGCCTGCAGGTCGTCCGCCAGCCCGGCGAAGTCCGGCGCCGCGGGAGCCGGAACAGGAGCTGACACGGACGCGATCCGCGCTTCGCACGCCTCGACACGCTGAAGCGCCGCCTCCCAGTTCTTTTCCAACTGCGCGGCGATCAGCCGGTTGTCGGGATCGCAGGCGGCATAGCGCCGTTCCGCAAGCGTCGCCTCATAGCGCGCCTTCTGAAGATCCAGTTCCGCCATCCGCCGTCGTTCGGTCTGGTGCTCCATATGCCTCCGCTCAGCTTCCAGCGCGGCCTCGATCGCCATCGGCTCGACGGCTCGCAAAAGTTCGCCGGCGACCGCCTCGTCCACCCGGGAACTTCCGAACCCAAGGCATCGTGGCAGCCCGAGCATCTGGTTCGGGCGGTCGCAGCGATAGCCGGCTTGGCTCGGGCTACGGCCACGGTAGGACACCGTCAGCCGCCGCCCGCACCGCGCACAGTTCAGGACGCCAACCAGCAAGGCGCGCCCGCCGCGCCCCGACTTCGCGCCGCCGACCCGGCCGTAGGCGTTGGCGGCGAGCAGCGTCTGGTTGCGCTCAAACTCGTCCCAGTCCACGTAGGCCTCGTGGTGATCCTTCAGCAGAACCTCCCACTCTTCAAGCGGCTTGCCGTGGCCATAGCTCTTCCGCGCCCGCCCTTCGACGATTTCGGTGCGGTGCTGGCTCTTTCCGTAGACGTAGGCGCCGGCATAGAAGGGGTTCTTGAGCACGCTGATGACGTTGCGGTAGCGGATCGGCGTCCAGTCGAAGCTGATCAGTCTCTTCCCGTCGGACGGCCGTGGGAAGCAGACTCCTTCTGCTGCCAGCGACAGCAGGACTTGGCGCGCGCTGCCCAGCTCCCGGAAGCGGGCGAAGACGAGGCGGATCGCTTCCTGGACCCGCAGATCGGGATCGAAGCCCAGACCGATCTCCCGGTGCCATACATAACCGATCGGCACACTGATGCGCAGTTCGCCCCGCCGCGCTTTGCTGCGGGCGGCATCGAGCATCCGGGTCCGCAGCACTCCCAACTCGAATTCGCTCATGCTGCCCTTCATGCCCAGCAGCAGCCGATCGTTCGGTCGCCCCGGATCGTAGACGCCGTCGAGGTCGATCACTCTGGCCTCGACGAGCCCGTAGAGTTCGAGCAGGTGGTGCCAGTCCCGGCCGTTGCGGGCGAGCCGGGAGGCGTCGAGGCACAGCACGGCGCCGATCTCACCGGCACAGAGCGACGCCACCAGCCGCTCAAACCCGGGCCGCGCCATGGTGCCACTGGCGGAGCGCCCGAGATCGTCGTCGATCACCTCGACCCGGCGGAAGCCTCGGCGCTTGGCCGCATCAACCAGTTCGTACTGCCGCCGTTTGCTCTCCAAGTTGGTCTGGACCTGCGCCGGGGAGGATTGGCGGACGTAGACCACGGCCTTGCGCTTGAGCACCGACGGCGGCAGGAGATCAGTGTTCGCCATCGTCATGCTCCCCGGTTCCGACACCTGCGGCTTCCATCAGGAGAAGGGCCAATTGCACCACCGCTGCGGCGCGGTCGGCCGGGCTGATCGTCCGCAGCCTTGCGGTGTCGAAGGCCATGCTGAACTGGCGCCGGGTCTTGGCCCGTCGTGTTGTTGCTGACGGCATTTTCATGTCGCTCCTCCGGGACGATGATCGCATCGCCTGGAGAGCTTCGCTTGAATCCGCCGTCGCTCAGCTGACGCTGAAGGTTGATGAGCGCTTCCACCGCGACCCGCGGCGTACCGAGTTCCATGTCGGCGCAGATGACAGGGTCCAGCATCCATTCCGGCAACACCGTGATGATGCCGGGTGCCGCCTCGACGAAAACCAGATGGCCGATGGCGCGCGCCTCGCTCCACATCACCCGGACGCGACGGTCATGCAGCGGATGCCAGCAGTAATGGACGTCAACATCCTGCCCGGCATGGGCACAATGGACGGGCGATGGCGAGCGGGCGGATGCTGCGTTCCACCCTGTTGCTGTCGATCTCCACCCGGCCGTCGTCGAGGAACAGCGTCAGTCCCTCCCAGCGGCTGAGCGCGTAGCGGATCGCCTCGGCCACTGTCGATTTGCGCGACACCGCCGCCAGCTGCTTTTCCAGCCACGCCTTCAGTTCCGCAATCAGCGGCGTTGAGCGGGCCTGGCGCTCCCGGCGGCGCGCCTCGGTGTCACGGCCGCGGATCTCCGCCTCCACCGCGTATAGCTGGGCGATGCGCCGCAAGGCTTCGCTGGCGATCGGCGCCGAGCCGCCGGTCTGGAGATCATAGAAGCCCCGGCGGACGTGCGCCCAGCAGAACGCGAGGCGCACGGCTCCGCCCTCGGCCAGCTTGCGATAGCCGGCATAGCCGTCGACCTGGAGCACGCCGGTGAACCCCTGCAGATGCGTCACGGGGCGTTCCGCCTTGCGATCGGGAGCATAGACGTAGGCCACCGCCGGCGGCTCCGGTCCGTTCCAGGGGCGATCATCGCGCGCGTAGGCCCAGAGTTGGCCGGTCTTCGTGCTGCCCCGTCCGGGGTCGAGCACCGGTGCCGTCGTCTCGTCGGCGAACAGCTTGCCCGACGCCTTCAGGTTGGCCAGCAACCGCTCATGCAGGGGCCGCAAGTACCAGGCGGCCCGCCCAACCCAGTCGGCCAAAGTGGAGCGGTCGAGATCGACACCCTGGCGCGCGTAGATCTGGGCCTGACGGTAGAGCGGCAGGTGATCGGCGAACTTGGACACCAGCACGTGGGCGATCAGCGCCTCGGTGGGGATGCCGGCGTCCACGATGCGCGCCGGTGCCGCGGCCTGCACGACGCCCTCCTCGCACTGGCGGCAGGCGTATTTCGGCCGGCGGGTCACCAGCACCCGGAAGCGGGCCGGGATGAGATCCAGACGCTGCGAGACATCCTCGCCAATGGGATGCAGCGTGCCGCCGCAACACGGGCAGGTCTTGTCGGCGACATCGATGAGGATCTCCTCGCGCGGCAGATCGGCTGGCAAGTTGCCGCGGTTCACCCGACGCCGTGGCGACGAAGGGGCCGACTTGGTCGCCGCAGAGCCAGTGGGCTCCGCTTCCTTGGCGGCCAGCGTCTGCTCCAGGTCCTCCAAGGCCAAGGCCAGCTGGTCCGGATCAAGGCGCTCGGCCCGGTGGCCGAAGCGATGGCGCTGCAGCTCCCGGATGATCTGGCGCAGGCGGGCGATCTCCTCCTCGGCCGAGGAGCGGGCCGCCGTCAGCTCCGCGGCATGCCGGACCCGTTCGGCCAGCAGCAGGGCACGCAGTTCGTCCGGATTGCTGGGAAGGGTTTCAGGCGCGGTCGTCACGTCCACCAGTATAGCGGCGGCTTGCGCCATCCTCGCCTGCGAAGCGGCAAGCGAGTCGCTGTGTCGCAGCTCAGCCGGCGGACGTCGGCCGAGGCACCCGCACGCCCCGCACCCGGGTCCAATCCAGACCCTCGACGAGCGCCGAGAGCTGAGCCGGGGTCAGACGGATCACGCCGTCGCGGATCGCTGGCCAGCGGAACTGGCCGGCCTCCAATCTCTTGGCGATGAGAACCAGTCCGGTGCCGTCCCAGTGCAGGAGTTTCACCCGGTCGGAGCGCTTGGAGCGGAAGACGTAGATGACCCCGCTGAAGGGATCCGCCCCCAATTGCTGCTGCACCAAGGCAGCCAGCCCATCCATGCCCTTGCGGAAGTCGACCGGCTTGGCGGCGACCAGAACCCGCACCGCGCCCTCGATGCCGATCACCGTAACGCCCTCACCGCGCGCAGCACCGCCTTGATGGTGGCGCTGTCCATGCCGGCCGGCACGCGCACCACCGCATCGCCGATCTGCACCTCGATGGCCGGGAGTTCCTTCGGTGCGGCTGGGGGCGGCGTGGTGTCCAGCACCACCGACGCGAACACCAGGCCCTCTTCCTGGAAGCGGTTGGCGGCACGCGCTTCCCGGCGCCAGCCGAACACCTGCTGGGGCCGCAATCCGTGACGCCGGGCCACTTCGGAGACCACGGCCCCGGGCACCGCCGCCTCGGCCAGGATCCGCGCCTTCTCCTCTGGCGACCAGGTCCGGCGCCCTACATCGCCCGTGATCACCTCCATGCGGCGAACCCGCACCGGCTCCTGGTCAAGCGTAAGGTCGAGCGTAGACACAAACCGTTCTCCCAATCATGCGATCCGGGAGATTCGCTCAGCCCTGATCCCACCGGAAGGTGGGGCCAGAACACCGCTTACCTTTCTCTCAACCGGCCCATAACTCCGGAAAGCCGGATGTCCGGCTTTACCCATCCTGCGGGACGACCACGCCTAAACACCGCACAAGCCCTCGCACACGTTTGGCCAGAGATCGAGTTGCCCTCTCTCTGTAGCGCGACAATCAAAGTCGGGTGGTTAGCGACAATCAGGGCATCGATGGGATTTTGCATGTTGCAAGGACTCCGAGCACCTCAGATCAATTATTCTCTGGTGGCAATGGCCTGTAAAGCTTGGTCTTTCAGGCCACCGCTTACGCGGCTTCGGGCTTGACTGGCCCTTGCCGCCAGAGACTCATGTTCTACCATGAGATGTATGCCTGATTGTCGCTGGGATGGGGTCCTGATTGTCGCGGAACACACGCCAAGCCATGATCAGCCGGGTGTTCCGCCCAACCAAGCGAGCGGGACAAGCTTATTGTCCCCACGCCATTCCTGGACCAGCGTCACGCCTGGGATTTCTCCCCACACATCGGGGCCGGCATGATCGAGGATGATCACCTGCAATCGTCCCTTCGCCCGCATGACCTCAGCACCCAGGGCTTCGAAGACCGACCGAATCGCTAGGATGTCCTGATCACGGGTCCGGCCGAGTTGACTGGCATGCTCGCCATCGAAGCCCCGCGGGAAATAGACTTGGCTGGGTTGATCAAGCACGATCAGGGCCGGTACCGGATGACCGATGTCGGTCAGAAAAAAGCGCTGCAGCGCCAGCATCACCGCGACATGATAGGCGAGCCAGTTCGCCCCGCTTCCAATTTCCCACAAATAATCGGAGCGGTCTGGATGAATGACACGCACTGTGAGGTCATCGACTAAGAATTCTATCGGCGCGTCTGGCCATTCAGCGTCGAGGTTCGGTATTATTGTCGAGGCGTAACTTTCTATGATCTTGAGTGCGGCAGCTTGCTTCTGCCGCACCTGACCTTCTGAATAAATTCCACGGTGTTGGGCTATCAGCGCCTTGATCTCGTCGACCTCACCAGGAAGCCTCGCGTCTTCGCCAGTGCGCTCATAGAGCTGAATTGCTTGTTCAAGCCTGCCAAGAAAACGTTCGATGCGATCGGACCGGAAGGTTGCCGCGCGCACCTCGTCTGAGCGTCGCTCGAGCAGCGTGATCTCTTGGCGGATCGCGCTAAGCGTTGCCGTGCCTTGCTCGACCGCGCCACGCAGTCGTAACCGCTCCCGGTCGAAGGCGTCCGACAGCGATGGCTGCGAACGGATTTGAAGCTCGACCCCGGTCAACGCCTCGCGCAGCGCCTCGACCTTTTCGCGTCCGCCGCCGCCCAAGGCGACGATTGGGTCGTCCGATCGCTCCACCAGCGCTTCGATCCAATTTGCGACGTCCAGGCGCTCGCGCTGGATCTGCATCGCCGATCCATAGGACTGGCTGCTGTCGATCAGGCGCTGAATTTCGTTGAGCCGCTGCCCGTGCTCGGCAAGCTCGGCCGCCGCATTACGCTCGCTTTCGCGCAGCCGCTGGAGTTCCGTCAGCGTTGTTTCGATCGAGGCGACCGAGGGCTGTGCGGTTCGACTACTGCCCTCGGCAATGGTGCGGAGCAGCTCAAGCATGTCAGGCCATTCGGTCGGGATGACACTATTGGCGGGAATGAGACCGAGTTCAATCGCTTGCTTTATCCAGCCGTGCGCCTCCACCTGCCAAGCACGTACTGACGAACGCATAGCATTAAGCTCGGCCTCCTTGCGGCGCAGTTGGCGCTGCAACTTGTCGATCTCCCATTTCGCCGCGAGCATGTCGGCGGTGAGGGCACCCACCACATAAGGGAAGATCGCCTTCAGCTTCTCACGATGTTCGGTCGTATCAGCATTGAAGTAGAGCACAGCCGGATTGGCGACGATATATTGCGGCTGAAACATAAATGCGGTCAGATCACGAAAGCTGACCCGCGAACTGAAGCCCGGGTCATCGCCTAGCTCAAGATCAAGATTAGAGAGTGCCGACAAACGATTCAATATTCGCTTTACCCCATCACTAGTAATATTCTTGACAGGGGTCTCGATAGGAATATTGATCTCGTGAGCCTCCAAAAGCATCATGTCGCCGGTCTGTTTAGCATCACCGGGCTCGCGTCGAGCGAGCAGCTTTTGGCCTTCGATCGTCTGGACAACAATGCCGAACCAAGAGCAGGCTCTGCGGATAGTGCCGACAGGGATGCTGCATTTTCCCGAAGCAAGGCAATAGTCGATAATCGGGATTACCGCCGATTTACCGGTCTTAGATGCTCCACTGATGACATTGGCCGTGCCCGGTTCGAATTCGACGATGCGTGGCGTGTGTCCAGCCTTGGACCAGAGGATCAGCTTGAGGATCTGGAAGTGCATCAAGGACTCACGCGCAGAAGGGAAAAGGTCGTGGCGGGAGGCACCCGCGCCATCCAGCGCCCGAGCTTCTCCGCCGCAGCGGTATAGGGCCTGATGCGTTCAGTTGGCCGGCGTATCTTCGCCTCATTGGCGCGCAGACGTGCCTCGTTATATATGATGCTCAATAAACCTGTGGTAACGCCCATCGATATCGCCTGCAGACTAAGCCGCCGCATGGCAAGAGTCCGCGTATGGACCGCCATTAGATCCTCGCGATGGCGGTCGAACTTCTCGATGAACTTGCCGAGGCCCGATGACACATTGGTACCGCTCACTAGGTCGAGCGTTGGGCGGTGGAGGACGATCGGCAGCACGAGGAAGCTGAGGTGGAAGAGCGGCAATTGGCCGAGCACCTCCTCCTGATAGCCACGCCCGAACGACCAAAGGATCACGGCCCCCATCGCGGAGTTCTGCACGGCCTCGATCGAAGAGATGCTGTTGGCGGCCATCATTCTCTCGGGAAGAAATCGGCATATTGTGGGTGCCAGCCGACTTGGGCGCCATCGGCAAGCATGTTGTAAGTACCTGGGATGAAATAGCTCGGCACGCTGCGGCCTTCGAGCGGCACTTGGTGGGTAATACAGCGGCGATAGACCTGCCGACCGCGAGTCTCAGCATCCTTCGCCGAGAAGAGATCTTCGACCTCGTCGCGCATTATCCGAAAATGGGCATCAAGTCCGTCATGCAACTCGTGGAGGCTCTCCTCGACAATGCGGCCTTCGGCAGCCCACAGCGTGCGATCAGCATCCGACCTGAGAAAATCGCTTACCGCGCGCACCACAAGTTCCTGGGCCGTCTTCACTTTTATGAGCTGCTGGACGAACACCGGGGTGGCCGCAAGCATGGTGCCGATCTGCAAATCGCTTGGCTGCCCGGTAGTCGGCACCAGAAATCCGAGCGCACCGTGCTTGCGGATGAATGCCTGCAGGCGTTTGCGAAATTCGGTTGCGTCGATCATTGGCGTCTCGCCGGCGCGAATGTGCGCAGCTATCTGATTCTTCGCCGTGCCGATCGCATGCGCGCAGAAATCATCGACAGCCACCTCAAGCACCGAGAAGCGCAAGACCTCGCGGATCGGTTCGAGCGGATCGACCTCCATAATCAGCCGGAAGTTAAGGATGATCTGCTGGCAGGTTTCCGCCCCAGCGGCGAGAAACTCAGTGATCAGGGGATTGCAGCCCTTGAGCTTATTGCCGGGCGTCACTTTCTTTGTGATCTTGGTGAGTAACGCCGCCGCCTCCGTCCTGGTCGAAGCGGCGTGGAGGAGTTGCACCAATTCCCCCTCCTTGGGCGGGCAAGCATAGAGGTGGAACTGCGTAGATACCGCATTGACCTTTCCGTCCGAACACAGGCGCGCCCAGTTGGCAAAGCATTTCCACAGTTCGACGGATGTATCACGAACCGGATTACCCGACAGCGCACTCTTCGCCTGCTCAAGCAGCATTGTGCCATCGGGTCGATGGATCGCGGTATCCTCAATGAACTCAAGCGAAACCGAGCACCCTGCCGGGGACTTGAGCAGGTGGTGGCACAAACGAACATCCTGCAACCCATAGCCAAGATATTGGCCAGGCGCCGCGCTCTTCGACGCTGTCTTGATCGGTGCCGTTACCATCGCCCCCCGGTTGCGTAATGCTGTTTCCGCTAGGGTCTTCCCCGCTACCCCCTGCCCTTCCCTAGCGCAATTCGGAGCATCTTACGAATCAATGCACGCGGAGTCACTCGGATAGTGGTGCAGCGAAGAAGGGATGCCTCCGCACTGGTATCACCTGCGGCGAGCGGCTGATGGTATTTGGTCGGGCAGAAGCGGACGCTGGCCTTGGCTGTCCGGACCTCGGACGAGAGATGCTGTTGGTCGAAGTTCCGGGGTTGGCTTTCAGCCCATTAGCAGCCCCTCCCCCACCAGCCAAGCCTTCTTCGTGACAATCCTACCGCGCCATTGCCATGCGTCACAGTTATCGCTGGATAACGTTCACTGCATAACACCCCGCCAAATCTATCCGGGAGTTTCCGTCCTGGCGCTTCCACGACGCTGCCACGGAGCCGTTCCGGAGGCGAAACTCCGGACAGCAAAAAGCCGCTGATCTCTGTGTGAGATCAACGGCTTGTTGATTTGGTTGCGGGGGCAGGATTTGAACCTGCGGCCTTCAGGTTATGAGCCTGACGAGCTACCGGGCTGCTCCACCCCGCGGATGTCTCAGTATGGGGTGATGGATGTCGTGACGATGCCGGCGATTTGTGCTTCGGTTTTTAAGCGTCTCTTGAGCCTGAGTGACCTGGCGGCGACCTACTCTCCCACGTCTTAAGACGCAGTACCATTGGCGCGGAGGCTTTTCACGGCCGAGTTCGGGATGGGATCGGGTGTTTGACACCTCGCCATGACCACCAGGTCACCAAGGCTCAAGACCGACGCTCTTCCCAAAGCGTATCGCGGGTTCAGTGCAAGTGAGGGTGAGGATGTATCGAACCGGCGGCGTTGCGTCAAGCAGGGCCTTTCCAAGCAGGCTTGCTGCTGCGCATGGCGCGGTTAGTGGGGTCGAGATCAAGCCGATCGAGCGATTAGTAAGGCTTAGCTTCAGGCATTGCTGCCCGTCCACATGCCTCCTATCGACGTGATGGTCTGTCACGGCTCTCAAGGGAGCTCTGGTTTAGAGGTGGGTTTCCCGCTTAGATGCTTTCAGCGGTTATCCCGTCCATACTTAGCTACCCGGCCATGCCACTGGCGTGACAACCGGTGCACCAGAGGTATGTCCATCCCGGTCCTCTCGTACTAGGGACAGATCCTCGCAAAACTCCGACACCCACGGCAGATAGGGACCGAACTGTCTCACGACGTTCTAAACCCAGCTCACGTACCACTTTAATCGGCGAACAGCCGAACCCTTGGGACCTGCTCCAGCCCCAGGATGTGATGAGCCGACATCGAGGTGCCAAACGACTCCGTCGATATGGACTCTTGGGAGTCATCAGCCTGTTATCCCCGGCGTACCTTTTATCCGTTGAGCGATGGCCCGTCCACGTGGAGCCACCGGATCACTATGGCCGACTTTCGTCTCTGCTCGACTTGTCAGTCTTGCAGTCAGGCGGGCTTATGCCATTGCACTCGATGAGCGATTTCCGACCGCTCTGAGCCCACCATCGCGCGCCTCCGTTACACTTTGGGAGGCGACCGCCCCAGTCAAACTACCCGCCATGCAGGGTCCCGGACCCGGATCACGGGCCACGGTTAGATGCCAGAGACTTCAAGGGTGGTATTTCAAGGTTGGCTCCACCCGGGCTGGCGCCCGGGCTTCCAAGCCTCCCACCTATCCTACACATGAAGTCCCTAGCACCACTGCAAAGCTGTAGTAAAGGTGCACGGGGTCTTTCCGTCTGACCGCGGGAACTCCGCATCTTCACGGAGAGTTCAATTTCGCTGAGTTGGTGTTGGAGACAGCGGGGAAGTCGTTACGCCATTCGTGCAGGTCGGAACTTACCCGACAAGGAATTTCGCTACCTTAGGACCGTTATAGTTACGGCCGCCGTTTACCGGGGCTTCAATTCAAGGCTTGCACCTCTCCTCTTAACCTTCCGGCACCGGGCAGGCGTCAGACCCTATACGTCGCCTTGTGTGGCTTCGCAGAGCCCTGTGTTTTTAGTAAACAGTCGCTACCCCCTGGTCTGTGCCCCCCACAGGTGGTTGCCCACCCATAGGGCCCTCTTCTTCCGAAGTTACGAGGGCAATTTGCCGAGTTCCTTCAACACCATTCTCTCAAGCGCCTGGGTATACTCTACCAGTCCACCTGTGTCGGTTTGGGGTACGGTCTATACGGCGGGGCTGTTTCCTGGAACCGGTCCACAGCATGTCCAATCCGATAAGGACATACACGCTTTCCGATCCGTCACCTCCGCCAGGCCCACGACTATTAACGTGGTTCCCATCGACTACGCCTTTCGGCCTCGCCTTAGGGGCCGGCTCACCCTGCGTGGATTAACCTTGCGCAGGAACCCTTGGACTTTCGGCGACAGTGTTTCTCACACTGTTTGTCGCTACTCATGTCAGCATTCTCACTTCCGATACCTCCAGGCGGCCTCACGGACACCCTTCGCAGGCTTACGGAACGCTCCGCTACCACGTGATCATAAGATCACATCCGCAGCTTCGGTACACGGCTTGAGCCCCGATACATTTTCGGCGCAGGCCGGCTTAACTAGACCAGTGAGCTATTACGCTTTCTTTAAAGGATGGCTGCTTCTAAGCCAACCTCCTGGTTGTCATGGCCTTCCCACATCCTTTCCCACTTAGCCGTGATTTGGGGACCTTAGCTGGCGGTCTGGGCTGTTTCCCTCTCGACGATGGACCTTAGCACCCACCGTCTGTCTGCCGGACTGCACTCTGCGGTATTCGGAGTTTGGTTAGGTTTGGTAAGGCTCGCGCCCCCCTAGCCCATCCAGTGCTCTACCCCCGCAGGTGATATCCGACGCGCTACCTAAATAGCTTTCGCGGAGAACCAGCTATTTCCTGATTTGATTGGCCTTTCACCCCTAGCCACAGGTCATCTCCGACTTTTTCAACAGGCGTGAGTTCGGTCCTCCAGTGCGTGTTACCGCACCTTCAACCTGCCCATGGCTAGATCATCAGGTTTCGGGTCTAAAGCATGCAACTTTTCCCTTATTTCTAAGGGGGCGCCCTATTCAGACTCGCTTTCGCTGCGCCTCCACCTACCGGCTTAAGCTCGCTGCATACTCTAAGTCGCTGACCCATTATACAAAAGGTACGCCGTCACTTCGCAAGGAAGCTCCGACTGCTTGTAGGCATCCGGTTTCAGGAACTGTTTCACTCCCCTTGTCGGGGTGCTTTTCACCTTTCCCTCACGGTACTGGTGCACTATCGGTCACTGAGGAGTACTTAGGCTTGGAGGGTGGTCCCCCCATGTTCAGACAGGGTTTCACGTGCCCCGCCCTACTCGTGGATTGCTTCCGGTTTATCCGTACAGGGCTATCACCCGCTATGGCCCGACTTTCCAGACGGTTCCGGTTATGTAGAAGCAATCACTGGCCTGGTCCGCGTTCGCTCGCCACTACTAGCGGAGTCTCGGTTGATGTCCTTTCCTCCGGCTACTTAGATGTTTCAGTTCGCCGGGTTCGCTTCCCCCACCTATGGATTCAGTGGAGGATACCGCGTAGCGCGGTGGGTTTCCCCATTCGGAAATTCACGGATCAAAGCCTGCTCGCGGCTCCCCGTGACTTATCGCAACGTGCTACGTCCTTCATCGCCTCTCAGTGCCAAGGCATCCACCAGATGCCCTTCAGACGCTTGATCTCAACTCCAACGAAAACG
>NZ_VUOI01000005.1:200000-238289 GCF_015390205.1 Azospirillum sp. INR13
AGTGCCATCCGCGTGCTCCTCAGCAAATGTTGAAACGTCTGACCTTCTGACCATAGAGTTGTTCGAAACCAGCAGCGAGCGGACATGCCGGTCGAGTTCGAGAGCGTCGTCACCGTCAGCGCGGCCAAGCAGATCGCCGACAGCCTGCGGGCCGCCATCATGGATGGACGGCTGAAGGTGGACGAGCGGCTGCCGACCGAGGAGGAACTGGCCCAGCGCTTCAAGGTCTCGCGTCCCACCGTGCGGGAGGCCCTGAAGCGTCTGGCGGCCCAGCACCTGATCCGCTCCCGCCGCGGCCCGACCGGCGGCAATTTCGTCGCCAGCCCGGCACCGGAGGACGCGGCGCGGTCGCTGGCCAACGCCACCACCCTGATGGTGGCGGTCGGCGACATCGGGCTGGACGATATGGCGACGGCCCGTTTGGAACTGGAAGGTGTCTGCTGCCGCCTGGCGGCCGCGCGGGACGATGCGGAATTAGCCGCTCCGCTTGCGACGATGCGGAATGAGTTGGCGCGTCAGGGCGAGGCGGCGCTGACCGACGAGGAGTTCTGCGCCTCGGACGTGCGGTTTCACCGCGCCCTGGTGGATGCGGCGGGCAATGCCCTGCTGTCCTACCTGATGCATGCGGTGGTCGAGGCGCTGCAGCCGGTCAGCAACATGATCATCTACCGGGTGCGCGAGCGCGAGGCCATCGTCGGGTTCCACGCCCGCTTGGTGGAGGCGTTGGAAAGGCGGGATGCCGAGGCCGCGACGACGGCGCTCGGCACTCTGGTCGACTACACCCGCGACCGCTATCGCGAGGCGTTGGAAAAGCGGGCCGAACGCGCCGGCTGACGCCTGTTCAGCCGATGGCGCGCAGGTGTCGCACCGGCCGGCCGGGGGACGCCGCTTCCGCCGCCGCGACGATGCCGTGGGCGTCGATCCCGTGATGGCGGTAGAGGTCGGCGATGGTGCCGGTCTGGCCGAAATGCTCCACCCCCAGCGCCCGCGTCCGGTGACCGGCGACGGAGCCGAGCCAGCCCAGCGTGGTCGGATGGCCGTCCACTACGGTGATCAGAGCACAATGGGACGGCACCCCCTCCAGCAGCCGCTCGATATGGCCGCGGGCATGGGACAGGCCACGCTCGCGCGCCCGCTGGGCGGCGCTCCAGCCCGCATTCAGCCGGTCGGCCGAGGTCACCGCCAGCAGGCCGACATCGCGCCGGTCCTCCCCCAACATGCCGATGGCCGCGATGGCCTCGGGGGCGACGGCGCCGGTGTAGGCGATCACCACCTGGGCGTTCGGCCCCGGCTTGCGCAGCCAATAGGCGCCGTCGACGATGTCGTGGGCGAGATCCTCGTCCATCGTCCGGGTCGGCTGCTCCAGCGCGCGGGAGGAGAGGCGCAGATAGACCGAGCCGCCGGTCTCATCGCGCAGCCAGTTGCGCTCACTCGGCGTCCCCTCCCCGTCCCGCTGCATGTAGTCGAAGGCCCAGCGCATCACCACCGCGAGTTCGTCGGCGAAGGCGGGTTCGAAATAGGCCAAGCCATCCTGGGCCATGCCGACCAGCGGGGTGGCGATGGACTGGTGCGCCCCGCCCTCCGGCGCCAGCGTGACACCGGAGGGGGTCGCCACCAGCATGAAGCGGGCATCCTGGTAGCAGGCGTAGTTCAGCTGGTCGGCGCCGCGCATGATGAAGGGGTCATAGACGGTGCCGATCGGCAGCAGCCGCTCACCGAACAGGCTGTGCGACAGGCCCAGCGCCGACAGCAGGATGAACAGGTTGGATTCGGCGATGCCCAGTTCGAGATGCTGACCCTTCGGCGAGAAGTCCCAGCTGTAGGTGGAGGGGATGCGTTCCTTCTTGAACAGGTCGGCCATCTCGCTCTTGGCGAACAGGCCGCGCCGGTTCACCCAGGCGCCGAGGTTGGTGGAGACGGTGACGTCCGGCGCGGTGGTGACGATGCGTTCGGCCAGTGCCGAGCGCTCGCGCCCGATCTCGTTGAGGATCAGGCCGAAGGCCGCCTGGGTCGACAGGCTCTTCTGCGTCGGGGCCTGCAGGGCGGCCGGCACGGCGACTGCCGGAGCCTCGTACCGGCGGCGGCCCTTCTGCGCGAAGGGAACCCGGCGCAGGAACTTCTCCAGCGCGGTGTCCGGCAGAGAGAGCCCCTCGAAGCGGTCCCATTCATGGCCCGGACGGACCTTGTTGGCGGCGCGGAAACCGTCCATCTGCTCGCGCGTCAGCAGGCCGGAGTGGTTGTCCTTGTGGCCGGCCAGCGGCAGGCCGAAGCCCTTGACGGTGTAGGCGATGAAGCAGACCGGCCGGTCATGGGTCCGCGCCCGGGCGAAGGCCTCCAGCAGGGACGGCAGGTCGTGGCCGCCGAGATTGCCCATCAGACGGGCCAGTTCCTCGTCGCTGCGGCGCTCGATCAGGCGTGTGACGTCGCCCTGGTCGCCCAGATCGTCCATCAGGCGGCGGCGCCACGCGGCACCGCCCTGGTAGGTCAGGGCCGAATAGAGCTGGTTGGGACAGCTGTCGATCCAGTGGCGCAGGCGCTCGCCTCCCGGCTCCTTGAACGCCTCCTGCATCAGGGTGCCGTATTTCAGGATCACCACGTCCCAACCGAAGGCGCGGAAGATGTTCTCCAACCGCTCCCACAGCCCTTCGCGGATCACCGCGTCCAGGCTCTGCCGGTTGTAGTCGACGATCCACCAGGTGTTGCGCAGGCCATGCTTCCATCCCTCCTGCAGGGCTTCGAAGATGTTGCCCTCGTCCATCTCGGCGTCACCGACCAGCGAGACCATGCGGCCTTCCGGCAGGCCGGGGGCCCAGCCCTTCGCCTTCAGGTAATCCTGGACCAGCGAGGCGAAGAGAGTCTGCGCCACGCCCAACCCGACCGAGCCGGTGGAGAAATCGACGTCGTCCTCGTCCTTGGTGCGGGACGGGTAGGACTGGGCGCCCTTGTAGCCGCGGAAATTCTCCAGCTTCTCCTGCGTCTGGTTGCCCAGCAGATATTGGATGGCGTGGAAGATCGGGCTGGCATGGGGCTTCACCGCCACCCGGTCCTCCGGCCGCAGGGCCGAGAAGTAGAGCGCCGTCATGATGGTGGACATCGAGGCGCTGGAAGCCTGATGGCCGCCGATCTTCAGCCCGTCCAGGTTGGGGCGGACATGGTTGGCGTTGTGGATGGTCCAGGAGGCGAGCCAGAGGACCTTGCGCTCCAGCTCCGCCAGGCAGGCGAGATCGGCGGAGGACGGCTGGGTCGCGGTCATGGGTCTGCTCCCGGATAGAAGTTACGATTGAATCAGCCTATCATTTGTGATCCGGCATATGCTTGCGAACTGGCGTCGGCCGCGGCTCCGCTTTAGCATCGGATGCCAAGACATCCCAGGAAGCGGCATCTGATGCCAAAACATCCCCTCGACCGTATCGATCGCAAGATCCTGGCCGCTCTTCAGCAGGATGGCCGCCTGCCCAACACCGAACTTGCGGAGCGGGTCGGCCTGTCGCCCTCCCCCTGCTTGCGCCGGGTCAAGGTGCTGGAGGAGGCGGGGGTGATCGCCCGGTATGTGGCGCTGGTCGATCCGGCCTCCGTCGATCTGCCGGTCAACATCTTCGTCAATGTCAGTCTCGAACGGCAGGTGGAGGCGCGGCTCGACGGCTTCGAGGCGGCGGTGATGGCGCGACCGGAGGTGCTGGAATGCTATCTGATGACGGGCGACGCCGATTACCTGCTGCGGGTCGTGGTGCCGGACCTCGCCAGCTACGAGCGCTTCCTGAAAGAGCACCTGACCCGCATCCCCGGCGTCGCCAGCATCCGCTCCAGCTTCGCATTGAAACAGGTGCGCTACCGTACCGCCCTGCCGCTGGAGCATCTTGGGGGATAGGCGTCATCCACCGACGACGGCCGGCTTGCCGCGGCGGCCCAGCATCGGCACCAGCAGAGCGGCGAGCAGGCAGAGTGCACCGGCGGCGGCGAAGGCCGGCAGGTAGCTCTGCAGGGCGGTGCGCGACAGGCCGGCGCCGAAGGCCGCGACGGCGGCGCCCAGCTGATGGCCGGCGAAAATCCAGCCGAAGACGAGGTTGGCACGCTCCCGGCCGAAGCGTTCCGCCGTCAGGCGCACGGTCGGCGGCACGGTGGCGATCCAGTCCAGCCCATAGAAGACGGCGAAAACCGACAGGCCGTAGAGGGTGAATTCCGAATAGGGCAGATAGAGCAGCGACAGGCCGCGCAGCCCGTAATACCAGAACAGCAGCCAGCGATTGTCGTAGCGGTCGGAGAGCCAGCCGGACCCGACCGTGCCGACGAAATCGAAGATCCCCATCAGGGCCAGAAGCCCGGCCGCCTGCACCTCCGGCACGCTGAAATCGACGCAGAGCGGGATCAGATGGGTCTGGATCAGGCCATTGGTGCTGGCACCGCAGATGAAGAAGGTGGCGAACAGGATCCAGAAGGTCCGGGTCGCCGCCGCATCGCGCAGCGCCCCCAGCGCCGCCGGCAGGATGGCTCCGGCTGCGGCGGGCGGCGGCGTGCCAGCGGTCTCGCCGACGGCGGACAGGCCGAGATCGGCGGGACGGTCGCGCATCAGGGCCAGCATCGCCAGGGCGGCCACGGCGATCAGGCCGCACAGCAGCAGGATGGCGGTGCGCCAGCCATAGGCTGCCGTCAGCATCGACAGCAGCGGCATGAAGACCAGTTGCCCGGTTGCGGAACTGGCGGTCAGAAGCCCGATCACCAGCCCCCGCCGGGAGACGAACCAGCGCGTGGCGACGGTGGCGCCCAGCACCATGGCGGTCAGGCCGGTGCCGAAGCCGACGACGAAGCCCCAGAGCACAATCAGTTGCCAAACCTCGCGCATTCCCAGCGAGGCGAGGAGTCCACCGCCGACCAGGGCCAGGGAGGACAGCACCATGCGCCGGACGCCGAAGCGGTTGATCATCGCGGCGGCGAAGGGGCCCATCAGCCCGAACAGCAGCAGGCGGATCGCCATCGCGGTGGAGATATCGGCGGTATCCCAGCCGAACTCCCGCTGGAGGGGCAACAGCAGGACGCCGGGGGCGCCGACCGCGCCCGCCGACACCAGCATGGACAGGAAGGTGACGCCGACGACGACCCAACCGTAATGGATGTCCCGGCGCCCGAGGGCTGCGGCGAGAGGAGCGGACAGCATCGGCCGATATCTCCAGTGATCCGTTCGATCTGCGGGCGCTTATCGGGCGGTGACGCCGCCGTCGATGTTGATCGACTGGCCGGTGACGAAGCCGGCGGCGTCGGAGCAGAGCCAGAGAACGGCTGCGGCGACTTCCTCCGGACGGCCGACGCGGCCGACGGGATGGAGCGGACCCAGCGCAGCCTCGACCCGCTCGGCTCCGCCGAAGGAGGCCTGGGTCATCGGCGTCTGGATGATCGCCGGGCAGATGGCATTGACGCGGATGCCCGAGGCCGCGACTTCGATGGCGGCGGTGCGGGTCAACCCCTCCACCGCCGCCTTGCTGGCGGAATAGGCGGCGTTGCGGCCATGCCGATCTGGCCCAGAACCGAACCGGTGTTGACGATAGCGCCGCGCCCCTGCCGTCGCATGATCGTCAGCTCATGCTTCAGGCAGAGCCAAACGCCTTTCACGTTGACGGTCAGGATACGGTCGAACGCGGCCTCCTCCATCTCGGTCACCGGCCAACCTCATGGATGCCGGCGTTGTTGAAGGCGGCGTCGAGACGGCCATGGTCGCGCTCGATCCGCTCGAACAGGGTTGCCACCTGTGCCGCATCGGCGACATCGGCCGCCAGGAATTGCCCGATCCCCCCGGCACGGTCGATCATCTCCACCGTTTCCAGCCCCTCCGCCTCGCGCCGGCCGGTGACGATGACGGTCGCCCCCGCCCCGCCGAAGGCAAGCGCCGCCGCCCGCCCGATGCCGGAGGTGCCGCCCGTGACCAGCGCGACCCGCCCGCTCATGTCCGTCGAAATGCTCATGTCCCTCTCCTGTCGTTCGGATGGCTGTTGCGGCCCACACCGGCATCGGCCCATTTTTAATGACGATCATAATGAATAGCTTTTTTGATGACGTCCATCATGAAAATGGGCGGCGGAACCGGAGCCCAGGTAGCTGCAGCCATGCAGAAGCCGAATGACCCGGACGCTGCAGGTCGACCTACATCAGCGCAGGATTGGACACGACAGACGAAAGGGCATGTGCCGCCACCCCGAGCACCGGCCGGCATGTGGTGGCGCCGACACATGCCCAGGCGCATCGGCAGGCATACAAAAGGACACCCTTGACCACCACGCCGCAAAGGATCATGAAAGCGCCGTCCGCACGTTCATGTATACGCATGTATCCGGTGCCGGCAGGTCTTCTTCTTTCTTTTGGCTGGGGCGAATGTTGCTTGCACAGCGCTTGGAAAGCCCAAGACTTGCCATCTCCCATCGGTACGGCTGCCGCCATGCCGGACGGCAAGCATTCGTTAACCATAAAGCACCACAACATGCGAGCGGCCCATCGCCGCGTTCAGCCGACCGCCGGGACCAGCCGATGAACGGGTCCCCCCTGGCGCCACCGCGCTGATTCCCTTTGGAAGGCTGACACAGCGTGACTCTGCTGACTGCGCGGGCCGACGGCCCGACCGACGTTTCCCCGGCCGGCCAATCGACGGCGCCCCCTTCCCAAACCGCCGTTCCAACGGCGCCGACGTTGAGCGGAACCATCGAACCGTCCCTGTTGCGGGACGAGCTGCTGCCCGACATTCCGCAGGCGACCGCAACGGCGCATCCGGACCGCACGGCCATCGTCTATGAAGGCCGGCGCGTCAGCTATGCCGAGCTGGACGCGCGCGCCAACCGGGTTGCCCGCGGCCTGCGGGCGCGCGGCATCGGCCCCGGCTGCTTCGTCGGGCTGTGGATGGCGCGGTCGCTCGACCTGCATGTCGCGCTGCTGGGCATCCTGAAGGCGGGCGCCGCCTATCTGCCCTTCGATGCCGACGCACCCGCCGAGCGCGTGGCCGTCAGCTTGGCCGACTGCGCCGCCCCGGCGATCCTGATCGATCTGGTGACCGGCGCCAAGGCGGCGACGCTGGCCGCCGCTGGTGCCGCAGTGCAGACTCTGCGCATCGGCGACGTTCTGGGCGACGACGACCGTCCGCTCGACCTGCGCGCCGACGGGGTGACGCCGGACAGCCCGGCCTACGCCATCTACACCTCGGGCTCGACCGGCAAGCCCAAGGGCATCGTCATCAGCCATCGCAACATCTGCCATTACCTGCGCGCCGCCAACAGCATCTACGGCATCACCGCCGACGACGTGGCGTTCCAGGGCGCCTCGGTGGCCTTCGACCTGTCGCTGGAGGAGATTTTCGTCCCCTATCTGGCCGGCGCCACCCTGTGGGTCGCCAGCCGACAGGTTCTGGACGAGGCCGACCGGCTGGCCGACGTGCTGAACGACGCCGGCGTCACCGTTCTGGACACCGTGCCCACCCTTCTGGCGATGCTGCCGAAGGACGTTCCGTCGCTGCGCGTCGTCATCCTGGGCGGCGAGGCCTGCCCGCCGGCGGTCGCGTCTCGCTGGTGCCGCCCGGGCCGGCGCCTGTTCAACAGCTACGGCCCGACCGAGGCGACCGTCGTCGCCACGGTGGCCGAGGTGCTACCCGACACCCCCGTCACCATCGGCCGCCCGATCCCCAACTACACCTGCTATGTGGTGGACGAGGCGTTGCAGCCGGTGGCCGCCGGCAGCCAGGGCGAGTTGCTGATCGGCGGCCCCGGCGTGGCACAGGGCTATCTCGGCCGGCCGGAGCTGACGGCGGAGAAGTTCATCGCCAACCCGTTCCGCTCCGGTACGCCAAGCCCACATCCGGATCCGCTGCTCTACCGCTCCGGCGACGCGGTCAGCGTCGATGCCGACGGCAACCTGCGCTTCCATGGCCGCATCGACGATCAGGTGAAGATCCGCGGCTTCCGTCTGGAGCTGGGCGAGATCGAGGCGAAGCTGACCGACCTGCCCGGCGTCGCCCAGGCCACGGTGGTCCTGCGCACCGACAACGGGCTCGACCGTCTGGTCGCCTTCCTGGTGGCGCAGCCGGGGGCGTCCCTCGACAAGACCGCGCTGCGCGACGCTCTGCGGGCGCAGCTGCCGGCCTACATGGTGCCGGCGCATTACGAGCGGGTGGCGGAGCTGCCGCGCCTGACCTCCGGCAAGGCCGACCGCAAGACCCTGCAGGCGATGGCCCTGACCGAGGATGCCGGCGCGGGCGAGCAGGAGGAGCCGCGCACCCCGACCGAGGCCGCCCTGCTGGACGCCGCCCGCCGCGTCTTCCCCGGCCACTCGATCCCGCTGGAGGCCGATTTCTTCCTCGACCTCGGCGGCCATTCGCTGCTGGCGGCGCGCTTCGTCTCGGCGGTGCGCGAGACCGCCGGGCTGGCCAGCCTGACCCTGCAGGACGTCTACGGCGCCCGCACGCTGCGGTCGATGGCCGAACGGCTGGACGCCAAGGCGCCGGCGGGTCGCGGCGCCGAGCCTGCCGACCTGTCCTTCGAGCCGCCGCCGCTGCGCCGCCGCCTGCTGTGCGGCCTGGCCCAGGCCGCGGCCCTGCCGGTGATCCTGGCGCTGATGACGGTGCAGTGGCTGGGCGTGTTCGTCAGCTACATGCTTCTGTCGGGCGAGGATGCCGGGCTGCTGGGCGAGATCACGACGATGTTCGGCGTCTATGTCGTCATCAACATCGCGACCGTCGCCATCGCCATCGCGGCGAAATGGCTGATCATCGGCCGGACCAAGCCGGGCCGCTATCCGCTGTGGGGCGTCTATTATTACCGCTGGTGGCTGGCCCAGCGCTTCATCGCTCTGGTCCACCTGAAGTGGTTCCAGGGATCGCCGGTGATGCGGCTGCTCCTGCGCGCCCTCGGGGCCAGGATCGGCGCCGACGCCATGATCGGCGAGTTCGAATCCGGCGCCATCGATCTGGTCAGCATCGGGCGCGGCGCCTCCACCGGCGGCAAGGTCAAGCTGGCCAATGCCGAGGTGATCGGCAACGAGCTGGTGATCGGCACCATCGAGATCGGCGACGACGCCTATATCGGCACCTCCTGCGTGATCGGCCACGACGCCGTCGTCGCTCCCGGCACCGAGCTGGCCGACCTGACCGCGCTCGCCGCCGGCACCCGCACCGGCGCCTATGAATCGTGGGACGGCTCGCCCGCCCGCAAGGTCGGCATGGTCGACCGCGCCGCCCTGCCCCAGGCTCCGCGTGCCGGCGTCCTCAAGCGGGCGGCCCAGGCGCTGGTCTATCTGGTGGCGCTGGTCGGCCTGCCGCCGGTGGCGCTGATCCCGATCTTCCCGGCCTTCTACCTGTTCGACCGGCTCGACGCCTGGATGGGCGGCCTGTTCAAGGTCAACTACCTGTTCTATGTCCCCGCCATCGCCTGGCCGACGGCCATGTTCCTGGTCGCCTTCACCGTCCTGCTGATCGCCGCCGCGCGCTGGGTCGTGCTGCCGAAGGTGGAGGCCGGATCCTATTCGGTCCACAGCTGGTTCTACGTCCGCAAATGGATCATCGCCCTGGCGACAGAGGTGATGCTGGAGACCCTCAGCTCGCTCTACGCCACCGTCTACATGCGGGCCTGGTACCGCCTGATGGGGGCGAAGATCGGCCGCGACGCCGAGATCTCGACCAACCTCGCCGGCCGCTACGATCTGGTGGAGATCGGCGAGAAGTGCTTCATCGCCGACGAGGTGGTGCTGGGCGACGAGGACATCCGCCGCGGCTGGATGCATCTCCAGCCGGTGATGACCGAGGCCCGCGTGTTCGTCGGCAATGACGCCGTGGTTCCGCCGGGCGCCTCGATCCCGACCGGCACGCTGATCGGCATCAAGTCCAAGCCGCCGGCCAACGCCGAGATGCAGGCCGGCGACACCTGGTTCGGCAGCCCGCCGATCAGGCTGCCGGTCCGCCAGAAGTTCGACAACGTGTCGGCCAACTGGACCTTCGAGCCGTCGCGCGCCCGCCGTCTCGGCCGCGCCGTGTTCGAGGCGTTCAGCCTGTCGATGCCGACGATGCTGTTCATCACCTTCGGCACCTTCGCGGTGGAGTTCTTCGCCCCCGCCATCCTGGACGGGCGCTGGGGCACCTTCCTTTGGCAGTTCCTGGCAGTCAGCGTCGCCATCCCGATGGCGATGGTGCTGGTGGTGGCGCTGGTGAAATGGCTGCTGATGGGCCGCTACGCCCCCACCGTGAAGCCGATGTGGTCCTGGTGGGCGATGCGGACGGAGGCGGTGGCCGTGCTCTACTGGGGTCTGGCCGGCAAGGTGCTGCTCGACCATCTGCGCGGCACGCCGATGCTGCCCTGGGTGCTGCGCATCTTCGGCACGAAGTTCGGCAAGGGCGTCTACATGGACACCACCGACATCACCGAGTTCGACTGCGTGTCGGTCGGCGACCATTGCGCCATCAACGCCCTGTCGGCCCTGCAGACCCACCTGTACGAGGACCGCGTGATGAAGGTCGGCCGGGTGAGCGTGGGCACCGGCGTCACCATCGGCGCCGGCGCCACCGTGCTGTACGACACCCATGTCGGCGACTTCGCCCGCCTGGGTCCGCTGACCCTGGTGATGAAGGGCGAGGAAATCCCCGCCCACGGCGACTGGGTCGGCGCTCCGGCCGAGCCGGCCGTCCACGGCCATGAGGCGGTCGAGGGGCATGTGAAGGCGGCGGCGTAGGGGGCGGCGTGAGGGGGCGAAGCTTACCCCCACCCTGACCCTCCCCCGCTCTCAGCGGACCAAAGGTCCGCTTGCCGCGTCAGCACAAAGCATAGCTTTGTGCGAGAGCGGGGCGGGAGAGGGGAACAGGAGCTTTGTCAGGGTACGGCGGCAGTCCCTCCCCCGCCCAGCGGGGGAGGTTAGGTGGGGGTCTAACCTCGCACCGGTACGACCACTTCCCCACCATTTCCCCACGACAAACCGCCGCGCCGCCTTCCGTCCCGCCGATGGTTGTCTCCGCGCGGGAGCGGTGTATAAGGGGGGCCGAGCGCGGCCTGCCCCCTTCGCGCGCCCGGCCGGGCGCGGTTTCGCGGAGGCCGTTGGATCGTCACGAAGGAACGCCCCAATGCCCGACGACATCGCCTCAGCCCGCGGCCTGTTTCCGCTCGCCAAGGACGACACGACCTACCGCAAGCTGACCTCGGATCACGTCTCGGTCGTCGAGTTCGACGGCGAGCAGATCCTGAAGGTCGAGCCGGAGGGTCTGCGCCTGCTGGCCGAGGCTGCCTTCTCCGACATCAACCATCTGCTGCGTCCGGGCCATCTGGCCCAGCTCGCGAAGATCCTGGACGATCCGGAGGCGTCGGCCAACGACCGATTCGTGGCGCTCGACCTGCTGAAGAACGCCAACATCGCCGCCGCCGGCACGCTGCCGATGTGCCAGGACACCGGCACCGCCATCATCATGGGCAAGAAGGGCCGCCGCGTCTGGACCAAGGGCGGCGACGAGACCGCGCTGTCGGAGGGGGCCCGCGACGCCTACCTGAAGCGCAACCTGCGCTACAGCCAGCTGGCGCCGATCTCCATGTATGAGGAGAAGAACACCCGGAACAACCTGCCGGCGCAGATCGACATCTATTCCGAGGGCGAGGACTATTACAAGTTCCTGTTCATGGCCAAGGGCGGCGGGTCGGCCAACAAGACCTTCCTGCATCAGGCCACGCCGTCGGTTCTGGCGCCCGACCGGCTGCTGAAGTTCCTGGAAGACAAGATCCGCTATCTCGGCACCTCCGCCTGCCCGCCCTACCACCTCGCCATCGTCATCGGCGGCCTGTCGGCGGAGCAGAACCTGAAGACGGTGAAGCTGGCCTCGGCCCGCTACCTCGACAACCTGCCGACCGAGGGCGGCGAGGACGCGCACGCCTTCCGCGATCTGGCGATGGAGGCCGAGGTCCACAAGCTGACCCAGAACATGGGCATCGGCGCCCAGTTCGGCGGCAAGTATTTCTGCCACGACGTCCGCGTCATCCGCCTGCCGCGCCACGGCGCCTCGATGCCGATCGGCATCGGCGTGTCCTGCTCGGCCGACCGTCAGGCGGTGGGCAAGATCACCAAGGACGGCATCTTCCTGGAGCAGTTGGAGACCGATCCGGCCCAGTATCTGCCGGAGATCGGCGGCGAGCATCTGTCGGACGAGGTCGTGAAGATCGACCTGAACCAGCCGATGGAGCAGATCCGCGCCACGCTGAGCCAGTATCCGATCCGCACCCGCCTGTCGCTGACCGGTCCGCTGATCGTCGCCCGCGATCTGGCCCACGCCAAGCTGCGCGCCCGCCTGGACGCCGGCGAGCCGCTGCCGGATTATTTCAAGAACCACCCGATCTATTACGCCGGCCCGGCCAAGACGCCGGAAGGCTACGCCTCGGGCTCCTTCGGGCCGACCACGGCCGGCCGCATGGACAGCTTCGTCGACCAGTTCCAGGCGGCGGGCGGCTCGATGGTCATGCTGGCCAAAGGCAACCGCAGCGCGGAAGTGACGGCGGCCTGCAAGCAGCATGGCGGCTTCTATCTCGGCTCCATCGGCGGCGCCGCCGCCCGTCTGGCCCAGGACTGCATCAAGAAGGTGGAATGCGTCGAGTATCCCGAACTCGGCATGGAAGCCATCTGGCGCATCGAGGTGGAGGACTTCCCGGCCTTCATCATCGTCGACGACAAGGGCAACGACTTCTTCAAGGAGTTGAAGCTCGCCTGATCCGGACCTGTGAGAGTTTGTGAGTTTTGCGAGACCTGCTGAGAGATGCTTGAGGTTTGAACCGATTCGCATCGGATCACATCATGAACGTCTCTCGGCCGTCATTCCCGCGAAGGCGGGAATCCAGCCGTTTCAAGACCTTAGATGCGGAGCCGCCTGGATCCCCGCCTTCGCGGGGATGACGGCCGACAAAGGCTTCCAAAACCCACAAGGTCTGAAGGGGGCGCGGCGCCTTGCGAGAGGCGCCGCGCCCTTTTTGCTGCCCGCTTGCCGGACGGCACCGGGGGCGCCTATCTTCAGTGCATCAGGATCGGGGGAGGGCTTTCCAATGGACGGTGTCTATGACCGGCGCGCACCGAAGCGGGACGTCACACTGTCGCTGGACGAGGACATCCTGCAACGCGCGCAGTCCCTCCCCGGCGACCTGTCCGAGCGGGTCGAGAAGCTGCTGGCCGACGAGGTGGCGAAGGCGGACCGTGAACGCCGCCTGGATGACGTGATCGAAGCCTGGAACCGCTTCGATGAAAAACATGGCTCTTTCGCGGACCAGCATGTCGATGACATCTTATGAGCCAGTTCGACGTCCATAGAAACATCGGTGCCGGCCGTCAGACGACTCCGTTCGTGGTTGTCATTCAATCGGGAAGGTTCGACAGATCGCGCAGCCGCGTCGTCATTCCAATGATCGACAAGCGCGCGGAGCCGCCCATCGATCCTCAATTGAATCCATCCTTTGAAATCGATGGACGCTCGGTGGTTCTTCATCCACTACAGACCGTGACGGTTCGCACCGAACGGCTCGGCGAAAAGGTCTGCTCCCTCGCCGCCGACAGCGACCGCATCATCGCCGCCATCGACCTCCTAATTTCCCGCGCCTGGGGATGAATTGCCCGTGACACCCGCCCAAATCCAAGACCGCATCCTGTACCGCGACGGGCTGATGCTGATCCTCGACAAGCCCGCCGGGTTGCCGGTCCATGCCGGTCCTGCCGGCGGGCCGAACCTGGAGCGGCATTTCGACGCGCTGCGCTTCGGCTTCCCCAAGCCGCCGTCGCTGGCCCACCGGCTGGACCGCGACACGTCGGGCTGCCTCATCCTCGGCCGCCATGCCAAGGCGCTGCGCAAGATCGGCATCCTGTTCCAGAACGGCAAGGTCGATAAGACCTATTGGGCGGTGGTCGCCGGAGCGCCGCCGCAGGAGTCCGGACGGATCGAGCTGCCGCTCGCCAAGGTCTCCAACAAGACCGGCGGCTGGCGCATCGTCGGCTCGCCCGACGGGCAGACCGCGATGACCGACTATGTCATGCGCGGGCAGGCCGACGGGCTGACCTGGCTGGAGCTGACGCCGCACACCGGCCGCACCCACCAGATCCGCGTCCATTGCGCCTCCATCGGCTGTCCGCTGGTCGGCGACCCGCAATATGGCGGGCCGGAGGGCAAGCCGCTGCACCTGCACTCCCGCGCCATCTCGCTGCCGCTCTACCCGAAGCGCGATCCGGTGGGTGCGGTGGCGCCGATCCCGCCGCACATGCGGGCGGCGCTGGAGGCTTGCGGCTTCACCGAGGCTTGATAGCTTCACCACTACCTTCGGCCATTGCCGCGATGCGGCAAATGACCCGATGATGCCGTTCCAGGATGGCAATGGGCATCACGGCCGAGGGGAAAAGCGCATGACACCGACCGGCACCACCACGGCGCGCTGGATGACCGTGCGCTATGCCCTGGCGCTGACGCTGATCGCGCTGGGCACGCTCGCCGGCTTCGTCATGACCGAAGGGGTGATCGGCCAGCATGAACGCATGCTGGAGGTCGTCAACGTCTCCGGCCGCCAGCGCATGCTGTCGCAGCGCACCGCCCTTCTGGTCGAGCAGTTGAAGACCGCCACCGATCCGGTGATGCGCAGCGACCTCGCCCGCCAGCTGGCCGAGACCACCGACATGTTCGAGGCGGCCCACCGCCGGCTGAGCGGCCGGGTCGGGCCGGAGGAAGGCCCGCCGATGGGGCCGCCCCCCAACGACCTGTTCCATGGCGGCACCGACCCGCTGGACCCGCTGGTGTCCGGGCACATCGCCGCCCTGCGCCGGGTGATCGCCGCCGCATCCGCCGGCCAGCCGCCCGATCCGGCCGAAGCGGACCGCATCACCTCACAGGCCCTCGGCCCGCTGCTGGATCGGCTGGAGGAGATGGTCGCCCTCTACCAGGAAGAGGGCGAGGAGGGGTTCCACACCCTGCACCAGCTGGGGTTGGCCGCGCTGCTGATCACCCTGCTGATCCTGGCGGTGGAGGCGCTGGCGATCTTCCGGCCGATGACCCGGCAGGTGCGCCGCCAGTTCACCGAGATCCTGCGCATGGCCGAGACCATCGAGCGGGCAAACGCCACGCTGGAACAGCAGGTGCGCGAACGCACGGCCGAACTGCACGCCGCCAAATCCGCGGCGGAGCAGGCCCACCGCGCCAAGTCCCGCTTCCTCGCCCATGCCAGCCACGACCTGCAGCAGCCGCTCCAGGCCATCGGCATGTTCACCGGCATGCTGGAACGCCAGCCGCAGAGCGCCAAGGCGGCGGCCCTGCTGACCGACCTGAAGGCGGCGCAACGGTCGATGCGCGACCTGCTGAACGCGATCCTCGACATCTCGAAGCTGGAATCCGGCGCGGTGACGCCGAAGCCGGCCGACCTGCCGCTCTCCCCCCTGCTCGACCAGCTGGAGGCGGAGTTCGCCGGGCTGGCGGAGGCCAAGGGCCTGCGGCTGCGCGCCGTCCCGACCAATGCCGTGGTGCGCAGCGACCCGGCGCTGTTGGAGCGCATCGTCCGCAACCTGATCGGCAACGCCATCCGCTACACCGAGACCGGCGGCGTGCTTGTCGGCTGCCGCACCCGCGGCGACAGGCTGTGGATCGAGGTGTACGACACCGGACGCGGCATCGCCGAACCCGACCGCCGGCGCATCTTCGAGGAGTTCGTCCAGCTCGACCGCCCCGACCGCGACCGCAGCGAGGGCATCGGCCTGGGCCTCGCCATCGTCGAACGGCTGGCGCGGCTGCTGGAGCATCCGGTGACTGTGCGCTCGGTGGAAGGGCGCGGCACCGTGTTTGCGGTGGGGGTGCCGCTGGCCGGCTGACATTGTAGCTTCAGCCGCAACGATCTGATGCGAAACCGCCGGATTGTTCCCTAAGCTGTCCGGTGCCAAATTCCCCTCCAGACAAGGGCACACACCCCAACGAAACGGAGGGTTCCATCATGATCACCATTCGCCATCGCGACGAGCGTGGGGTTGCCAACATGGGTTGGCTGAACAGCAACCACGGCTTCTCGTTCGGCCATTACTTCGACCCCGGCCATATGGGCTTCCGCGCCCTGCGGGTCATCAACGAGGACCGCGTGATCCCCGGCGCCGGCTTTCCCACCCATGGGCACGCCAACATGGAGATCGTGTCCTACGTGCTGAACGGCGCGCTGGAGCACAAGGACTCCATCGGCACCGGGTCGGTGATCCGTCCGGGCGAGGTCCAGGTGATGAGCGCCGGCCGCGGCATCCGCCACAGCGAGTACAACGCCTCCGACACCGAGCCGGTGCATTTCCTCCAGATCTGGATCCTGCCGGAAGCCAACAACCTGGCCCCGGCTACCAGCAGGCGGATTTCCCGGCCGAGCAGAAGCAGGGCAAGCTGAAGCTGGTCGGGTCGCGTGACGGGCGTGACGGCAGCGTCACCATCCACCAGGATGTCGACCTGTACGCCGCGCTGCTGGACGGCGAGGAAAGCGCCACCCTGACCCTGCGCCCCGGCCGCCATGGCTGGGTTCAGGTCGCCCGCGGCCGGGTCCACCTGAACGGCACCCTGCTGAAGGCCGGCGACGGCGCCGCGCTGACGGATGAGGAGGCGGTGACGCTCGACCGCGCCGACGATGCCGAGGTTCTGGTCTTCGACCTCGCCTGACGCGTCACAGCACCTGCTTGGGCACCGACAGCAGTTCCTTCCTGATGCGGTTCAGGCTGGGGCGGTTGTCGGTGCCGAAGGCGATGGGGCGGCACAGATGCATGGCGGTCAGCCCGACCCGCGCGGTCAGCAGGCCGTTGATCACCCCCTGCCCCATCCGGGTGGAGATCGCGGCGGCGAGCGACCCGCCCAGCGCCTCCACCGCCACATGATGGGCGCTTTCCGTCACCCCGGCGACGGCGATGTTGGCGAGCATCCGGCGCAGCAGCCGCAGCGAACCGACATAGCCGGGCCGGGCGCCGTAGAGGGAGGCGATCTCCCGCACCAGCTTCAGGTTCCGCCACAGCACCACCGCGAAATCCAGCAGCGCCGCCGGGCTCAACGCGGTGGCGACGGCGGTGTCGCGCGAGGCGAGCAGGACCCGCTGATAGGCGGCGCGGTCGAGCGGAGCCAACACCTCGCGGTCCAGCAGCCGCACCACCTCATGCTCGTCATGGGCGTCGGTCACATGGTCGCGCACGCGGGCCAGCGCCGGAGCCAGTTCCCGCCGGTCGGCGTAGAGGGCCACCAGCGACCCGGCGAAACGGTCGGCCCGGCCGCCCGGCGCCTCCACCTCCAGCCTGCCAGCCTCCGCCCGCAATTCCTCGATCCGCCGCAGGCGGCGCAGCGACAGCAGTTCGTTCACCAGCATCGCCACGGCGGCGATGCCCGCGGTCGCGGCCAGCAGCGCCACCAGCACGCCCAGCACAACACTGGTGGCGAAGGCGCGGTTCAGCAGGTCGGCGGTGTCGAACCCCAGCGCCACCACCACCAGCGCCGCCAGCGCCCCGAACAGCCAGCGCCCGAGCCGGCGGGTCGTCCGCACCGGCGCCGCCGGGGCCGGCAGCAGCTCCGCCGGGTCGCCCGATCCGGTCAGCAGCGCCGTCTCCTCCTCCGCCGAAACCGGAGCGGCGCGGTCCAGTTCCAGCTCCATCGGCGGAACCCAGCCCTTCGCGGCCTTGCGGGTGTCGCTGTCGCGCTCCGTCACAGCAGGTAATCCCCCAGCAGGAATTGCAGGGCCTGATCGACGCGGATGTGCGGCAGGCCGCGCGGGTCGCGGCCGAGATCGTCGGGCGGACGGAAGGCCAGGAAATTATAGGGGCGGTCGCGGCCGGGCGGAAAGGCCTCGGCATCCTCCGGGATCTCGCCGGGGAACAGCACGGTCGGACGGTCGCGCCCGACCGGCACGCCACGCACGCAACGCAGCTGCCGGCCCTCATGCTCGGTCACCACGCTGTCGGTGCATTTCAGCGCGGCGATGGCCATCGTCTCGACCTGGGCGCCTTCGAAGCGGATGGCGTTGCGGGCATCGCCGACCAGCCGGTCGAGCAGCGCGCGCAGCTGGGCATGCTGGTGGGCGGCGATGTGGTCGGCCTTGGTCGCGGCGAACAGCACCCGGTCGATCTTGGTGCCCAGCAGCCAGTCGAGCCAGCCGGAGGAACCATGGCGGAAGGGCTCCAGGCTCAGTTCCAGCGCCCGCTTCATGTCGGCCATCCCGGCCGGCCCGGCATTCAGCGCGCCAAGCACGTCGATCAGCACGATCTGGCGGTCGAGCTTGGCGAAATGTTCGGAGAAGAAGCGGCGGACGACGTTGGTCTTGTAGGCCTCGTAGCGCTCCTCCATCAGCGCCCACAGGCTGCCGCGCCCCGCGACCCGCCGGCCTGGGGCGGGGGGCAGCGGGCAGAAGGTCAGCAGCGGCGCGTCCTTCATGTCGCCCGGCTCGACGAAGCGGCCGGGCTGGATCAGGCTGAGCAGCGTGTCCGCCCGCCGGCAGGCGTGCAGATAGTCGGTGTAGAGCGCCGCCCCGCGCCGCGCCGTCTCCTCCTCCGCCGATGCCATCGGATCGATGGTGGCGAGCCAGCCGCGCCAGGAGGCGGACAGCTCGTCGCGCGGCGGCCGGGCGGCAAGCTCCAGGGTGAGCGCGCTCCATTCCGCGAAGCTCTGGCGCAGCAGCGGCAGGTCGAGCAGCCATTCGCCGGGATAATCGACGAGGTCGAGGTTCAGCGTCGCCACCGGCTGCACCGCCCGCTTCAGTGCCGAGTCCGGACGGTAGCGCAGGGCGACGCGCATCTGGCCGATGCCGCGCGTCGGCTCCGGCCAATGGGGATCGGGACCGATCAGCGCGGCGAGATGGCCTTCGAAGTCGAAGCGCGGCACGTCCGGGTCGGGCTGCGGCCGCAGCCGCGCCGCCTGGAAGCGGCCCGACGACATGACGTCGAGGAAGGGAAGCCGCCCGGCCTTCAGCAGATTGTCGACGAGCGCGGTGACGAAGACGGTCTTGCCCGCCCGCCGCAGCCCGGTGACGCCGACGCGCACCGTCGATTCCAAAAGAAGCCGGCTGCCGGCATCGTACAGGTCGTTCAGGTGAGGAATACGCACGGGCGGTCGTTCACGTCTGGCCGAGGACCGGCCCTATATGGGGTGGGACGCCCAAGATGCGAAGGGGCACCCCCGAATACGAAAGGGCCGCGCTCCCTTTCGAAAGCGCGGCCCTTCGTTGCCGAAGATTCCCTCACGCACAACCACGAGCGCGGGCCACCTTCGATGCGGTGGGGCGGCCGATGGCGTCGCTGATGAACGCACCGGCCGCGATCAGCTTGTCCAGGTCCACCCCGGTTTCGATGCCGAGGCCGTTCAGCATGTACAGCACGTCCTCGCTCGCCACGTTGCCGCTGGCCCCCTTGGCGTAGGGACAGCCGCCGAGCCCGGCGACCGAGCTGTCCACCACCGCCACCCCCATCTGCAGGGCCGCCAGGATGTTGGCCAGCGCCTGCCCATAGGTGTCGTGGAAATGGACAGCGATCTTGTCGACCGGCACCCGCTCCGCCACCGCGGCGATCATCAGTTGCGCCTTGGTCGGCGTGCCGGTGCCGATGGTGTCGCCCAGCGAGATCTCGTAGCAGCCCATGGCGAACAGCCGTTCCGCCACGTCGGCCACCGCCTGCGGCGCGATCTCCCCCTCATAGGGGCAGCCGAGCACGCAACTGACATAGCCACGAACCGGCACGCCCGCCGCCTTGGCCTGCTCCATGACGGGGGCGAAGCGGTCCAGGCTCTCGGCGATGGAACAGTTGATGTTCTTCCGGCTGAAGCTTTCCGACGCGGCGCCGAACACCGCCACCTCGTCGGCCTTGGCCGCCAGCGCGCCCTCCAGCCCCTTCAGATTCGGGGTGAGGGCGGCATAGCGCACGCCGGGCTTGCGGGCGATGCCCGCCAGCACATCGGCGCTGTCGCCCATCTGCGGCACCCATTTGGGCGAGACGAAGCTGGCCGCCTCCACCACACTCAACCCGGCGTCGGACAGGCGGTCGACCAGCTCCACCTTGACCGCCGTCGGCACCATGGATTTTTCATTCTGGAGGCCGTCGCGCGGGCCGACCTCCACCATGCGGACGAATTTCGGCAGCAGCATCGTCACGCCTCCGCGATGTCGAGAACCAGCAGGTCGACGCCTTCCGACACCTGATCGCCCGCCGCGAAATTCACCGCGCTGACGGTGCCGGCGGCCGGGGCCTTGATGGTGTGCTCCATCTTCATGGCCTCCAGCAGCATCAGCGGCGCGCCGGCCTCGACGCTCTGGCCGGCTTCGACCAGCACGCGGACCACGGTGCCGGGCATCGGCGCGGTCAGACGGCCGCTGCCGCCCTCCTGCTCCGCCGCGCGGGCGCTGGGGTCGTCCAGCGTCAGGCGGGACACCGCTCCGTCGATCAGCACGGTGATGTCCAGCCCCTGCTGTACCACGGTGGCGCGGGTGCGCATTCCGTCCAGCGTGGCGGTCAGCAGGCCGTCCGACAGGCTGACGCCGGTCACCGGCATCGCCTTGCCGCCGTCCACCGCGACCTCGTAACCGTCGCTGCGGAAATGCAAGGTCACCTCGCGCGCCGTGTCGCCGTCCATCAGGCGCAGGTCGTAATGTTCTCCTCGTTCAGCCGCCAGCCATTGGCGAGCAGCCAGGGCGAATAGCGGTCCGACCGGGCGCGGAGCGCCGCCTGGGCCTCCTCCCGGCGCTTCAGCAGCACCGACAGGGACGCGGCGGCCAGCGCCCTGTCCGACACCGGGGCCGGCGGCGGCAGCAGGTCGGCGCGGTGGCGCTCGATGAAGCCGGTGTCGATCTCCACCGCCTTGAAGGCCGGATGGCCGGCGATGGCGCCGAGGAAGCCGACATTCGTGGTGACGCCGACCACCTCATACTCGGCCAGCGCCACGCGCAGCCGGCGCAGCGCGCTGTCGCGGTCCTCGTCCCAGACGATCAGCTTGGCGATCATCGGGTCGTAATACATCGTCACCGAATCGCCCTCGCGAACGCCGGTGTCGACGCGGACGTGATCGTTCTCGGCCGGCGGGCGCAGGCGGACCAGCTTGCCGATGGCCGGCAGGAAGTCGCGCTGCGGATCCTCGGCATAGAGCCGCGCCTCGAAGGCATGACCCCGGCGGGTCAGCTGGTCCTGGCGCAGCGGCAGCTCCGCCCCGGCGGCAACGCGCAGCTGCCACTCGACCAGATCGAGCCCGGTGATCTTCTCCGTCACCGGATGCTCCACCTGCAGGCGGGTGTTCATCTCGATGAAGTAGAAGCCGCCATCCTCATAGAGAAACTCGACGGTGCCGGCGCCGACATAGTTGACCGCCTTGGCGGCGGCGACCGCGGCCTCGCCCATGCGGCGGCGAAGGTCGTCGGGCAGGTTCGGGGCCGGCGCCTCCTCGATCACCTTCTGGTGGCGGCGCTGCACCGAGCAGTCGCGCTCGAACAGATAGACGCCGTTGCCGTGGGTGTCGCAGAAGACCTGGATTTCGACATGGCGCGGCCGGCCGAGATACTTCTCCAGCAGCAGGCTGTCGTCGCCGAAGGCCGCCTTGGCCTCGCGCTGGGCGCCGGCCACCGCGTCGGCCAACTCGTTGGCGGCGCGCACCACGCGCATGCCCTTGCCGCCGCCGCCGGCCGACGCCTTGACCAGCACCGGATATCCGATGCGTTCGGCCTCCGCCGACAGGGTGGCGAAGTCCTGGTCGGTGCCGTGATAGCCCGGCACCAGCGGCACGTCGGCATTCGCCATCAGCCGCTTGGATTCCGCCTTGGAGCCCATGACGCGGATCGCCTCGATCGGCGGGCCGATGAAGACGATTCCGGCCTCGGCGCAGGCCGCGGCGAAACCGGCATTCTCCGACAGGAAGCCGTAGCCGGGATGGATCGCCTGGGCCCCCGTCCGCTTTGCCACGTCGAGGATGACCTCGCCGCGCAGATAGCTTTCGCCGACCGGGGCCGGGCCGATGCAGACGGCCTCGTCGGCCATCTGGACATGCATTGCCTTGGCGTCGGCCTCCGAATGGACGGCGACGGTCTTGATGCCCATGCGGCGGGCGGTGCGGATGACCCGGCAGGCGATTTCGCCACGGTTGGCGATCAGGATCTTGTCGAACATGGCCATTTGGGACATTGGTTCAGCTCCGCCAGGACGGGGTGCGTTTGTCGAGGAAGGCGCCGACGCCCTCCTTGCCTTCGGCGCTGGCGCGCTGGCGGGCGATGCGCTCCGCCGTGTCGCGCACCACCTCTTCGGTCAGCGGCCGGCGGGCGACGGCGCGGATCAGCTCCTTGGCGGCGGTGACCGCCGTGGGCGCGCTGTCCATCAGGGTCTTCACCGTCTTCGCCACCGTCTCTTCCAGCCCGTCGGCATTGGTCAGCTCATGCAGCAGGCCGATGCGGTGGGCCTCCGCCGCGCCGAAGCGCTCGCCGGTCAGGAAATAGCGGCGGCAGGCGCGCTCGCCGATGGCGGCGATGACATAGGGGCTGATGGCGGCGGGGATGATGCCCAGCCGCACCTCCGACAGGGCGAAGGTCGCGGTCTCCACCCCGATGGCGATGTCGCAGGCCGAAACCAGCCCGACGCCGCCGCCGAAGGCCGGCCCCTGCACCACGGCGACCGTGGGCTTCGGGCATTCGTCCAACGTCCGCAGCATGGTGGCGAGGCCCATGGCGTCGGCCAGATTCTCCGCGTGGGAGTAGCCGGCCATCTTCTTCATCCAGGACAGATCCGCCCCGGCCGAGAAGCTCTTGCCCACCCGCGCAGCAGCACGACGCGCACCGCCGGATCCTCGCCCACCCGGCGGAAGGCGGCGGTCAGGTCGGCGATGACCTGCTCGTTGAAGGCGTTGTGGACGTCGCCGCGGTTCATGGTGACGGTGCGACGCCGTTTTCCGCAACCTCGACCAGAATATCGTTTGGCAGAATGTCGCTCATGGTCGCCTCCATCACATCCGGAAGACGCCGAAGGGCGTCTTCGGCACCGGCGCGTTCAGCGAGGCCGACAGGCCGAGGCCCAGCACCATGCGGGTGTCGGCAGGGTCGATGATGCCGTCGTCCCACAGCCGCGCGCTGGCGTAATAGGCGTGGCTCTCGCGCTCGAACTGGGCGCGGATCGGCGCCTTCAGCGCCTCGTCGTCCTCGGCCGACCACGGCTTGCCCTGGGCTTCCATGGCGTCGCGCTTGACCTGGGCCAGCACGCCCGCCGCCTGCTCGCCGCCCATGACCGAGATGCGGGCGTTCGGCCACATCCACATGAAGCGCGGGCTGTAGGCGCGGCCGCACATGCCGTAATTGCCGGCGCCATAGCTGCCGCCGATGATGACGGTGAATTTCGGCACCTTGGCGCAGGCGACCGCCGTGACCAGTTTGGCGCCGTCCTTGGCGATGCCGCCGGCCTCGTATTTCCGCCCGACCATGAAGCCGGTGATGTTCTGCAGGAACACCAGCGGGATGCGGCGCTGGCAGCACAGCTCGACGAAATGGGCGCCCTTCAGGGCGGATTCGCTGAACAGGATGCCGTTGTTGGCGATGATGCCGACCGGATAGCCGAAGATATGGGCGAAGCCCGTCACCAGCGTCGTGCCGTAGAGCGGCTTGAACTCGTCGAAGCGCGACCCGTCGACCACCCGCGCGATCACCTCGCGCACGTCGAAGGCTTGCGGGCGTCGCTGGGGATGACGCCGTAGAGTTCACGCGGATCGAAGGCGGGTTCCTCCGGCTCGCGCAGATCGAGGTCGATGTGCTTGGCCCGGTTCAGGTTCGACACCACGCGGCGCGCCATCGCCAGCGCGTGGGCGTCGTTCATCGCGTAATGGTCGGTGACGCCGGAGGTGCGGGAATGGACGTCGGCGCCGCCGAGATCCTCGGCCGACACCACCTCGCCGGTCGCGGCCTTCACCAGCGGCGGGCCGCCCAGGAAGATGGTGCCCTGGTTGCGGACGATGATCGCCTCGTCCGACATCGCCGGGACATAGGCGCCGCCGGCGGTGCAGCTTCCCATCACAACGGCGATCTGCGGGATGCCCTCGGCCGACATGTTGGCCTGGTTGTAGAAGATGCGGCCGAAATGGTCGCGGTCGGGGAAGACCTCGTCCTGGTTCGGCAGGTTGGCCCCGCCGCTGTCGACCAGATAGATGCAGGGCAGGTTGTTCTGCTGGGCGATCTCCTGCGCCCGCAAATGCTTCTTGACCGTCAGCGGGTAATAGGTGCCGCCCTTCACCGTCGCGTCGTTGGCGACGATCATGCACTCCTGCCCGGCGACGCTGCCGATGCCGGCGATGATGCCGGCGGACGGGATGTCCTCGGCATAGACGCCGTCGGCGGCCAGCTGCGACAGCTCAAGGAAGGGCGAGCCGACGTCGAGCAGCTGGCGGATGCGCTCGCGCGGCAGCAGCTTGCCGCGGGCGAGGTGCTTGTCGCGCGCCTTCGCCCCGCCGCCCTGCTGGATGGCGGCGACCTTCCGGCGCAGATCGTCGACCAGAACCTGCATGGCGTCGGCGTTGGCCTGGAACTCGGCGGAGCGCGCGTTCAGGGCGCTCTTCAGGACGGTCATGCCGTCTTCCTCCCGGTTTGGCGGTCTTGATTGCAGACTGTGTTACTGAACAAGCGCGCGGCTGATGACCAGCCGCTGGATGTCGCTGGTGCCCTCGTAGATCTGGCAGACCCGGACGTCGCGATAGATGCGCTCGACCGGGAAATCGTTGAGGTAGCCATAGCCGCCATGGATCTGGATGGCGTCGGAGCAGACCTTCTCCGCGATCTCCGAGGCGAACAGCTTGGCCATCGCCGCCTCCTTCATGCAGGGCACCCCGGCGTCGCGCAAGGACGCGGCATGCAGCACCATCTGCCGCGCCGCTTCCACCCGTGTCGCCATGTCGGCGAGGCGGAAGGCGATGGCTTGATGCTGAATGATCGGCACGCCCATGCTCTGGCGTTCCTGGGCGTAGCGGATGGCGTGGTCCAGCGCCGCCCGCGCCATGCCGACCGACTGCGACGCGATGCCGATGCGCCCGCCTTCCAGGTTCGCCAGCGCAACCCTATAGCCCGCCCCTTCGGCCCCGAGCATCAGCTCGGCCGGAACCCGGCACTCCTCGAAGACGATCTGGCAGGTGTCGGAGCAGTGCTGGCCCAGCTTCTCCTCCGTCCGCGCCACCTGATAACCCGGCGTGTCGGTCGGCACGATGAAGGCGCTGAGGCCCTTCTTCCCCGCCGCCGGATCGGTCACCGCGAAGACGATGGCGACGTCGGCCTGCGAGCCCGACGTGATGAACTGCTTGGTGCCGTTCAGCACCCAGTAATCGCCGTCGCGCCGCGCGCGGGTCTTGATCGCCGAGGCGTCGGAGCCCGCCTGCGGTTCGGTCAGGCAGAAGGCGCCCAGCATCTCGCCGCGCGCCATCGGCTTGAGGAAGCGGTCCTTCTGGGCATCCGTACCGAACTTCAGGATCGGCATGCAGCCGACCGAGTTGTGCACGCTCATGATGGTGGAGACGGCGCCGTCACCGGCGGCGATCTCCTCGATGGCAAGCGCGTAGGCGACATGGTCGGTGGCGGCGCCGCCGAACTCCTCCGGCACCAGCATGCCCATCAGGCCGAGTTCGCCCATCTCGGCGAGTTCCGCCTTGGGGAAAGCGCCGCTGCGGTCGCGCTCGGCGGCGGTCGGGGCGAGCCGGTCCTGCGCGAAAGCGCGGGCCATGTCGCGGACCATGGTCTGTTCTTCGGTCAGGTGCATCGGGCGTTTCCTCGGGCGATGGTTTTTGTTGGTGGCGCTACCCCCCACCCTAACCCTCCCCCGCTGGGCGGGGGACCAGTGCTTGGGCGGAAGAGCGGCGGCAGTCCCTCCCCCGCCCAGCGGGGGAGGGTCAGGGTGGGGGTCTAACTGCCCCTTACACCCGCTCCACCGCAATCGCCGTAGCCTCACCGCCACCAATGCACAGCGACGCCACACCCCGCTTCAGGTCGTACTTCTCCAGCGCCGCCAGCAGCGTCACGAGGATGCGCGCCCCCGAAGCCCCGATCGGGTGCCCCAGCGCACAGGCGCCGCCATGCACGTTCACCTTGTCGTGCGGCAGGTCCAGGTCGCGCATCGCCGCCATGGTCACCACGGCGAACGCCTCGTTGATCTCGAACAGGTCGACGTCGCGGGCCGACCAACCCACCTTCTCGAACAGCTTCTGCATCGCACCGACCGGAGCCGTCGTGAACAGCGCCGGCTGCTGGGCGTGGTTGGAATGCCCCTTGATCTCGGCGATCACGCGCAGGCCGCGCTTCTCGGCCTCGCTGCGGGTGGTGACGATCAGCGCCGCGCCGCCGTCGGAGATCGACGAGGCATTGGCCGCCGTCACCGTGCCGTCCTTGGCGAAGGCCGGCTTCAGCGTCGGGATCTTCTTGGGATCGCCCTTGCCCGGCTGCTCGTCGGTGTCGACCAGCGTGTCGCCCTTGCGGCCCTTGACCAGAACCGGCGCAATCTCCGCCTTGAAGGAGCCGTCCTCCACCGCCTTGCGGGCGCGGGTCAGGCTCTCGATGGCGTAGTTGTCCTGCGCCTCGCGGGTGAAGTTGTAGCTGGTCGCGCATTCCTCGGCGAAGGTGCCCATCAGGCGGCCCTTCTCGTAGGCGTCCTCCAGACCGTCGAAGAACATGTGGTCCAGCACCTTGCCGTGGCCCATGCGATAGCCGGCGCGGGCGCGGTCCAAGAGGTAGGGGGCGTTCGACATGCTCTCCATGCCGCCGGCCACCACGACCCTGGCCGAGCCGGCCTTGATGACGTCATGGGCGAACATCACCGCCCGCATGCCGGATCCGCAAACCTTCGAGATAGTGGTGCAGCCGACGCCCTTCGGCAGCCCGGCACCGAGCGCCGCCTGACGCGCCGGGGCCTGGCCCAGACCGGCCGACAGCACGTTGCCCATGAACACCTCGTCCACCGCGTCCCCAGCCAAGCCCGAGCGTTCCAGTGCCGCCTGGATGGCGACGGCACCAAGCTGCGGCCCGGTCAGGCCCATGAGGTCGCCCTGGAAGCCGCCCATCGGCGTGCGGACGGCGGCGGCGATGACGATGCTGTCGGTCATGGTGGTCGGTCCCTTTCCCTCGATCTTTTCGGTACGGCCTTACGCCGTCTCTTTGAACAGTTCGCGCCCGATCAGCATGCGGCGGATCTCGCTGGTCCCGGCGCCGATCTCGTAGAGCTTGGCGTCGCGCAGCAGGCGGCCGGTCGGGTACTCATTGATGTAGCCGTTGCCCCCCAGTGTTTGAATGGCCTCCAACGCCATCCAGGTCGCCTTTTCGGCGGAGAACAGGATGGCGGCGGCGGCGTCCTTGCGGGTGGTCTCGCCGCGGTCGCAGGCCTTGGCCACGGCGTACACATAGGCCTTGGCGGCGTTCATGATCGTGTACATGTCGGCCAGCTTGCCCTGCATCAGCTGGAACTCGCCGATGGACTGGCCGAACTGCTTGCGGTCGTGGACATAGGGGATCACCACGTCCATGCAGGCCTGCATGATGCCGAGCGGACCGCCCGACAGCACCGCGCGCTCGTAATCCAGGCCCGACATCAGCACGTTCACGCCGCGGCCGACGCCGCCCAGGATGTTCTCCACCGGCACCTCGCAGTCCTCGAACACCAGCTCGCCGGTGTTGGAGCCGCGCATGCCCAGCTTGTCCAGCTTCTGCGCCACCGAGAAGCCCTTGAAGCCCTTCTCGACCAGGAAGGCGGTGATGCCGCGCGGGCCGGCGTTGATGTCGGTCTTGGCGTAGATCACCAGCGTGTCGGCGTCGGGGCCGTTGGTGATCCACATCTTGGTGCCGTTGAGCACATAGCGGTCGCCCTTCTTCTCGGCCCGCAGCTTCATCGACACCACGTCGGACCCGGCGTTCGGCTCCGACATCGCCAAGGCACCGATATGCTCGCCGGAGATCAGCTTGGGCAGGTAGCGGCGCTTCTGCTCCTCGGTGCCGTTCTTGCGGATCTGGTTGACGCAGAGGTTCGAATGGGCGCCGTAGCTGAGCCCCACCGAGGCCGAGGCGCGCGACACCTCCTCCATCGCCACGACATGCTCCAGATAGCCCATGCCGGCGCCGCCATACTCCTCCTCCACCGTCACGCCGAGGATGCCGAGGTCGCCCATCTTGCGCCACAGCTCGTTCGGGAACTCGTTGGTATGGTCGATCTCGGCGGCGCGGGGGGCGATCTCGTTGGCGGCGAAGCTGCGCACCGAATCGCGCAGCATGTCGGCCGACTCGCCGAGGTCGAAATTCAGGCTGGGGTACTGGTTGGACAGCATGGCGTATCGCTCCCCTGGGAAATCATCCGTTCTTTGACCATACGTTACCGTATGGCGCGGCGGGTGGCAAGGGGTAGCTGAAGGCTGTGAAAACCAGCATTTCCTCAAGGGATTAAGGCCCATCCGCCGCTGCGTATACACTGCCGCATCGTGGAAACACGGCGAAAAAGGCAATCGTTTCAAGGCTGCCATGCGCGCCTCCGGACTGGGTGCGGCGTGGTCGCGCTTTCATGTTGCTGCGGTGCGGGGCTAATTTCTGGATACCGTATACCTGAGGACGCTGCGAAGGAGCCTTGTGACGATGATCCGCGTACCGCGCCCGAACATGGACGGCTTCACCATCGCCCTGGTGGCGACCGTCGGTCTGGCGACCGTGTTGCCGGTGCAGGGCCAGTTCGCCCAGGGGGTGCATTACCTGGCGGAAGCGGCCATCGCTCTGCTGTTCTTCCTGCACGGCGCCCGTCTGCCGCGGGAGGAGGTGGTGGCGGGCATGGCGCACTGGCGCCTGCACCTGCTGATCTTCAGCCTGACCTTCGTCGCCTTCCCGCTGATCGGCTGGGCGGTGGCGGCGACGCTGCCGCACAGCCTGCTGCCGCCGGCCCTGGCGGTCGGGGTGCAGTTCCTCTGCCTGCTGCCCTCCACCGTCCAGTCCTCCATCGCCTTCACCTCGATGGCGCGGGGCAACGTCGCGGCGGCGGTGTGCAGTTCCACTCTGTCCAACATCTCCGGCATCCTGATGACGCCGCTGCTGGTGGCGCTGTTCCTGAACGTGCAGGGAGGCGCGCTGTCGCTGGACACGCTGCAGACCATCGCGGCGCAGCTCCTGCTGCCCTTCGTCGCCGGACAGCTGCTGCGGCGCTGGGTCGGCGCCTGGGCGGCGCGGCACAAGGCGATGCTGAAGTTCACCGACGCGGATCGATCCTGCTGGTCGTCTACATCGCCTTCAGCGAGGCGGTGGTGAACGGGCTGTGGCATCAGGTGCCCCCGGCGGCGCTGGGCATGGTGGTGCTGATCGACTGCGCCATCCTGGCGTTCTTCCTGGTCGGCACGACGCTGCTCAGCCGCCGCCTGGGCTTCTCCCGCGCGGACGAGGCGGTGATCGTCTTCTGCGGCTCGAAGAAGTCGCTGGTCAGCGGCGTGCCGATGGCCGGCGTGCTGTTCGCCCCGGCCACCGCCGGTCTGGTGCTGTTGCCGGTGATGGTGTTCCACCAGATCCAGCTGATGGTCGGCGCCGTCCTGGCCCGCCGCTACGCCGACGAGGAGGAGGCGCGCGACGCCTTGCCGGCGACCTCGTGAGAAGGCGCCCTCTCCCGGATAGAGTCCCCTCTCCCCCCCGGGGAGAGGGTTAGGGTGAGGGGGTCGCGCTGCGAAGATTTTCAAGCATCGCGCACTCTCCGCTCGCCACCAACTCCACCCTATGCCTCCCCCTCACCCCGACCCTCTCCCCGCTATCGGCGGACCAAAGGTCCGCCTGTCGCGTCAGCGCAAACGAAGTTTGCGCGTGAGCGGGGGGGAGAGGGGGAAGCAGGTGCCCCCTACCCCTCTCCAAACTCGCCTGTCGCGGCCATGATGGCGGTGCGGAGCCGGTCGGCCTTGGCCGGGCCGGCGACCATTTCCAGCAGGCGCAGGGCGTAGAACAGGTTGATCTCCGCCGTCTCCGCATCGTCCGGGTCGCCGGCGGCCCTGGGATACTGCGCCAGCAGCGCCTGCGCCCGCTCCAACAGGCCCTTTTCCATCGACGCCATGGCGTCCTTCAGCGGCTGGTGCAGGCCGAGCGCGTCGGCCAGCCCCTCGCACCGGCGCAAGGCGCGGGCATGGTCCTCCGCCGCGGTCTGGGCATCGTCGTCCACGGCAACCGGCCGGCCACTGGCGGCGGGGGCCGCAACCGCGGTCAGGATGCCCCGAGGCGCCGTGTCCAGAACGCTGCCGGTCACCATGGTCCGCACCGCCGCCTTCACCGCGTCCAGCCGCTCGCGATAGACCGGCTCGGCCAGGAAATCCATGACGGCGGAGGTGGTGTTGACGCTGGCGACCAGCCGTTCGGCGATGGCGATGGTCTCCTCCGGAGCGATGGCGACGGCAGCCCCGCCGGCCCCGTCGCCCTTGCCATGGACGTTCCCGTCCAGGCGGGCGCTCCGCTCCTCCAGGTTGGTGACCACCAGCCCGCTCAGCTGGGCGAAGATCACCGGCTGCTCCCGCCGCGCCTTGCCGAGGTCGATGTCGTTCAGCACGGTCAGAAGGTCGGCCGGGTTCGCCATGCGGGAGGCGGCGACCAGCAGCAGGTAACAGACCAGCGTCGGCGATTGGCGCGCCGCCGCCTGGGCCGCCTGCTCGATGGCTTCCACATGGCGGTCGTCCAGCGCCGGCAGCGGCTTGGGCGCCAGCACGTCCTTCAGCGCCTCCACCGTCAGGCCGATGTCCAGGAAGGCGGCGACGTCCAGAACCTGCCGCCGCAGCTCCTCGTCGCCGTGAAGCAGCCGCCACACCATCTGGCGCGAACCGTCCTGCTCCACCGCCCCCCGAATGGCTTGGGCGGCCATCGGCCACAGCCGGCGCCCGATGTTGCGCAGCGCGTTGATGTTGCCGGGCGCGGTTTCCTGCACCTGCCGGTCGAGCTGGTCGATCAGGGCGGTGTCGCCGCATTCCGTCACCAGCCGCCAGACCGGTTCGATCACCCGCCGCTCGATGCGGCCCAGCGGAACGTCGACCCCGCTGAAGCTCTCCAGCACATCCTCGAACGGCATGCACAGGACGCGCTTCATCGTCGGCCGGCGGCCGGGCCGCACCTGGACCAGCCGCGGGCGGATGGCGGCGAAGGTCTGGCGCACGTCGGGATGGTCGCGCACCCGCTCCAGCAGGCGGACGACCTCGATGAACTTGTCCTCGGGGATGTCGAACAGCCGGCTTTCCAGCCCCGGCAGGCGGACGACCTTGCCCTGTCCGCTTCCGTCCGCCGCTTCGGTCATGGCGAGCGCGCTTTCACCGCCTCGATCCGGCGGATGGCGTCCATGTCCATATGGCCCGTGCGCCAGTCCTCCAGCATGCGGACGGAGCGGCGCTGGGCCAGCCTCACCTGCTTGGAATCCTCTACGAAGTCGCGGCTGGACTCCTTCCTCGGCAGCAGGGGCAGGATGCGGAACAGGTCGTTGACGGTCGCGGCCTGCTGGTGGTGGTCCTCGGTCTGCGCCACCTCCCAGGCCCCGGTGATGTGGCTCCAGCCGTCGAGCAGCCACGCCATCCGCCCCGCCTGGGCGCGCACGCGGACGATCTCGACGTCCCAGTCGCGCATCAGCGGGCCGATCGCCTCGATGCGGCGGTGGAAGTCGCCCAGAACCTTGTCGCCGATGGCGATGGTGTGCTGCGCCACCTCCGCGCAGAAGGCGGCGACCGGGGCGGCGTCGCCCGGCACCTCGCGCGCCCAGTCGGTCAGGCTGTCGCGGAAGCCCTTCAAATCCATCAGTCCGCGCACCAGCCGGCCGGGCTTGGGCGAGCGCGCCAGCCCGACCGGGGCGGCGACCGCGGCGACGTCGGCCAGCCGGGAATAGAGCAGGGTCGCGTCCATCCGCAGGCTTTCCGCCGCGCGGGTCATCAGCTGGCGGGTCAGCCGCTGCCCTTCGTCGGTGTCGATGCCGGCCTTCAGCATCTCCGGCGATTCCAGCCCGACCGCCTTCAGGATCGACAGGATCAGCAGGTAATGGGTGAGGGTGCTCTGCTCCTCGTCCTCCTCCAGCGCATGGCGGGCAGCCTGCGCCGCCTTCGGCCCGGCCAGCCCGCGCCGCGCCGCCTTCAGCGTCGCCCGGCGGATCTCGTGGGGCGAACAGGCGTCCTCCTTCACGATCAGGTCATGGAGATAGCGGTCGTGCATGGTCATCGACACCATGTCGGGCACCGATTTCCAGGCGACCACATAGATGCCCATGCCCTGCGACAGGCTGGGGATCAGCACCTCCAGCTTGGACCGTTCGCCGCGGCGCACGCGGGTCTGCGACAGCAGCGGCGTGGTGAAGGCCACCGCGGCCCCCCGTTCCTCGAAGGTCGACGGCGCGTATTCGATCGCACCCTTCAACATGATTGCCGTTCCGGATTCGCCTGACCGATCTGTTACGGCCGCGCCGCCCTTCAGGCCGGGACCGGCTGCGCGCCATACCCACCCATTACTACATGGTCGCAACACAAGCGGCGGCGAGCAATTTGTACCGATTTGTAGCACGCTGCGACGGCCTGCCGCAGTTGGGAACGAACCCTATGCAAAGCCGGACCTTGACCGCGAACGGTTATCCTTCGCCAAAGCCTTGATGCAATGCGGCGGAAGACGGGCCGCCCATGAAAATGGGGCGTGAAACCTTTGAAGGGTCGGCAGAAATTTTCGAACAGGCAAGGCAATCGCGTATGGGCATTCAAGCAACGGCGTTGCGCTTCAGATGCCCTTCTCCCCTTGCGGGGCGGGATCGGCCAAACGCCGACGGCGTTTTGCCGACCCGCGGGTTGGGATGAGGGGTGCGGCGGCCACAGGCCATTGGAACCGTTAGATTTGCGCCCCTCACCCCAACCCCTCTCCCGCAAGGGGAGAGGGGCCTTTTTCTACGATTGAAACCCATATGCGATAGCCCTGTTCGAACAGGTGACGGCCCTTGCGCTTTGCGCGGCGACGCGACAGTTTGGGCGCAGGTTCAGACCGCAATACTTCAGACCGCCGGACTTCAGGCCGCCAATCAGGGGAGAGACAGAGGGTGAGCAACATCGGCATCGTGCTCGGACGGTTCCACCGCAAGGAAGGGGAAGAGATGCTGGACGAGGCGCGGGCGGTCGCCGCCCGCCGCGGCCTCGGCATCGTCGCGGAGGTTTGGGTCCCCGGCTCGATGGAAAAGCCCTTGGCGATCAAGCGCCTGCTGATGCGCGACGACGTCGCCGGCGCGGTGGCGCTGGGCATCATCGAGCGGGGCGAGACCGAACATGGCAACGTCATGGGCCATGCGGTGATCCGCAGCCTGATCGACCTGCAGCTTCAGTTCATGAAGCCGGTCGGCGTCGGCATCCTCGGCCCGGGCATCAACCCGTCGCAGATCCCGCCACGCATCCGCCCCTACGCCGCCGCCGCGGTGAACGCCTGCGCCGACCTGATCGAGCAGGGCTGAGGGCACTTACGCTCCGGCGGGGCGCCGCCGGTGCAGCAGATGCATCGCCCTTCCGGACGGCGAGGAAGGGCGCAGGCCCGGTCACTGCAACCCCAGCAGTTCGCCGAGCGCATGGCTGAGCTGGCGCGGGGTCACCGGCTTGTGGATGATGCCCAGCCCATGGGCGGCGGCGTCGCGTTCGCACTCGGGGCCGGTCTCGCCGGTCAGGATCAGGCCCGGAACCGGCGGGCCGCCCGCCTCCTCGAACAGCGCGCGGATGCCGGCGACGGCGTCCGTCCCGAAGCGGCCTTCGCGCAGGCGGTAGTCGGCGACGACCAGATCGGGACGGCGGCCGCTGCGGCGCAGCGCCTCCACCGCCTTTTCGGCCGAACCGGCGACCAGCACCTCATAGCCCCATTCGCGGAAGATCGTCTCCAGTCCCAGAAGCACGATGGCGTCGTCATCCACCACCACGGCGAAGCGGCCGTGGCCGGTCGTCGCCGCTTCCGCCGGGCTGAGCGGACGCTCGACGGTCCGGCCGAGCGGCAGGGCGATGACGAAGCTGGTCCCCTGCCCCGGCTTCGACTGGACGTCCACGGGGTGGTTCAGCAGCTGCGACAGCCGCCGCACGATGGCAAGTCCGAGGCCGAGGCCGCGGTTGCGGTCGCGTTCCGGATTGCCGACCTGATGGAATTCCTCCCAGATGCGTTCCAGATGGTCGGGCGGGATGCCGATGCCGGTGTCGCGCACCTCGATCAGCAGGCGGCCGCCGGCCTGCCGGCATTCGATGTCGATCCGGCCGCTCTCGGTGTAGCGCAGCGCGTTCTCCACCAGATTGCGCACCATGCGCGTCAGCAGCGTGCGGTCGGTGCGGGCGGAGGCGTTGCAGGACAGGACATGCAGCTCCAGCCCCTTGGCCGCCGCGACCGGCCGGTAGGAGGCGGCGATGTGGTCGAACAGCGGGACCATCGGGACACTCTCGATGTTCGGCTGCACCACCCCGGCATCGAGCCGCGACATGTCCAAGAGGCTGTCGAGCAGCTCCTTCAGCGCGTCCAGCCCGCGGCCGAGATGCATCAGCGCGTTGGCGCCCTGGCTGCCCTGCACATGGGGTTTCAGCACGTCGACGAACAGCATCAGCGCCTGAAGCGGCTGGCGCAGGTCGTGGCTGGCGGCGGCCAGGAACTTGCCTTTTGCGTGGTCGGCCGCCTCCGCCGTCTCCTTCGCCTGCATCAGCGCCTGCTGCGCCTGCCGGCGGGCGGTGATGTCGCGGAAATAGACCGACAGCCCGTCGGCGCTGGGATAGATGTTGACCTCCACCCAGTAGCCCAGCACGGGGGACAGCACCTCCACGGTCAACTCCCGCCCTTCGCGCACCGCCTGCTTCTGCGCCTCCAGCGACTCGCTGCCCAACGCTTTGGGAAACACGTCCCAGAGGCGGCGGCCCAGCAGCGTGTCGCGCGACCGGCTCCAGAGCTGTTCGGCCTTGCGGTTGATGTAGGTGAAGCGCCAGTCGTGATCGACGGCATAGAAGGCGTCGCTGATGCTCTCCAGGATCATCACCGCCCGCTCGTGCGAGGCGCGCGCCTCCTCCTCCGCGCGCTTGCGCATGGTGATGTCGCGGGAGAAGCAGCCCACCCCCTCCGCCGTCGGCAGGATGCGGATCTCCAGCCACCGCGTGGTGTCCTCGCCGTCCAGGCGTTTCTCCATGCTGGTCGGCACCCGCTCCGTCATGGTCTTGCGGCACAGCGCCTCCAGGTCGGAGCCGGCGAGCTGGGGCCAGATTTCCCACAGTCGGCGGCCCCGCATCGCCGACAGCGGCTGATGGCCGATTTGCTCGGACCGCCGGTTCTGGTAGATCACCCGGTAATCGCGGTCGAGCGCCACCAGCGCCTCGTCGATGCTGTCCAGGATGTCGCTGGCACGCTTGCGCGCATCGGCGATGGCCTCCTCCATCCGCCGCTCGTCGGAGCGGTCGTGCAGGATCCACAGGTAACCCTCTTCGTCGCCCTGCAGCGGCAGGATGGTCAGCGCCCCCCAGACCACGGAGCCGTCGCGGCGGCGGAAGGCACGCTCCTCCTGGATGCGCCCTTCGGCCAGCGCCCGCAGCCTCAGCGCGTCGGGAATGCCGGCCACGACATCCTCCGGCGGGAAGAGGAAGTCGACCGGGCGGCCCTGCGCCTCTTCCTCCGTCCAGCCCAGGATGCGGACGGATCCGGGATTCCAACTGGTCACCCTGCCGTCCGGCGATAAGGTCAGGATGGCGTGGCCGACGGCGCTGTCCAGGATGGCGCGCAGCCGCCTTTCGCTGTCGGCATGGGCGGCGCGGCTGTGCTCCAGGGCATCGAAGGCGGTGCGCAGATCCTCGTTGAGCGCATTGACCGTCAGCAGGTCGTCGCAGCCGGTGCAGGCGGTGGCGAGGGCGGCGCTCAGCCGCGCGTTTTCCCGCTCCAGCTCTTCCACGCGCGCCGCCAGCTGCGCATCGGGAGCGGTAACCGGTTGGGCGGTCGGCCGAGTGTTCGGGGAAGCGTTCGGTTGGGCATCCGGACCCGCCCCGCCCCCCATCCGGCTGGTCGCGGGCTCGTCCGGGAGAGACTGCGGCTTGGTCATAGGCGCTCAAGAAAAACGAAAGTCTCAGTAGACGAGAGTGCGCAAGACCGAAAGCCCCTGTAAACCCTCCAAAGGAAATAGGACTGATGATTGCAGACGCGATCAATTTTATCTTTATCAATACCGCATATCTGTAATGGCCCTGACCATTGCCCGCACGCCGGGATCGGGCACTTTGTCACGCCGCAAAACCAACCCTAGCGTGCGAACCAGCGGTGGAGACAGAGATTGGACTGCGAAGCGGTCGCAATCGCCCGGTCCCTGGACGGTGACCGACGGCAGGATCGACCGGCCGAGCCCGGCGGCGACGAGGTTCTTGTTCGCCTCGACATTGCCGAGTTCCATGGACGGGCGCGGCTGCACGCCGCCGGCCATGAACCAGCCGTCGATCACCGCCCGCATGGTGCCGCCGCGCTCGTAGAGGATCAGCGCCCCGTCCGCCAGCACCGCCGGGGCGATGCCGTCCGGCCCCGGCTCATCCCCGATCCGCGGACCGACGCAGACCAGCTCCTCGCTGCACACCGGTTCGATGGACAGGCCGGCGCGGACGGCCGGCAGCGTGACCAGCGCGAGGTCCAGCGCCCCGGCTTCCACCGCGTCCAGGATGTCGGGCGTATTGCCGGTGACGACGATGATCTCCAGCCCCGGATGGGCGGCACGCAGTGCGGCCAGGATCGGCGGCAGCCGGTAGATGCAGGCCGTCGCCCCGGTGCCGATCCGCACGCGCCCCGCCTGCCCGGTGCGGTGGCGTCCCATGGCGGCGGATGCCGCCTCCACCTCGTCGCGGATGCGGCGGATGAAGGGCAGCAAATCGCGGCCGGCCGCCGTCGGCAGGGCGCGCTTGCCGACCCGCTCCACCAGCCGCACGCCGAAGCGTTCCTCCAGATTGCGGATCTGCATGCTGACCGCCGGCTGGGTCAGGCCGAGCCGGCTTGCCGCCTCGGTGAAGCCGCCATGTTCGACGACGGTGGCGAAGGTGATGAGTTGGTCGAGGTTCAGGCCGCGCATACCCACAGCCTTCCTTATGATTTCGATCAAATCAATAAATTTGCCTTTTCCACGGCGGTCCGCGACGGTGGGGCCATGACGACCGCAGCCATTCCCTCCTCCGCCCCCTCCTCCACATGGCTCGTGCTGCTGTGCGCCAGCCGCTTCGCCACGTCGCTGTCCTTCATGGTCTATGCCGGCGCGCTCGTGCCGGCGATGCAGGCCTGGGGCATGTCGGCGGGAGAGGCCGGGTCGATCCAGACCGCCTTCAACATCGGCTATGCCCTGTCGCTGGTGGGGTCCTCCTGGTTCGCCGACAGCCTGGGCGCCAAGCGCGTCTTCCTGTGGGCAAGCTGGGCAACGGCCCTGACCGGCCTTGCCTTCGCCTTCTTCGCCCGCTCGGCGGAAAGCGGCCTGCTGCTGTTCGCGCTGATGGGGCTGACGCAGGGCGGAACCTACGCCCCCTCCATCATGCTGGTGGCGCAGGGGGTGCCGACGGCGCGGCGGGGTGCGGCGGTCGGCTGGCTGCTGGGGGCGGGGTCGCTCGGCTATTTCGCCTCCATCGCGGTCGCAGCATGGCTGGCGGAGCGGTTCGGCTACGAGGCCGCCTTCATCGCCTGCGGGTTGGGACCGCTGCTGGCGGCGCTGCTCGCCACGCCGGGACTGCGCGGACGCGTCAATCTGGTCGCCGGCGGCGGCGCACGGCGGCTGCGCGGCGCCTTCCGCTTCCTGGCCGACCGCCGGTCCTTCCTGCTGACCGCCGGCTACACCACCCATTGCTGGGAACTGCTGGGCATGTGGGCCTGGCTTCCGGCCTTCCTGACGGCCAGCCTCGCCAACTCGGGCGGAGCCGGCATGCGCGGCCTGTGGATCGCCGCAGCCATCCATCTTTCGGGCTTCCTGTCGTCGCTGCTGATGGGACGGGCGTCGGACCGTCTGGGCCGGCGGGCCGTTCTGGTGGCGATGGGACTGCTGGGTGCGGCCTGTTCCTTCACCATCGGCTGGATGGACGGGATGCCGCTGGTCCTGGTGCTGGCGGTGGCCGCCCTCTACGGCTTCTCGGCGCTGGGCGATTCCCCCGTCCTGTCCACGGCGATGACGGAATCGGTCGAGCCCGGCAGCCTGGGGGCGGCGCTGGCCGTGCGCTCCATCCTCGGCTTCGGCGCCGGCGGCGCCGCGCCGCTGGCGTTCGGGCTGGTGCTGGACCAGGCCGGCAGCCTTGGAGGCCCGATGGGAGGCTCGCCCTGGGGCTGGGGTTTCGCGCTTCTCGGCGTCGGCGGCGGGTTGGCGACCGTCTGCGCCCTGCTTCTTCCCGCCGACCGTCCTCAC
>NZ_VUOI01000006.1:0-55000 GCF_015390205.1 Azospirillum sp. INR13
ATTGCACAGCTCGGCGATGCGGCGTCCGGCCTCCAGCCCGCCGGGCCGGGCGATCCCGCCATCGACGATGGTCGCGCCGGCAACCCCGGTCGATGCCGATCCGCAATCGTGCCGCGTCGGCGACCAGGGCAGCGGCGAGCGGGGCGGCCAGGGCCGACAGGCTGGGCGATCCTGCATCACGAAGCCTTTCCGGCGATGGTCCGCGCCGCGACCATGGCGTCCTGGAAATCGAAGGAGACGGCGGTGCCGCCGGTCTGCATCCGCTCCAGCAGATGGTGCTGGACCTTGAACTTGACGTTGCCGATGGCGAGCGCGCCGATGCCGACGGCACCGGATGCGGTCGGCAAGGCAACCCCGTCGTCCTGCACGCCGACGCCCTCGACCCCGGCCGGCGGCACGGCGTTGATGTCGGCCGCCACCCGCAGGCGCTTGGCCGCACGCAGATCCTCGGCAGACAGCACGGTTATGCCCGCCTTGCCGCAGGCCAGAACGACCTCCGCACGCTCCAGAAGCTCCGCCTTGCCGGCGCTCGCCGTGTCGGCACAGGAGAGCGTCACGCCATAGCGGCGCCCGAACTCCTCCGCCTTGCCCTGCACGGCCGACACACCGCGGTGGCTGACCAGGGTGACCCTGCCGCCGGCCTGCGCGGCGATCAGGCCGGCGATGCCGCCGACCACGCCGGTCGCGCCATAGACCTGAACGTCCAGCCCGGTGAGGCCGTCCAGCCCGGCCCGCCGCAGGGCGCGCTCCACCACCGCGACCATGGCGGCGGCGGTGGTGAAGGCGCCGGACGGATCGGCGAAGACCGAGATTTGGAAGGGCGGGAACATCGCCTTGCGGGCCACGTCGAGCATATCCAGCGCCATCGCCGCATCGCGCCCGCCGATGAACAGGCCGGTGCGCGCCGCATTCTTCGGATCGCGGGAGAACATGGCGTCCTGCGTCAGGGCCTCGACCTGCGCGGTTTCGATACCCGTATAGGGGACCACCGTGTCGATGCCGGCATCCACCGCCATGTTGACGTCGAACGGGCTGACATTCGCCAGCGGCGTGATCATGTGCAGCACGTAAGGGGCGCTCATGCCTGCCTCCCTTCAGTTGTTCACCGGCCGCCTATTCACCGGCCGCCCGCCGGACCGCAGGCATGAAGCCCGTCCCGGCGCTCATGTTCTCCACCGTCGCGCCGACGTTCCGCCCGCGGCAGACCATGACCTCCAGCGGCGAACCGGCCCAACGGTCGCGCATCTCGCCGGCCAGCCGCTCCGCCGACGCGGCATCGCCGACGATGGCGAAGCAGGTCGGCCCCCAGGAGCTTTGGCCGACGCCGGCGATCCCCTGCGCCTCCAGCCATGCCAGCACCTCCGCCACCAGCGGGCTGGTGAAGCGCCCACCCTGGGCCGGGGCGAAATGATCGCCGACCGTGCGCTGAAGCTCTCCGATGGCCCGGCCGAAAGCCTCCACGTCGCGCTCCGCCAGGGCCGGGAGCGCCACCATCAGCATCAGCCGGCAGAGATGCGCCGCGGCATCCGGCGGAAAGGGCGGCAGCCGCCGGAAAGCTTCCACCTCCGGCGCCCCGTGCAGCCCATGCCCGCCGCGATGGAGCAGAAGCAGGATGCGCCAGTCGTCGGGAAACTCGGCCCGCGCGATCAGCGGGGGCGCCGCATCCAGCCCGCCCCGGCCGCCGTCCAGCAGCACCCCGCCCTGCTCGAAGGCCGCCAGCCCGATGCCGGACCGCGCCCCCGCTCCAGAGCGCGGGCCAGATCGCGGGCGGCGGTGCGGCGCCCCTCCAGGCAGACCAGCGCCGCCGCAACGGCAAGGTCGGTCTGGGTGCCGGAGCCGAGCCCGACATGGGCCGGGATCGCTTCCTCCACCGTCACGGCGACCATGTCGGAAAGTCCGGCCTCCCGGCCCAGCCGTTCTATGCTGCGGCGGACGCGCTCGGCAGACGGGCCGTCGACGGTCAGCCGGTCGGCCGGACGGACGCACAGGGTGATGGCCGGCCGGTCGATGGCGATGCCCAGGCTGCCGAAACGGCGCCCGAGCCCGCCATTGAGGTCGACGAAGCCGGCATGCAGGCGCGCGGGCGCATGGACCCGCACCTCCCCTATCCGATTGCGCTGATGGCTCATCTGCATTCCCTTTGCGCGGGTCCCGGCACAATGTTAGCGTTACGAACAAAATTGTCCGTAGCGCGAACGAGTATCTGCGCGCAGTAATCCGAATGGGGTGCGGATTTCCGGGGAGGAAACTGGTCATGAACGGACCGAACGGCATGTCCGGGGCCGACCATGTCCAAGCATCGCGTGTTCCGTATCGGGGCCGATGCTTGGACGGTTGCCGGCGAAGACGACTGCTCATCTGAAATCCTCCGCATAGGCCGCCGGCAATAGTTCCTGCGGCCTATGCGGTCGACTGCGCATCCGGGTTCATTCTCCGCGGTTCATTCTCCGCTCAGGCGATTGGGGGGCCATGACCTTCCACCCCGAAATCCTCTGTCCGTTCTGCGGCCTGGGATGCGGCGACATCGGGATCGACCAGGACGATTCCGGCATCGCCCCCCGGCCCAGCGGCTGCCCGCAGGCCGACCGGCTGTTCCGCCGGCCCATGGCGGTGGCAACGGACGCCCGCATGGCCGGCACCCAGGTTCCCATGGACCAAGCCGTCGCCGAGGCGGCGCGGCTGCTGGGCGCCGCCCGTGCGCCGCTGATCGCCGGGCTGGCCGCCGATGTCGACGGCGTGCTCGCCGCATTGACGCTCGCCGCACGCATCGGTGCGACGGTGGACCATGAGCGGTCCGACGCCCTGTTCCGCAATCTTGCGGTTCTGCGACGCTTCGGCTGGTCGGTGACCACGCTGGCGGAGTTGCGCAACCGCTGCGACCTCGTCCTGGTCGTCGGGCCGGATCCGGCCGCCGCCTTCCCGCGCCTGTGGGAACGCTGGGTGGCACCGGCGCCGGCCTTCGTCCCCGGCGGGGGGCGGAGCGTCGTCTTCCTGGGCGGGGAACCGCTGCCCGAGACCGTGCAGTGCCTTGCCGGCCAGATCGAGACGCGCGGCATGGACACCGACCCGCAGCCCGACCTCGCCACCCTGGTCACCCGGCTGAGGACGGCATTGGCCGGCCGGGGAGCGGCGGAGGATCCCCGAATGGCGGAACTGGCGGCCCGGTTGCGGGCGGCGCGCTATGCGGTGGTGGTGTGGGCGGCGGGGTTGTTCGACGGACCTCAGCCGGACCTGACCGTCGAAGCGCTGGTCCGGCTGGTCCGCACCGTGGACGGCACGACGCGCTGCGCCGGCTTGCCGCTGTCCGGCGCCGACAACCTGATCGGCGCCAACCAGGCCTGCACTTGGCGCACCGGCTTTCCCCTGCGCACCGGCTTCGAGGCGGGCGCGCCCTTCCACGATCCGGACAGGTTTGACTGGCGGTCGCGCCTGCGCGATGCCGACGTGACGCTGTGGATCTCCGCCTTTCGGCCCGAAGAGCCAGAGTTCAGTACCGGCGGCAGCGTCATCATGCTGGCGACGCCGGAGACGGCCATCACGCCCGAACCGGCACTGTTCATTCCGGTGGGAACGCCGGGCATCGACCATGCCGGCGACGTGTTCCGCGCCGACAGCGTGGTGGCCTTGCATGCGGGCGCGCTGATCGACCGCGGCCTGCCCAGCGTCGCCGACGTGATCGGCCGGATCATGGCGGAGATGGAGCAATCCGCCGAGACCCAGGAGGCTGCCGGATGCTGACGAAGCTTGCCGGCGGACGGCTGTTCGACCCGGCCAACGGCCGGCATGGCGAGGCCGCCGACCTCTGGCTGCGCGACGACCGCATCGCCGCCGATCCGGGACCGGGCGCCACGCCCGACGCCACCTACGACCTGACGGGCAAGGTGGTGATGGCCGGCGCCATCGACATCCACAGCCACATCGCCGGCGGCAAGGTCAACCTCGCCCGCCTGCTGATGGGGGAGGAGCACGAACACCACCGCTTCGCCGGCAGCGCCTGCGGCTGCGGCGGGGGAAGCGGCATCGCCACCCCCTCCACCCACACCACCGGCGCCCGCTATATCGAGATGGGATTCACCGCCGCCTTCGAGCCGGCGATGCTGGGCTCCAACGCGCGGCATGCGCACATGGAAATGGGCGACATCCCCTATATCGACACCGGCGGCTATCTGGTTCTGGGCAGCGACGACTTCCTGCTCGACCTGATCGCCACCAATGCCGGGCAGGCCGCGATCAACGACTATGTCGCCTGGATGCTGACGGCGACCCAGAGCCTTGCCGTCAAGGTGGTCAATCCCGGCGGCATCAACGCCTTCAAGTTCAACGCCCGCAGCCTCGATCTGGACGAGCCCGGACCCTATTACGGCGTCACTCCGCGCAGCGTCCTGACCGTGCTGGCCCGCGCGGTGTACGAGCTGGGGCTGCCCCACCCGCTGCATGTCCATGGCTGCAACCTGGGCGTTCCCGGCAACGTCGCCACGACGCTCGACACCATCCGGGCGGCGTCCGGCCTGCCGATGCATATGACGCACATCCAGTTCCACAGCTACGACACGGAGGGTGACCGCAAATTCTCCTCCGGCGCCGCGGCGCTGGCGGAAGCGGTGAACCGGACGCCGACCCTGTCGGTGGACATCGGGCAGGTGATGTTCGGGCAGACGGTGACCGCGTCGGCCGACACCATGGCGCAGCGCCACACCGCACCGCTGGCCCACCCGCGCAAATGGCTGGCGATGGACATCGAATGCGATGCCGGCTGCGGCGTGGTGCCGTTCCGCTATCGCGACACCTCCTATGTCAACGCGCTGCAATGGGCGATCGGGCTGGAACTGTTCCTGCTGCTGGACGATCCCTGGCGGGTGTTCCTGACCACCGACCATCCCAACGGCGCGCCCTTCACCTTCTATCCGGAACTGATCCGGCTGCTGATGGACCGCGATTACCGGCTGGCCAAGCTGGCGGAAATCCACCCCGACGCGCCGGCCCACACCACGCTGGGCTCCATCACCCGCGAATACACGCTGGCGGAGATCGCGGTCATGACCCGTGCGGCCCCGTCCCGCATCCTCGGCCTTGCCGACCGCGGCCATCTGGCGCCCGGTGCCTCCGCCGACGTCACCGTCTACACCGACCGGCCCGACCGCCGCGCCATGTTCGAGCGGCCCGACCTCGTCTTCAAGAGCGGCCGGCTGGTGGTGCGCGACGGGACGCTGGTGGCGATGGCCCAGGGCTGCACCCATGTCGTCCGTCCCGGCTTCGACGACCTGATCGAGCGCCGCATCGCCCGCCATTTCGACGAGCGCCTCGGCTTGTCCCTCAAGCATTTCCGCATCCGCGACGAGGAGATCCGCCGCGGCGCCGGCCCCCTCCTCCACCCCTGCCGGCGGCGGGAGGTGCCGTGATGGCGGAGCAGCGGATCAACGGCGTGCGCATCGAGGACACCTTCGCCGAGGCCTTTCCGATGACCTACACGCGGCTGGTCGTCACCGCCGACACGCCCGCCTGGGTCGATGCGGCGACCTCCAGCCTGACCGGCTTCGCCACCTCGGTCATCGGCTGCGGCTGCGAAGCGGCGGTGGAACGGCTGCTGACGCCGGAGGAGACGCCGGACAGCCGTCCCGGCGCCGCGGTGATGATCTTCGGCATGTCGACCGCCGACCTCGCCAAGCATGTCGTCAACCGGGTCGGGCAATGCGTCATGACCTCGCCGGGCTCGGCCTGCTATGCCGGGCTCCTCAACGGCGCCAAGCGCATCCCGCTCGGCGGCGGCCTGCGCTATTTCGGCGACGGGCATCAGATCTCCAAGAAGTTCGGCGACCGCCGCTTCTGGCGCCTGCCGGTGATGGACGGCGAGTTCGTCTGCGAGGACAGCGTCGCCGTGGCGAAGGGCATCGGCGGCGGCAATTTCCTGATCCTGGCCGCCAGCCACCGCCAATGCCTTGCCGCGGCGGAGGCGGCGGTCGCGGCGATCCGGCCGCTGCCCGGCATCATCCTGCCCTTCCCCGGCGGGGTGGTGCGCTCGGGCTCCAAGGTCGGCTCGAAATACAAGGCGCTGGTCGCCTCCACCAACACCCGCTTCTGCCCGACCCTGCGGGCGGTCGAACCCGAGACGCTGCTGTCGCCCGATGTCGAGGCGGTGCTGGAACTGGTGCTGGACGGCACCGACGAGGCCGCCATCCGCGCCGGCATGCGGGCGGGCATCGCGGCATGCGTGGCCGGCGGGACGGCCGCGGGCGTGATTGCGATCACCGCCGGGAACTACGGCGGCAAGCTGGGCCCGCATCACTTCCATCTGCACGAGGTGATGGCATGAGCGGCCTGTCCCTGACCTATCGCGGCGACGCCGGCATGACGGTGGACATGTCCGCGCTTCTGCCGGAGCGGCTCGCCGGACTGACGGCTGAGGCCATCGCGCAGTTGCCGCTGCCTTGCGGCGGCGGGTCGGCGCGGCTGGGCGACCTGTTCGAGCTGTCGTCCGGCGACGCGGCGGAGGGACTGCTGATCCGGCCGGGCAGCGCAATCCTGCACCGGGTCGGTGCCGGCATGGCGTCGGGCCGCATCCTGGTCGCGGGCGATGTCGGCAACCATGCCGGTGCGGGCATGGCCGGCGGCCTGCTGCGCATCGACGGCAATGCCGGCGACAGCCTGGGCGGGGTGCTGCCCGGCCTGCCCCTGGGAATGCGCGGCGGGCTGATCGGCGTCGGCGGCGATGCCGGGGACCGGACGGGCGAGCGGATGCGGCGCGGGATCGTCGTCGTGGACGGCCGGGCCGGCGCCTATGCCGCCGCCTTCATGGTCGCCGGGACGCTCGCGGTCGGTGGCGGCTGCGGTCCGCATCCGGGCTTCGGCATGCGGCGCGGCACGCTGCTGCTGGGCCGGCCGGCGAGTGCGGCGCCCGATGGCTTCGCCGATGGCGGCACACGGGACTGGCTGTTCCTGCACCTGCTGCGCCGGGCGCTGGAGGGCACCGGAAGCTGGTTCGAGCGCGCGGGCACCACCCGCGCCCATCGCTTCATCGGCGATCTTGCGGAAGGAGGAAGAGGTGAGATTCTGGCCGTTGTCTAGGCGACGCACCGACTTATCGAAGACCACGGGACGAAGGCGTCTCATCGCCACCCTACCGCTTGCCGGGCTTCTGCTTATGGCGCCCGCGGGGGCGGCATTGGCCCAGGATGCCGCCGGACAGTCCATTCTGATCGGCTACCTCACCCGGCAGGAGGACCCGCGCACGCCGGCCAGCTTCCTCGAACCGGTGGCGACCGACGAGGGTCTTCAGGGTGCGCGTCTGGCCCTGGCCGACAACAACTCGACCGGCATGTTCCTGAACCAGAGCTACCGGCTGGTGGAACAGATCCTGCCCCAGGACGGCGACATCGCCGCCGGGCTGAAGGCGCTGGCGGACGAGGGGGTGCGCTTCGTCGTCGCAGACCTGCCGGGCGACGCGCTGCTCGCCATCGCAGACCGGCCGGAAGCCCGGTCGATGCTGCTGTTCAACGCCCGCGCGCCCGACGATGCATTGCGCAACGAGCAGTGCCGGGCCAACATCCTTCACACCGCCGCCAGCCGGCGCATGCTGGCCGATGCTTTGGCGCAGTATCTCGCCTGGAAGAAATGGACGGGCTGGAGCCTGCTGACCGGCCGCGACCCCGGCGACGCGCTCTATGCCGATGCGGTGCGCCGCGCCGCCAAGCGCTTCGGCGGCCGGATCGTCGCCGAGAAGGGCTGGACCTTCGACACCGGCAACCGCCGCACCGACACCGGCGTCACCACCATCCAGTCCGACATCCCGCTCGCCACCCAGGGACCGGACTACGACGTGCTGGTCGTCGCCGACGAAGCGGGGAATTTCGGCGACTACCTCGACGGTCGCACCTGGCATCCCCGACCGGTGGCCGGCACCCAGGGCCTGACCGCCACCGCCTGGTCGCGGGTGAACGAGCAGTGGGGCGGCACCCAGTTGCAAAGCCGGTTCGAGAAGCTGGCCGACCGCTGGATGCTGCCGCGCGACTACGCCGCCTGGCTGGCGGTGCGCAGCGTGGGAGAGGCGGCGGCCCGGACCGGCGGCGCCGGCTTCGACGACCTCGTCGCCTATCTGCACAGCCCCGACTTCGAACTGGCCGGCTTCAAGGGCGAAGCCCTGTCCTTCCGCAAATGGGACGGCCAGATGCGCCAGCCCATCCTGATCGCCGGGCCGCGCATGCTGGTTTCGGTGTCGCCCCAGGAGGGGTTCCTGCACCCCGTGACGCCCCTCGATACGCTCGGCGACGACGCGCCGGAAAGCAAATGCCGTTTCAACCGTTGAAGAGGCGGACCATCCCATGCGTTCCTTACTGTGCACCATGCTGTTCCTCGCCGCCCCGGCCCTGATCGCCGAGCCGGTGCTGGCCGAAACCATTTTCGTGTCCAACGAGAAGGACAACCAGATCGCCGTGGTCGACGGCGACAGCCTGCAGATCACCAACAAGATCAATGTCGGGCGCCGTCCGCGCGGCATCACGCTGAGCGGCGACGGGACGCAGCTCTATGTCTGCGCCGGCGACGACAACCGCGTCGACGTGGTGGACATCGCCAGCGGCAAGGTGATCCATTCCCTGCCCTCCGGCCCCGATCCGGAACTGTTCGTCCTCTCCCCCGATGGCAACCGGCTGTATGTCGCCAACGAGGACGACAACATGGTGACCATCATCGACATCCCCAGCCGCAAGGCGATCGGCAACATCCAGGTCGGGGTGGAGCCGGAAGGCATGGGCATCAGTCCGGACGGCAAGATTCTGGTCAACACGTCCGAAACCACCAACATGGCGCATTTCATCGACACCGAGAAACGCGCCGTCGTCGGCAACGTTCTGGTCGACAGCCGGCCGCGCGTCGCCCGGTTCAGCGACGACGGCAAGCATGTCTGGGTGTCCAGCGAGATCGGCGGCACGGTCAGCGTCATCGACGCAGGCACCCGCAAGGTGGTGAAGAAAATCCGCTTCGAGGTCACCGGCGTCCGGCGCGAGGCGATCCAGGCGGTCGGCATCCAGATGACCCGCGACGGCAAGCGCGCCTTCGTGGCGCTCGGCCCCGCCAACCGGATCGCCGAGATCGACACCGAGAGCTTCGAGGTGAAGCGGTACTTCCTGGTCGGCCAGCGCGTCTGGAACCTTGCCTTCTCGCCGGACGAAAAGCGGCTCTACACCACCAACGGCATCAGCAACGACCTTTCGGTGATCGATCTGGAGCGCAACAAGGTCATCAAGAGCATCGCGGTCGGCGGCGCACCCTGGGGGGTCGTGGTCAAGCCATGATGGGTGGGTGACGACATCGCGGAACCCGCGACCGCAGCGCCCGGTTGAGGGGAAGGCCGGGTGCGGCGGCGGCTGTCGGCGACGGCCCGGCCCTAGGGAGGTGTAATCATGACAATGAAGCTCTCCAACGGCCCGGTGCGCGCCTTGGCCTGTGCGGCCGTGGTCGGCGCCGGCATCCTCGGCGTGGCGGCCATGGCCCCATCGGCTTCCGCCCAATCCACCACCGGCACCAGCACCCAGAACGCCCCGGCGGCCACCGAGGGGCAATTGCCTTCGGACTCCCTGCCCGGCCAGCGCCAGGGTGCCATCGGCGGCGCTCCGGTGCCCCAGGGCAGTTCCGGCACGTCCAATGGTTCTGCCAGCGGTTCTGCCAGCGGCTCGACCACCGGGGGCGGCAGTGCCGCGCCGACCGGACAACTGCCCGACACGTCGCTCCAGCAGCAGCGGCAGGGCACCATCGGCGGTGACCCGGTGACGCAGGGCGGGTCGGGCGGAAAGACCGGATCGACCGACAAGCAAGGACAGCAGTGACGCCATCCCGCCCACAGATCGCAGCCGCCGCAAAGATGGGGTAGCAACCACCGAACGGTCATGCCTTCCCGGTCGAGACTGGTGCGGCACGAAGACGGCGGCTGCGATTTCAAGGTACTCCGGAACCCTTTTGTGAGTTTGTTGTACAAACAAACAAACTGGCATAATGCCCACCGTGACCGACGCCGGAACTCTCAGACAATCCAGACGCCGCGTTACCGGCGATCAGCCTGGGTCGAACTGACCGGCGTGACCGCATGACTGCGGCGGTCCTCCAATGATTTTCAAAAACATGGGAGAAAACGGCGATGGGCATGTGGCAGGGGTCATCCCCGAAAATCAATCGCGTGCTGGTAGGTGAGTCGCTGGTCGGCGACGGGAACGAGGTGGCCCACATCGACCTGATCATGGGGCCGCGCGGCAGTGCCGCGGAGACCGCCTTCTGCAACGCGCTGACCAACAACAAGGACGGCTTCACCAGCCTGCTGGCGGTCATCGCCCCCAATCTTCAGTGCAAACCCTCGACCATCCTGTTCAACAAGGTCACGATCAAGGGTGCGGAACAGGCGGTCCAGATGTTCGGCCCGGCCCAGCACGGAGTGGCCAAGGCGGTCGCCGACTGCGTGGCCGAGGGCACCATCCCGCAGGACGAGATCGATAACATCTTCATCTGCGTCGGCGTCTTCATCCATTGGGAGGCGAAGGACAACGCCAAGATCCAGGATTACAACTACCGCGCCACCAAGGAAGCCATCGAGCGCGCGGTGTCCGGCTATCCCACCGCCAAGGATCTGATGAACCAGAAGGACATCGCGAAGCACCCGTTCGCCGCCTGATTTTTCACCGCGTTCCGCTCTCCTTGAAAGCTCCTCTCCCTCGCGGGAGAGGGGCTTTTGCAATGGTGGAGATGGTTGCCACCTTAAGCCTTGCTTGAGCGGAGCAGCGAACAAAGGACCGAATACCTTCTGTCGTTGAATCATTTTACGTCTAGCCCTGCGCGCCAAATCCAGGCTGGGTGCGGAGCCCGGACCGAGGGAAATATTTGTTCCAAATAAAGAACCAACACGGGATTACGCCATATCAGCGCTTAATGCGTTGATTTATTCCAATTCCAAAGAGGCACGGTCGCGCAGTTCATTTCGCATCGCACAAAGAACTAGCCTAAATTCTCACTTCTCTATCCATTCGGGTGATGGTGGCGCCGGGACATCACCGGTACCATTTCCTAATGGGCTTCATGGCAATCATGCCGGTCTGCCCATCCCAGCGGAGGAAACGGACATGAAAACCTGGCGCAAACCGAAGACCGCCGAAATCCGGGTCGGCACGGAGATCAACGCCTACGCCTGCGCCGGCCTGTAACCGGCACGGAACGTTCCCACTCGAAAAGAATCGTTCACTTCGGCCACTCAGGCCGGCCGCGGCTCGAAATGGGCGAAGAACTGCCCGGTGCCGTCCGGCGCGCTGGCGTCGTAATGCAGCGCGCAGAGCCGCAGCCGGCCGGCATCGCCCAGTTCCGGCCCGGCCAGCATGCTGTGGAAGCTCTCGCCACCGAGCAGCCGATGGGCTGTGGTCAGGTACAGGCGCGACAGCCTGCGGTCCCGCAGCATGGCGTCGAGCATCCGCGGCCCCGTCAGCAGATAGATGCTGCACAGCCCCTGCCGGCCAAGTTCATCGGCCAGCGGCGCGCCTTCCACCGACGCTCCCGCCCCGACAATCAGCACCTCATGGCCGGCGGCACGCCACTGCGCGATGCGCTCGGCCGGCGCCGCGGCACCGGTGGCAATGACGACACGCTGGCCATGGCGGGTCGGGGAGTCCGGCATCGGGAAATCCAGGCTCGCACTGGCGACGACCAGGGTCGGCTGTGGCGCCAGACCGTTGTCGGCGCGCCATCGCGCGAGATCCCGCGTCGCCTCCTGCGTCCCCACCTGCAGCACATTGTCCAGCCTTCCGGCCGCCAGATCGCGCAAATAGCCGCCATGGGTGACCATGCAGTCCGCCTGCGCCTGGAGTTCCAGGAACAGCCGGAAGTCGTTGCCGCTGACCAATCCGGAGGGCAGCCGGCTTTCCCCGGTGGCGGGGTCGCGCAGGGCGATGCGCCCGTCCAGGCTGGCGACGAAGCTGGCATAGACGAACGGGCTCGCTGCACTTCCCCGCTCATTCAGGCGGTGGGCGAGATAGGCGCCGTCGAGCGCCATGTCTTCCGGCGGGCCGGGAAACAGCCGCAGCATGCGGGCGGTCATTGCGGCCCTCGCGATGCGGCTGCCTCGACACGGGCGACAAAATCCGCTGCCAGCGCATCGGCGATGTCGGCGTCGCTGACCGTTTGAAGCCCCTGCCATGCGGGCATCGAATTCACCTCCAGAACCAGCCATTGCCCTACGTCGTGGGGGGCGGAAATCAGATCGACCCCGGCATAGTCGGCACCGACCGCCGCCGCGGCACGCACCGCCAGTTCGGCAACCGCGCCTTCCGGCGCCAGGGCTTCACAGCGTCCCCCCCGATGGACGTTCGTGATCCAGCTGCGGCCATGGCGGATCATCGCCGCCACCGCGCGCCCTCCCACCACGAACACCCGGCAGTCGCGCCACTCGGCCTCGCGGCGGGGCGGCACGAAGGGCTGCAGGTAATAGACGCCGGCCACGGCCTCGGACTCCGGCACGTCATCCGGCCGCGGCAGGCGGCGCAGACCGCGGCCCTGGGCGCCGAACAGCGGCTTCAGCACGCAGTCGGGCCAAGCCTCCACCACCGCGCGGGCCGTCGCGACATCCTGCACGGTGACGGAGGGCGGCGTCGGCAGTCCGGCTTGGGCCAGCAGGAAGCTGGTGGTGCTCTTGTCCACGCAACGCTCGATGGCGCGGGCGGAGTTGTAGACGGGCACCCCCAGCCGGTCGAGGGCATGAAGCACGCCCAGCCGCAGCGTCACCTGCTCGAAGCTGCCCTGCCCGACCACCCGCACGAAGGCCCCCGCCGGCAGCGCATCGCCAAATCCCGGCAGCAGCAACCCCGTCGCCGTCCGCCCGATGGCGAAGCCGCAGGCGCTCAGCGGCACGCGGCGGCATTCGACGCCGCGGCGCGTCATCGCCTGTTCCAGCCTTGCCGCGTGCCAGTCGGCACCATCGGTGAACAGGGCGACCACGCCGCTCATGCCGCCTCCGCCAGTGCGTGCCGCCGGAAAAGCTCCCGCGCGCGCCGGCCGGCAAGGCGACGGGCCTCCACCGGATTGGCGGCGTCTGCGAGCACGGTGCAGATCGGCGCACCCACCGGGATATGGGCCGGTGTACAAGGACGGTCGGCGGTCCAGTCAGGCCAGCGCATGCGGCCGTCCAACTGGATCGGCGTCCGCGCGTAGACGACCATTGCGGCACGGCAGCCGGCCATGGATGGCAGAGCCTGCGGCAACTCCCCGGAGCAGGCGGCCATGTGCAGGCCCAGCAGGCCCGGCATCGGCGCACGGTCGAACAGGTCCAGCGTCGCCCCCGGCCGCGGGTTGATCTCCAACAGGCACCAGCCCCCCGGCCCGACCAGGAAATCGGCGCTGTTGAGCCCGACCAGCCCGACCTCCGCAGCGATCCGCGAAATGGCATCGGTCATGGCCGTGGCGAGCCCTTCGCGCATCCACGGCACCGGCAGTGGGCCGACCGCGCCGCCATAGCGAAAGGGCTGGCGGGGCGTGGGAGCCACCCATTGCCGGCTGAACCCTATCGGCAGCACGCGCCGGCCATCGGCGAGAAACAGCAGGGACACCGGACGCCCAGGCATGCGGCACTGGAGGTAATGTCCGGCCGGTACGCGCCGCCCCCGCGGCCGGATGTGGCCGCCGCCGCTGGCACCGGCGCGCTTCATCAGCCATCCCCCGCCATCATCCGGCGGCGACATGGCGATTTCCGGATGCGGAATGCCGAGGCGTGCGAGCAGAGCGGCGAAGGCGAACGGGTCCTTCAGCCTTGCCACCGTGCCCGCGGCGTTGCCGAGGACCGGCCGGTCGCGCTCCAGCGCCGCCAGCAGCTCCGGCCTGTCCTCGAGCCCGGCGCCATAGACCAGCGGCACCCCGCGCAGATCGGACGCCGCCAGGGAGCGCCGCATGGCCGGGCCGGGAATGCGCAGCCGCCTTGACGGCAGGGCGAGACAGCGGTCGGCCACGGCCGCGGTGTCCGAATCGGCGAACAGGTCGAGGGCCACGACGCCCAGTCCGCTGCGCCGCGCGCTGGCCGCCAGGGCCCGCGCCGACAGCGCCACCACCAGGACGTCACTCTTCGGGAGTATGGTCGGGGTCAAGCTCACGTCCCGGCGCGAAAGCGCCTTGAACATTCATCCGCAATCCCAACAATCATGCGGCAAAGCCATCTTTGCAATCACCCTTCCGAACAACGGCGCATGCCGCCCATCCGGTGCCCATTCGGGTGAAGACGGGGGTGCGGCCCATGGGAAGACAGTTGGAAAGGCCGTTGGGGAAGACAGTTGGGGAAGACAGGATGTTCGAGGCCGTGGTGCTTCCGGAGTCTCCGTCGATTTCCGCAATTCACGAATCCGCCGCCCCGTCCGTGGCCGCTCTGTCCGTGGAGGATCTGAGCCACAGCTTCGGCAAGCGCGTGGCACTCGACCATGTGTCTTTCACCGTTCCGCCGGCTGGCTTCACCATGCTGCTGGGGCTGAACGGCGCGGGAAAGACCACGCTGTTCTCGCTGATCACCCGGCTCTATTCCAGCCGCAGCGGCGACATCCGCATCTTCGGCTTCGACCTGCGGCGCCAGCCGACCCGCGCGCTGGAGCGCATCGGGGTGGTGTTCCAGCAGCCGACGCTCGACCTCGACCTCACCGCTCGGCAGAACCTGCGCTACCATGGCGGCCTGCACGGCATGCGGCCATCGGACTGCGAAGCCCGCGTGCGCGAGGAGTTGGCCCGCATCGGCCTGTCCGACCGCGCCGACGACAAGGTGCGCGCCCTGTCCGGCGGGCAGCGCCGCCGGGTGGAGATCGCCCGCGCCCTGCTGCACCGCCCCAGCCTGCTGCTTCTCGACGAACCGACGGTCGGGCTCGACGTGGACTCGCGCCGCCACATCCTCGCGCATGTCCGCGCGCTCTGCCGCGACGAGGGGCTGGCGGTTCTGTGGGCTACCCACCTGATGGACGAGGCGGCGGACGAGGACTCCGTCGTCGTGCTGCACCAGGGCCGGCTGCGCGCCTCCGGCAGCGTCCGCGCGGTCTGCGCCGAAACCGGCACGGCCGGCTTGCCCGCCGCCTTCGCCGCCCTGACGGCGGGGGAGCGCCGGACATGAGCGCCGCCACCTACTGGTACTGCCTGCGCAGCATCATCGTCCGCGAAGGCCTGCGATTCCTGCACCAGCGCGAGCGCTTCTTCGCCGCGCTGGTCCGGCCGCTGGTCTGGCTGGCGATCTTCGCCGTGGGCTTCCGCGCCGTTCTGGGCGTGTCGATCATCCCGCCCTACGAGACCTACATCCTCTACGACGAATATGTCGTTCCCGGACTGGTCGCGATGATCCAGCTGTTCAACGGCATGCAGAACTCCCTGTCGATGGTCTACGACCGCGAAATGGGCAGCATGCGCACTCTGCTGGTCAGCCCGCTGCCGCGCTGGTACCTGCTGGTCGCCAAGCTGCTGGCCGGCGTCGCGGTGTCCATCGCACAGGTCTATGTCTTCCTCGGCATCGCATGGATGTGGGGAGTGGAGCCGCCGCCGCTGGGATACCTCGCCGTCCTGCCGGCGCTGGTGCTGAGCGGGCTGATGCTGGGGGCGCTGGGCCTGCTCCTGTCGTCCTTCGTCAAGCAGCTGGAGAATTTCGCCGGGGTGATGAACTTCGTCATCTTCCCGATGTTCTTCGCGTCCTCCGCCCTCTACCCGCTCTGGCGGATCCGGGAGGGCAGCCCGGCCCTGTACCTGATCGCCGCCTACAACCCCTTCACCCAGGCGGTGGAGCTGATCCGCTTCAGCCTGTATCTCCGAGTCGACGTCACGGCCCTGCTGTGGGTGGCCGGCTGCCTCGCGCTGTTCCTCGGCGCTGCGGTGCTGGCCTACGATCCCGGCCGCGGATTCTGGGCGAGACGGGGCGGACCGGCGGAACAAGCCTGATCGCGCGAGCGCAAGCTAGACCGCTTTCACTGCTCGGATTACCGCTTACGGATAGAACTATCCACTATTTCGCTTCGTTCAAAAACTTTCGAACGGCGGCGGAAAATAATCTTCACAGCCTATCTTTATTTGAGCAAACTGATTGTCAGCATCACCAACATAATGCAGGGCAGTTTAGAACCCCGCCAAGGGCCGTGCTCCGGCACTTGATACCGGCACGCCTGGATGCCGGAAGCATTGTGATTCGGAACTTTGGGTGCGGATGCACCGCCGACGCCGCCTGATCGACATCACGCGCCAACGATGGAGGGAGACCGCCCTCTCGAAAGACCGCTTCACCGCCGACGCCGCCTGTCGCCGCACAGTCCCTGGGACCACGGACCACCCCTAAAAAAACGGGAGGAAACAGATGAACCCCTTTGTGCGCTGTCTGCTCGTCACCGCCGCGATCCAGGCGGCCACCGCCACGGTCGCCTATGCCAACGAAGACACCCTGAAGAATCAGAAGGATCCGGCCAACTGGGCGATGCAGCTCGGCAATTATGCCGGCCAGCGCTACAGCACGCTCGACCAGATCACCCGTGAGAACGTGAAGAACCTCAGGCCGGTCTGGCAGTTCTCCACCGGCGTTCTGCGCGGGCACGAGGGTGGCCCCGTGGTGATCGGCGACACGATGTACATATCGACGCCCTTCCCCAACATCGTCTATGCGCTCGACCTGAACGACAACGGCCGCATCAAGTGGAAGTACGAACCCAAGCAGGATTCGTCCGTCATCCCCGTGATGTGCTGCGATACCGTCACCCGCGGCGTCGCGGTGGCCGGCAATAAGGTCTTCCTGGGTCAGGCCGACAACACGCTGGTGGCGCTGGACGCGCAGACCGGCAAGGTGCTGTGGTCGGCCAAGAACGGCGACGCCAGCAAGGGCGAGACGCTGACCGCGTCGCCGCTGGTCGTCAAGGACAAGGTCTATGTCGGCATCAGCGGCGGCGAGTTCGGCGTCCGCGGCCATCTGACGGCCTACGACATCAATTCCGGCAAGATGGTGTGGCGGGCCTATTCGACCGGTGCCGACAAGGACGTGATGATCGACCCGCAGAAGACGCTGATGATGGGCAAGCCGATCGGCGAGCCCGACCTCGGCATCAAGACCTGGCCGGCCGACCAGTGGAAGATCGGCGGCGGCACCACCTGGGGCTGGTACACCTACGATCCCGACCTGAACCTGATCTATTACGGCACCGGCAACCCCGGCACCTGGAACCCGGCGCAGCGCGCCGTCGACAAGGACCGGGCCAAGAGCGACAACAAATGGTCGATGACCATCTTCGCCCGCGATGCCGATACCGGACAGGCGAAGTGGGTGTTCCAGAAGACGCCGTTCGACGAGTGGGACTATGACGGCGTGAACGAGAACATCCTGGCCGACATCAACATCGGCGGCCAGCAGCGCAAGGTCCTGGTCAACATGGACCGCAACGGTTTCGGCTACACGCTGGACCGCAACACCGGCGAGCTTCTCGTCGCGAAGAAGTTCGATCCGACCGTCAACTGGGCGACCGAGATCGACATGACGACCGGCCGGCCCAAGGTCGTCGACAAGTACAGCACCTTCGCCCAGGGCGAGGACACCAACACCACCGGTGTGTGCCCGGCGGCGCTGGGGTCGAAGGACCAGCAGCCGGCCTCCTACTCGCCGGACAGCGGCCTGCTCTATGTGCCGACGAACCACATCTGCATGGATTACGAGCCGTTCAAGGTGGAGTATTCGGCCGGACAGCCCTATGTCGGCGCGACGCTCAGCATGTATCCGGCCCCGAACTCCCACGGCGGCATGGGCAACTTCATCGCCTGGGACCCGGCAGCCGGCAAGGTCGTCTGGTCGAAGCCGGAACGCTTCGCGGTTTGGAGCGGTGCCCTGACGACCAAGGGCGGCGTCGGCTTCTACGGCACGCTGGAGGGCTATCTGAAGGCCTTCGACCTGCGTGACGGCAAGGATCTCTACAACTTCAAGACGTCGTCCGGCATCATCGGCAACGTCAACACCTACACGCACAAGGGCAAGCAGTACATCGCCGTGCTGTCGGGTGTCGGCGGCTGGGCGGGCATCGGGCTGGCCGCCGGGCTGACCGGCGAACAGGAAGGCCTCGGCGCCGTCGGCGCGCACAAGTCGCTGGGCGAATACACCCAGCTCGGCGGAACGCTGACCGTCTTCGCCCTCCCGGACAACCAGTAACGGCCAAGGCTTGGCGCCGTCCCGGAACGGGGCCGGCGCCAAGCCTTTTTTCACGCTGATGGCAGGACACGAACAAAGGCAGTGGGGAGAGACAGTGAGATGCCCAAATACCTGATCGGGCTGTGCGCCGCTGTTGGGTTCACCGCGACGGTGGCCCTCGGCAGCGCGTTCGGCCAGCAGGATGCCGCCCAGAAGCCGGCGCAGAACCAGCCGACACAAGACCAGACGACCAAAGCACCCGCGAGCGGGAGCGCACCGCAGGAAGCGAAGATCGCCGAGCCCGAGGAACTGGTGGACGACGAAGGGGTGCCGCTCTATGCCGTGCGGGACGGCAAGGTGGACCAGGGAACCTACAACGGCTACCGGCGCTATGCCTCCGCCTGCCATGTGTGCCATGGACCGGACGGGCTTGGATCGTCCTTCGCCCCGGCCCTGACCGACTCGCTGAAACGGATGGACTACTGGCAGTTCACCGACGTGGTGACCAACGGCCGCACCAACATGGGGGCCACCGGCGACCGGGTGATGCCAACCTTCGGCACCGATCCCAACGTGATGACCAATCTCGCCGACATCTACAGGTATCTGAAGGCGCGTTCCGACGAAAAGGTCGGTCGCGGCCGGCCCGAACGGTTCAAGTCTGCATCGTGAGTCCGGCATGATCCGCCGGCCCGTTCTTTCCTTGATGCTGGCCGCCGTGCTCTGTGCGGCGGCACCCGCCGGCAACTCCGCCTTTGCTGCGGAAGGCATTCCGACGGAGGTTCTGCGCGTCTGCGCCGACGGCAACCTGCTTCCCTTCTCCAACGACCGGCAGGAGGGGTTCGAGAACCGGATCGCCAAGCTGATCGCGGACGAGCTCAATGTACCGCTGGCCTTCACCTGGTGGCCGCAGACCATCGGTTTCGTCCGCAACACGCTGCGCACCCGGCAATGCGATCTGGTGATGGGGACGGCGGTCGGCGAAGAGCTGATGCAGAACACCAACCCCTATTACCGGTCCACCTACGCGCTGATCTACCGCAAGGATTCCGGTATCACGGCCAGGACGCTGACCGATCCGTCGCTGCAGGGGGCCCGCATCGGCGTCGTCGCCCGCACGCCGCCGTCCGCGGTGATGCTGCGCCACGGGCTGACCAACCTGGAACCCTACCAGCTCGACACCGACACGCGCGCCCACCACCCGGCCCAGCAGGCGGTGGAGGATGTCGCGGCGGCCCGCACCGACGCGGCCATCGTCTGGGGTCCCATCGCCGGTTTCTTCGCCGCCCGGCAGTCCGTGCCGCTGGCGGTCGTGCCCTTGAAGGACGAGCCGGGCGCTTCGCCCTTCCAATACATGATTTCCATGGGCATCCGCCCGGACGAGCCGGACTGGCGTCACTGGCTGAACGACTTCATCGTCCGCCGCCAGGGCGATATCGACCGCATCCTCGCCGACTACCATGTCCCGCTCGCCAACGCCGACGGGTCGATCCGGGCGGCGTCGGCAAAGGCGACGGTTGAGGCGGCGACGGTTGAGGCGGCGACGGTTGAGGCGGCGACGGTTGAGGCGGCGACGGTTGAGGCGGCGACGCCTGGAGCAGCGGTGCCGGAACCGGACGGCTACCGCATGGCCGACTACCGCGCACCCACCCCGCCGGCCCTGCGCGGCGCCGAGACGGTGGGACCGGAGGAGGTCGAGCGGCTGGCGAAGGCCGGCGCCGTCCTGGTCGATGTCCTGCCGATGCCTCCGAAGCCCGAAGGGCTGGCACCGGGAAGCCGCTGGGTCCCGCCGCCGCACCGCAGCCTGCCGGGAGCCCACTGGCTGCCGAATGTCGGCTACGGCACTCCATCGGCCGATCAGGATGCCTATTTCCGCACCAGCCTGGAGGCGCTGACCGCGGGCGACCGCAAGCGTCCGCTGGTGGTGTTCTGCCAGCCGGACTGCTGGATGAGCTGGAATGCCGCCAAACGCGCGGTGGCGCTCGGATATCAGGCGGTCAAATGGTACCCGGCCGGCACCGATGGCTGGACGGCCGCAGGCCGCGAACTCGTCACGGTCGAACCCGAACCCAAGGTGGCGAACTGAGTGCTGCCTCAGGACAGAAGCGCCGACAGCATGCGCGCGATCTGGCCGAGCCGCTGTTCGATGCGGGCCGGCTGCTCGCACACCGCGGTCTGCGCCCGGCGGCGGTCGTCGAGGATGCGGCGATCCCAGGCGATGGCGGCCTTGATCTCCTGCGCATGGGCAGCATCGCCCGATGCGGCGTCGAGGTCGCGCAGGGCGGCGGCGATGCGCTCGCGCAGGGCCCGTTGATGCTGGGCATAGCGCTCGATGGACGCGATGGCGGCGGTGCGCTGGCGGTCCAGCGTCTGGAAGGTGCCGGCGAAGACCAGCGCGAGCTTGCGGTCATGCTCCTGCTCCGCCCCCTTCCGCACCGGGCCGGCCAGCGAGGTCGCTTCGGGCTCCAGGCTGGCAGGGTCGATGCCGTCGTCGGCCGCACGCCGCACCAGGGTGGCGATTGCCGCATCGCGCTGCCACTCGTCCCCCAGCCCGTCGATCGACGGGCCGTCCCAGACCGAAGCCGGCGACAGGGCCGGCACCAGAACCTGCGGGCAGGGCCAATCGGGATTCTTCTGAGCCGAAGAAGCCGGTTGGGCTGCCGCAAGGGCGGGCAAGCCTGCGATCAGTGCCGCGGCCAGAGCCGCAGTGGAGATGGAAGAAAATCGATGCATGCCGAGAATGATGGCAACACCAACGATCCGGTGCAATCGGAACCGCTGCGCAAAAGGGGAAGCCCGATGGATCATGCGGGGAGGAAGTTCGGAGCCGCTATGATCGCAGGGCTCGTCCTCGGTCTGGCACCGGGCGTCACGGGCGCCGCAACCGCATCGGCGCGGACGCTGGTGCTCGATCTGGAGCTTGAGGACAGCAGCGGCGAACCCCGGTCGGCCGAGCATGCGGAGCGTCTGAAGCGGGTCAGCGCGGAACTGCGCCGGGCGCTGGACGCCAAGGGCTATGACGTGATCGACGACGCGACCACGGCAGAGCTGGTGCCGCCGGGCACTCAAATACGGACCTGCAACGGCTGCGAGACCGACATCGCACGCGCCGCCGGTGCCGATCTGGTCGTGTTCGGCGTGGTCCGCAAGGTCAGCAGCCTGATCCTGTGGATCGCCGTGGCGGTCGAGGATGTCGGCACCGGCCAAGCGGTGACGACGGCGCGCGGCGACATCCGCGGCGACAATGCCGCAGCCTGGTCGCGCGGCGTCGCCTGGCTGGTCGAACACCGGCTGGCGGAGCATGCGCCGGCCAAGCGGTGAGTTGGGCGGCTCCAGGAAGGACAGGCGGCGGGGAGGACGCAAAAGATGCCGGACGATTCACAGAGCGGCTACATCACCATCATGAACGTCCTGCGGCCGCCGCCCGCCAGGGCCGTCATGCGCCGCTACGACCTCGTGCTGCGCGACTATGTCGGGGATTTCCACATCGGCGTCTGGGACCACGAGAAGACCCGCACCCAGCGCGTACGAGTTAGCCTGACCGTCACGGTCGAGGTGCCGAACCGCCCCTTCGTCGACGATCTCGACGCCGTCGTCTCCTACGAATATTTGATCCAGGGTGTCGAGGCCTTCCAGCAGAGTCCGCACATCCAGTTGCTGGAGGTCCTGGCCGAAAAGCTGCTTGCCCTTTGCCTGTCGCCGCCGGAAGCGGTCTTCGCCCGGGTCCAGGTGGAAAAGCTGGAGATCGTGCCCCAGGCGGCCGGCGTCGGCGTGGTGCTGACCGGCGCGCGGGAGCAGTCGCGATGAGTGGGATTTGGCCTGCCACTTGGGTCGTCAAGCTGGGCGGCAGCCTGTGGAACGGCCCTGCCCTGCACCCCTGGCTCGCCGCGCTGGCGGCGGAGCGGGCTCGGCACATCGTCATCGTTCCCGGCGGCGGTCCGTTCGCCGATGCGGTCCGCGATGCGCAGCCGGTGCTGGGCTATGGCGCATCCGCGGCGCACCGGATGGCGATCCTGGGCATGGAACAATATGGGCTGGCGCTGCTCGACCTTGAGCCGGGGCTGCAGCCGGCACGGACCATGGCCGATTTGGCGGAAGCGCAGGCAACGGCGGTTTGGCTGCCGGCGACGCTGTCGGTCGACGCGGATGTGGAGGAGAGCTGGGACGTCACCTCCGACACGTTGGCGGCATGGCTGGCCGAACGGCTGCGAGCGGAGCGGCTGGTGCTGGTGAAATCGGCGCCGCTGCCGCCGGGAACGGCGGATGCGCGGGCGCTGGCGCGGGCCGGCGTGATCGACCCGGTCCTGCCCGGACGCATGGAGCGGCTGTCGGCAGAGGTCCGCTGCGTCGGCCGGGACGACCTGCCACTGTTCGTGGCGGAACTGCGCGGCGGTCCGCCGGCCGGCATCCGGCTGTGGGTGGAGCGGGAACGGGAGGCGGCATGGCCCGGCACATCCTATTCCTGACCGGCTCCCTGGCCGAGAACCGCTTGCGTCAGGTTCTGGACTCGCTCGCCCCCTTGCCCTTCGCGGCGACCATCGTCAATCTCGGCGTCAAGGTCGCGGCGCTCGCCACCACCGAGATCGTGCTGCGGCGGCTGGACTCCGCGCACGGGGCCGACCTGATCCTGCTGCCGGGCCGGTTCCGCGGCGATCTCGCCGCCCTCGCCGCACATTTCGGTACGGAGGTCGAACGCGGCCCCGACGAGTTGGAGGATCTGCCCCAATACTTCCAGCGGCAGGCCCGCCCGCTCGACCTCAGCCGCCACGACACCCGCATCTTCGCCGAGATCGTGGACGCGCCGTCGCGCGACACCGCCGCCATCCTCGCCAAGGCGGCGGAGCTTCGCGCCGATGGCGCCGACGTCATCGACCTCGGCTGCCTGCCCGACACGCCCTTTCCCCATCTGGAGGAGGCGATCGGCGCCCTGCACGATGCGGGCTTTGCCGTCAGCGTCGATTCCCTGAATGTCGACGAACTGCTCCGCGCCACGAGGTCAGGTGCCGACTATCTGCTCAGCCTGACGGAGGAAACGGTCCACCTCGCCGACGAGGGCGATGCGGTGCCGGTGCTGATCCCGACCACCCCGCCGGATCTCGACAGCCTCGGACGCGCCGTCGACGCCATGACCCGCCGCGGACGGCGCTTCCTGATCGATCCGATCCTGGAGCCGATCCACCACGGCTTCACCGACTCTCTGCTGCGCTACCGCACCGTGCGGGAGCGCTGGCCCGACGCCGAGATCCTGATGGGCATCGGCAATGTGACCGAGTTGACCGACGCCGACACCTCCGGCATCACCGCCGTGCTGATGGGGGTGGTCTCGGAACTGCGCATCGGCAATGTCCTGGCGGTGCAGGTCAGCCCGCATTGCCGGCGCGCCATCCGCGAGTTCGACGCGGCACGGCGCCAGTTCTTCGCCGCCCGCGCAGCGCACAGCATGCCGCGCGGTTTCGGCACCGGCCTACTGTGCCTGCGTGACCGCCGGCCCTTCGTCCGCGACGCCGCTCTGATCGCCGAGACCGCGGCGCAGATCCGCGATCCCAATTACCGGGTGGAGGTCAGCGCTGAGGGCATCCATCTCTACAATCGCGACGGCCACCACCGCTCCACCGATCCGTTCGACCTGTTTCCGAAGCTCGATCTTGGAACCGATACCGGCCATGCCTTTTATCTGGGGGTGGAACTGGCGCGGGCGCAGATCGCGTGGCAACTCGGCAAGCGCTATGCCCAGGACAGCGAATTGCGCTGGGGAGTGGCGACGGACGAGCCGAAGGACGACCCCACCGGATTCCACGCCACCGGCCCGACCAAGCGAGGCGGCTGAACCATGCCCCTGATCCGCGAAACCATCATCACCACCACCGGCGCCGACGGGCAGCCCCATGTGGCGCCGATGGGGGTGACGGTGGAGCCGGCCGGCGACGGGGAAAGCTTCATCCTGGCGCCGTTCCGGCCGTCGCGGACGCTGGACAATCTGCTTGCACGGCGCTGCGCGGTGGTGAACCACACCGACGATGTGCGGGTCTTCTCCGGCTGCATCAGCGGGCGGCGGCGCGACTGGCCGACCGCTGCGGCGGAGCGGGTCGATGCCCCGCGTCTCGCCGACTGCCTGTCTCATGAGGAGATCGTGGTGGCCGAGGTGGAGGACGACCCGGTCCGCCCGCGCTTCCACTGCCGCACCATCCATGCCGTGACACATGCCCCTTTCCGTGGCCACAATCGGGCGCAGGCGGCGGTGATCGAGGCGGCCATCCTGGTCAGCCGCCTGCACATGCTGCCCGCCGACAAGATCGAGCGGGAAGTCGAGTACCTGTCCATCGCCATCGGCAAGACCGCCGGCCCGCGTGAGTTGGAAGCCTGGGACTGGCTGATGGAGCGGATCGCCGCCCACCGCGGAGGGGAGAACTCATGACCGGTTGGCTGGCCAGCGTCGCCGATGCGGCAGAAATCCCTCTGATCCTGCCGGCAGCGCCCGACATCCTGGACCTGAAGGATCCCGCCGCCGGGGCACTGGGGGCTTGGGCGGTGGACGACATCACCGCGACGGTGCGCGAACTAGCGGCCCTGCCCGGACGCCCGCGGCTGAGCGCGACCATCGGCGACCATCCGATGCGGCCCGAGATCGTCGAGCCTGCAGCGCGCCGGGTCGCCGGGACCGGCGTGGACTTCGTCAAGATCGGCTTCGCGCCCGATGGAGCGCCCGACCGCTGCATCGACGCGCTGGCTCCGCTGGCGGCGGAAGGGGTGCAACTGGTCGCCGTGCTCTTCGCCGACCTTTGGCCGCCGGACCCCGGCTGCCTGCCCGTCGACCGGCTGGCATCCGCCGGCTTTCGCGGGGCGATGCTGGACACCGCCGGCAAGCGCCACGGGCTGCGCCACCACTGGCACGATGCGAATCTATCCGCGTTCGTGTGCTGCGCACGAGCGCATGGGCTGCTGACCGGGCTGGCCGGGTCGCTGCGGGTTGCAGACATCCCGGCCCTCTCGGCCCTGTCGCCCGATTACCTCGGTTTCCGCGGCGCGCTCTGCGGCGGGGAGCGCACCGCGGGCATCGACCCGCAGGCGGTGGCGCGGGTCGCCACCGCCTTTGCCGGTCTTCCTGGCGCTACTCCGCCGCCTCGGCCATCTCCGCCTTCTCGATCTTGATCGCGCAGTATTTGAACTCCGGGATCTTGCCGAAGGGATCGAGCTGCGGGTTGGTCAGCACATTCGCCGCCGCTTCCGCGTAGGCGAAGGGGATGAAGACCAGACCGACCGGCATGCGGTCGTCGATGCGGGCCTTCAGCCGGATCGTGCCGCGCCGGCTCGACACCAGCATGTAGTCGCCGGTCCTCATCCCGGCACGGGTCAGGTCGTGCGGGGAGACATAGGCGACCGCCTCCGGTTCCACCGCGTCCAGCACGCTCGACCGCCGGGTCATCGATCCGGTGTGCCAGTGCTCAAGCTGGCGGCCGGTGGTGAGCACCAGCGGATAATCGAGGTCGGGCGTCTCCGCCGGGTTGATCGGCCGCGCCGGCACGAAGCGACCGCGCCCGGTCTTGGTCGGGAAGCCGTTGCCGAAGACGATGTCGTGGCCGGGCTGGTCCGGCCCGTCCACCGGATAGGTGACGGAGCCCTCGCGCTCCACCCGCTCCCAGGTGATGTTGGCGAGCGACGGCATGGCGCCGACCATCTCCGCGAACACCTCCGACACATGGGTGTAGTTCCAGTTCAGGCCGAGCCCGCGCGCCATGTCCTGGATGATCCACAGATCCTGGCGTGCCTCGCCCGGCAGCGGCACCGCCGCGCGGCCCATCTGGACCTGCCGGTTGGTGTTGATGACCGTGCCGTCCTTCTCCGGCCAAGCCGAGGCCGGCAGCACCACGTCGGCGTATTTGGCGGTCTCGGTCAGGAAGATGTCCTGCACCACCAGATGGTCCAGCATGGCCAGCGCCTCGCGGGCGTGCGTCACGTCGGGGTCGGACATCGCCGGGTTCTCGCCCTCGATGTAGAGCCCCCTGATCCGGCCGTCATGGACGGCGTCCATGATCTCGACCACGGTCAGGCCGCGCTTGCCGTCCAGCTTGGTGCCCCAGTAATTCTCGTAGAAGGACTGCACCTCCGGATCCTCGACCGACTTGTAGTCGGGGTAGAACATCGGGATCAGGCCGGCGTCGGACGCGCCCTGGACGTTGTTCTGGCCGCGCAGCGGGTGCAGGCCGGTGCCGGGGCGGCCGATCTGGCCGGTGACCAGCGACAGCGCGATCAGGCAGCGGCTGTTGTCGGTGCCGTGGATGTGCTGCGACACGCCCATGCCCCAGAAGATGATCGACGCCTTCGACCGCGCGAACAGCCGCGCCACCGTGCGCAGGGTGGCGGCCGGAATGCCGCAGACCTTCTCCATCTCCTCCGGCGGGTAGTCCTTGACCGTCTCGGCCAGCGCCTCGAAATCCTCGGTGTTGGCCTGGACATACTGGCGGTCGTACAGCCCCTCCGCGATGATGGTGTGGAGGATGGCGTTGAGCATCGACACGTCGCGGCCCGGCGTGAACTGCAGCATGTGCGTGGCGTGTCGCGCCATGGCGAGCCCGCGCGGATCCATGACGATCAGCTTCGCCCCGCGCTCCGCCGCGTTCTTGAAGAAGGTCGCGGCGACGGGATGGTTCTCCGTCGGGTTGGCGCCGATGATGACGATGACCTCGGCATCCTCCGCCGCCATGAACGGGGCCGACACCGCCCCCGACCCGACGCCCTCGATCAGCGCCGCCACCGACGAGGCATGGCAAAGCCGGGTGCAGTGGTCGACGTTGTTGGTGCCGAAGCCGGTGCGGACCAGCTTCTGGAACAGGTACGCCTCCTCGTTCGACCCTTGGCCGATCCGAAGCCGGCCAGCGCGTTGCCGCCGCGCTCGTCGCGGATCTTGCGCAGGCCGCCGGCCGCGGCGGACAGCGCCTCCTCCCAGGTCGCCTCGCGGAAATGGGTGAAGGGGTTCATCGGGTCGATGTCGACGTCGTGCTTCGACACGCCTTGCCTGCGGATCAGCGGCACGGTCAGGCGGTCGCCGTGATGGGCGTAGTCGAAGCCGAAGCGGCCCTTGACGCAGAGCCGGTTCTGGTTCGACGGGCCGTCGCGGCCGTCGACGGCGACGATCCTGTTGTCCTTGATCTTGTAGGTCAGCTGGCAGCCGACGCCGCAATAGGGGCAGACCGAGTCCACCTCGCGGTCGGGCGCGTTGGTGAAGACGCCCTTCTCGTCCACCAATGTCGCCGGCATCAGCGCGCCGGTCGGGCAGGCCTGCACGCATTCGCCGCAGGCGACGCAGGTGGACTGGCCCATCGGGTCGTCGAAATCGAAGACGATCTTCTCCAGATGCCCGCGCGCCGCCATGCCGATGACGTCGTTGACCTGGACCTCGCGGCAGGCGCGGACGCACAGGTTGCAGTGGATGCAGGCGTCGAGCTGGACCGCCATCGCCGGGTGCGACATGTCGTCGGTCTTGTTCGGCCGGTCCACGGTGGGGAAGCGGCTGCCGGCGATCTCGACCTTGTCGGTCCATTTCCAGAAGGTGGAGTTGGGGTCGTGCGCGGTCTCCCGCTCCGGCTGGTCGGCCAGCAGCAGTTCGAAGACCAGCTTGCGCGACGACTTGGCCCGCTCCGACGCGGTGCGCACGGTCATGCCGGGCTTGGGCTTGCGGATGCAGGAGGCGGCGAGCACGCGCTCCCCCTCGATCTCCACCATGCAGGCGCGGCAGTTGCCGTCCGGGCGGTATCCCGGTTCCGGCCGGTGGCAGAGGTGCGGGATTTCGGTGCCCAGGCGCGTGGCGACCTGCCAGATCGTCTCGCCGTTGCGTGCCTCGACCTCGGTGCCGTCCAGGGTGAACGTGATGCCGTGGGACATGTCGGTCTCCTTACCCCTGCGATCCGGTTGCGCCCTGGGCGATACTCGGGGCCGTGCCCTGGCGCGACACGAAGTCTTCGCGGAAATGCTTCATCACCAGCTTGATCGGGTTCATCGCCGCCTGCCCCAGGCCGCAGATCGAGGCATCGCCCATCACGCTGGCGAGTGCCGTCAGCAGTTCCTCGTCCCATTCGGGCTCGCTGATCAGGCGCACGGCCTTCTCGGTGCCGACCCGGCAGGGCGTGCACTGGCCGCAGCTCTCATCCTCGAAGAACTTCAGCAGGTTGAGCGCCACGTCGCGCATGTTGTCCTTGTCGGACAGCACGACGACGGCGGCCGAGCCGATGAAGGAGCCGTGCGGTTCCAGCGTGCCGAAATCGAGCGGAATGTTCGCCATCGACGCCGGCAGGATGCCGCCCGACGGGCCGCCGGGCAGATAGCCCTTCAGCGTGTGGCCCTCGGCCATGCCGCCGCAATACTGGTCGATCAGTTCCTGCAGCGTGATGCCGGCCGGTGCCAGCTTGACCCCCGGTTCCTTCACCCGGCCGGAGACCGAGAAGGTGCGCAGCCCCTTGCGCCCGTTCATGCCGTGGCTGGCGAACCAGGAGCCGCCCTTCTCCAGGATCTCGCGGACCCAGAACACCGTCTCGATGTTGTTGATCAGGGTCGGGCGGCCGAACAGGCCGACCACCGACGGGAAGGGCGGCTTGTGGCGCGGCAGTCCGCGCTTGCCCTCGATGCTCTCCAGCATCGCCGACTCTTCGCCGCAGATATAGGCGCCGGCACCGCGCCGCAGATGGATGCGGGTGTGACGGGCGAGACCGGCGGCCTCGACCTTGGGGATCTCGCGCAACAGGATTTCCCGGCATTGCGGGTATTCGTCGCGCAGATAGATGTAGACGTCCGTCGCCTCGGCCGTCCAGGCACCGATGAGCATCCCCTCCAGGAAGCGATGCGGGTCGCGCTCCAGATGGAAGCGGTCCTTGAAGGTGCCGGGCTCGCCCTCGTCGCCGTTGATGGCCATCATGCGCGGCCCCGACTCCGCCCGGACATAGCGCCATTTCAGGCCGGTGGGGAAGCCGGCGCCGCCCAGGCCGCGGATGCTGGAATCCTCCAGCATCTTCAGCACCTGATCGACGTCGCGCGCACCGTCCAGGCATTCGGCCAGCATCTTGTATCCGCCGCCGCGGATATACTCGTCGAAGCCGAGATAGTCGGGAATGTCCGGGTGGATATGGCCATGGGCCACCGCATCCAGCACGCTCTCGACGGTCGCGTTCTCGTGCGGGGCATGGCCGATCGCCACGACGGGCGCGTTGTTGCAGCCGCCCATGCAGGGCGCGCGCACGACCCGGACCTCGCGCTCGTCGACGCCGGCCTTCAGCGCCTCATGCAGCTGTTCCGCCCCGGCGAGCGCGCAGCTCAGCGAATCGCAGACGCGGATGGTAAGCTTGGGCGGCGCCGGTTCGCCGTCCATCACAATGTCGAAGTGGGCGTAGAAGGACGCCACCTCGAACACCTCGACCAGCGCCAGCTTCATCTCCTTCGCCAGGGCGGCGAGGTGACGGGCATGCAGGCAGCGATAATGGTCCTGCAGCAGGTGGAGGTGCTCGATCAGCAGGTCCGCCTGACGGGAGCGGTCGCCGAGAAGCGCCCGCACCTCCTCAAGGCTGACGGGATCGACCTGACGGCCCTTCTGCTGGTCGCGCGTCTTGCGGCGACCGGAGCCGGGATGGATACTGCGGGCAGGAACGCCGCCCGGCGGCTTGGCGCTGATGATCGGAGGGAATGCGGTCACGGCGTTTCTGGCCTCTGCTGGATGGTCCGCGCTTCTGGGTGTCGCGATCCGAGTTCCTGGTGTCTCGTATACCAGATGCCACGGTAACGCATCCTTTGCTGAAAGTCAGCATCCTAAATCATCCCCGCCTTCCGCTGGATGGGAATGTCGGATGGGGTGTTGGGATTGTTGGGGAATCAGGCGGCGCGGGCGGCCATGCGTTCCAGCGGAAGCGGGGCGATCCTGTCCGCCTGCCCTGCCGAGCCGAAGGCCTCGAACCGCTCGCGGCAGAGGGCGCGGGCGGCCTTTGTCGCTTCGGCCAGGAACTTGCGGGGGTCGAACTCCTCGGGCCGGGTCATCATCGCGCGGCGCAGGCTGCCGCTCATGGCGAGGCGGATGTCGGTGTCGATGTTGACCTTGCGCACACCGTTGCGGATGCCTTCGCGGATTTCCTCGACCGGGACGCCGTAGGTCTCGCGGATGCTGCCGCCATGGGCACGGATGATCTCCAGCCATTCCTGCGGCACGCTGGAGGAGCCGTGCATCACCAGATGGGTGTCGGGGATGCGGTCGTGGATGGCGCGGATGCGGCCGATGGCCAGCACCTCGCCGTCCGGGCGGCGGCTGAACTTGTAGGCGCCGTGGCTGGTGCCGATGGCGATGGCCAGCGCATCCACCCCCGTCCGCGCCACGAAATCCGCCGCCTGGTCCGGATCGGTCAGCAGCTGGTCGCGCGACAGCGTGCCGGCGGCGCCGGACCCGTCCTCCTCCCCCGCCCGGCCGGTCTCCAGCGAGCCGAGGCAGCCCAGTTCGCCCTCCACCGAGACGCCGACGGCGTGCGCCTGCTCCACCACCTGCCGTGTCACGCGGATGTTGTAGTCGTAGCCGGCCGGCGTCTTCATGTCGTCCAGCAGCGAGCCGTCCATCATCACGCTGGTGAAGCCGGAGCGGATGGCTTGCTGGCAGACGGCCGGGCTGGCGCCATGGTCCTGGTGCAGGCAGATGGGAATGTGCGGCCACATCTCCACAGCCGCCTGGACCATGTGGCGCAGGAACGGCTCGCCGGCATATTTGCGCGCGCCGGCGGACGCCTGCAGGATCACCGGGCTGGCGCAATCGTCCGCCGCCTGCATGATCGCCTGGATCTGCTCCATGGTGTTGATGTTGAAGGCCGGCACGCCATAGCCATGGTCGGCCGCATGGTCGAGGAGCTGTCGGAGGGAGATCAGGGCCATCGGGGGAGGTCTCCGGTTCAGGGCACAGGATTCAGGACTGGGGGGAGCAGAGGCGTTGGGCGCGGTCCGCCACCGCCTCCGCAGTGATGCCGAAATGGCGGTAGAGATCGGCGGCGGGGGCGGATTCGCCGTAGCGGTCGAGGCCGACCACGTCGCCGCCCAGCCCGACATGGGCGCGCCACAGCCCGGTCGCCCCGGCCTCCACCGCCAGCCGGGGAATGTCGTCCGGCAGCACTCTGCTTCGCCATTCGGGGTCCTGCCGGTCGAAGACCTCGCAGCAAGGCATAGAAACGACGCGGGCGGCAACACCCCGGCCGGCGAGCAGCCGCCGCGCCTCCATGGCGATGGCGACCTCAGACCCGGTGGCGATCAGCGCCACGTCAGGGCGTTCGTCGTCGGCCAGCACATAGCCGCCGCGAACGGCATCGCGGGCGCGGTCCGTACCGGTCCGGCCTGTTCCTTGGGCCGGCAGGGTCTGGCGCGACAGCAGCAGCGCGGTCGGCCCCTCCGCCCGCTCCACCGCGGCCCGCCACGCGACGGCGGTTTCCAGGGCATCGCAGGGGCGCCAGACGTCGAGGTTCGGCATCAGGCGCAGGCTGGCGGCATGCTCCACCGGCTGGTGGGTGGGGCCGTCCTCGCCCAGGCCGATGCCGTCATGGGTGAAGACATGGACCACGCGCAGCCCCATCAGCGCCGACAGGCGCAGGCCGTTGCGGGAATAGTCGGAGAAGGCCAGAAAGGTGCCACCGAAGGGCAGAAAGCCGCCATGCAGCGCGATGCCGTTCATCACCGCGGCCATGCCGAATTCCCGCACCCCGTAATGCAGGTGGCGCCCGCCGCTCCCCCGCCAGTCGGTGAGATTGGAGCCGGTGAGGTCGGCCGATCCGCCCAGCAGTTCCGGCAGCAAGTCAGCCAGCGCGCCGATCGCCTGCTGGGACGCCTTGCGCGACGCCATCGGCTCCGCCCGCTCCGCGACGGCGGCGATCCAGGCGTCGGCGGATTCGGCAAACCCCTCCGGCAGGTCGCCGCGCATGCGCCGTAGGAACTCGGCTGAGAGTTGCGGGTGGGAGCCGGCATAGGCATCGAAGCGCGCCTGCCAATCGGCCTGCATCGCCGCACCGCGCCGCCGGGCGTCCCAGCCGGCACGCACCTCCTCCGGCAGCTCGAAGGGCGGGGAGGTCCAGCCGAGCGAGGCCCTGGTCGCGGCGACTTCCGCCGAGCCCAGTGGTGCGCCATGCGCCTCGGCCGAGCCGGCCCGGTTGGGGGAGCCATGGCCGATCACCGTCCGGCAGCAGATCAGCGTCGGCTTGCCGCAGGGGGCCAGCGCCTCGTCGATTGCGGTGTCCAGCGCGTAGGCGTCGTGACCGTCGACCTCGCGGATCACCCGCCAGCCATAGGCTTCGAACCGCTGCGCCGTGTCATCGGTGAACCAGCCGGTGACGGGCCCGTCGATGGAAATGCCGTTGTCGTCGTAGAAGACCACCAGCTTTTCCAGCCCGAGCGTACCGGCCAGCGAGCAGGCCTCGTGGCTGATCCCCTCCATCAGGCAGCCGTCGCCGACGAAGCAAAAGGTCCTGTGGTCGACGATCCGGTGCCCCGGCCGGTTGAACTCCGCCCCCAGCAGCCGTTCGGCCAAGGTCATGCCGACGGCATTGGCAAGGCCCTGCCCCAGCGGCCCCGTGGTCGTCTCCACCCCCGGCGTCAGCCCGTATTCCGGATGCCCCGGCGTGCGCGAGCCGAGCTGCCGGAAGCGCCGCAGCTCCTCCATCGGCAGGTCGTAGCCGGTCAGGTGCAGCAGCGCGTAGAGCAGCATCGAGCCGTGCCCGTTCGACAGCACGAAGCGGTCGCGGTCGGGCCAGCGCGGATCGGCCGGATTGTGGCGCAGATGGCGCCGCCACAGCGCCTCGGCGATGTCGGCCATCCCCATCGGCATGCCGGGATGGCCGGAGTTCGCGGCCTCCACCGCATCGATGGCGAGAATGCGCAGGGCGTTTGCCAGCAGGCGGCGTCCGGAGCCACGGTCGGGTGTGTCGGGTGGCAAGGCAAGCCGGTCCTGTTCGCGGACCTCGACGGCCGCGGTCATCGACGCGTTCATGGTTGGTGTCCTTCCCCTGGTGGGTGTTTTTGCTTGGCGGTACGGAGCGGCCGTCCTCTCGGCGTCATCCCCGCGAAGGCGGGGATCCAGAGCTTCCAATGCAAGGACCTGCAAAGTTTGGATTCCCGCCTTCGCGGGAATGACGACCGAAGAGATGAGCCCCCCTCAGAACGCCTTCTTCTTGCGGTCGACCAGCTGCCAGATCATCGGCGTAAAAATCAGCTGCATCGCCAGCGCCATCTTGTCGCCCGGACAGACGATGGTGTTGGGCCGGGTCATGAAGCTGTCCTTCAGCATCGACAGCAGATAGGGGAAGTCGATGCCCTTCGGCCGGGTGAAGCGGATGACCAGCATGCTTTCGTCCGAGGTCGGGATGTCGCGGGCGATGAAGGGGTTGCTGGTGTCCACCGTGGGCACGCGCTGGAAATTCACGTCGGTGCTGCTGAACTGCGGGCAGATGTATTTCACATAGTCCGGCATCCGCCGCAGGATGGTGTCGACGATGGCTTCCTCCGAATAGCCGCGCAGGTTGCGGTCGCGGTGGATCTTCTGGATCCACTCCAGGTTCACGATGGGAACGACACCGATCTTCAGGTCGGCATGGCGGGCGAGATCGACGCGCTCGGTGCGCACGCAGCCGTGCAGCCCCTCGTAGAACAGCAGGTCGGTGCCGGGCTCGATCTGTTCCCAGGGCGTGAAGGTGCCGGGGTCCTGGCCGTAGGGTTCGGCCTCCTTCTCGTCATGCAGGTACTTGCGGGTCCGGCCGCCGCCGGTCTCGCCATAGCTGCGGAACAGGTCGTCCAGCTCCTCGAACAGGTTGGCGTCGGGGCCGAAATGGCTGAAGGTCGAATGGGGTTCCTCCTGCGCCTCGGCGACCTTGGCGCGCATCTCCCGGCGGTCGTAGCGGTGGAAGCTGTCGCCCTCGACGATGGCGGCGGCGATGCCTTCGCGGCGGAAGATCTGCTGGAAGGTGCGGGTGACGGTGGTGGTCCCGGCACCGGAAGAGCCGGTGACGACGATGATCGGATGACGGGCCGACATTGTGCGTTCCTCCCTCAACCGAGCGCCGCGGATTCGGGCGCCAGGAACAGCGACCGGCTGCCGAACAGCGGGGCGTGGAAGGCCAGCTCCTCCCCCCTGTCATAGGCGGCGTGATAGGCGACCAGCCGCTCCACCTCCGCCTTCGATCCCAGGATCACCGGCACCCGCTGGTGCAGGGCCATCGGCTTGATGTCGAGAATCCGCTGTCGCCCGGTGCTGGCCGCTCCGCCCGCCTGCTCCACCAGCATCGCGATAGGGTTAGCCTCGTAGAGAAGGCGCAGCCGCCCCGGCTTGTGGGTGGGGCGGGCGTCGCGCGGATAGAGGAAGACGCCGCCGCGGATCAGGATGCGGTAGACTTCCGCCACCAGCGACGCGATCCAGCGCATGTTGAAATCCGCCTCGCGCGGGCCGGAGCTCCCCTTTATGCACTCCTCGACATACTGGCGCACCGGCGGTTCCCAGAAGCGGGCGTTGGAGCTGTTGATGGCGAATTCGCAGACATGGTCGGGGATGCGCATGTCGGGATGGGTCAGGGTGTAGGCGCCGATCTCGCGGTCGAGCGTGAATCCGTGCACGCCCTCGCCGAAGGTGGCGATGATCATGTCGGCCGGGCCATAGAGGGCGAAGCCCGCCGCCACCTGCCGGGTGCCGGGCTGGAGAAAATGCTCCACCTCCGGCTCGTCGACACCGTCGGGCGCCTTGAGGATGGAGAAGATGGTGCCGACCGTCAGGTTGACGTCCACGTTCGACGAGCCGTCCAGCGGATCGAAGGCCAGCAGATAGCGGCCGCGCGGATATTCACGGGGGATGCGGTAGGGCTCCTCCATCTCCTCCGACGCCATGCCGCAGAGCTTGCCGCCATACTCGCAGGTGCGCAGCATGATCTCGTTGGCGATCAGGTCCAGCGGCTTCTGCGTCTCGCCATGGACGTTGACGCCGGGTTCGGGCGCCGGTGCGGCCGGCTGGCCGGCGGACGGCGTCAGCGACCCGCGGGCGGCGGCGCTGGCGATGAACTTGCACGCGGTCTGCACGTCGTTGAGCAGCGCGGTCAGGTCGGTGTCGGCCCCGCCACGGCGGCGCTGGTCCTCGATGATGAATTTGCTGAAGGTCGTGTGACGGTGCGGCATCGGTTCCCCCTCTCTCGTGTTTTGTCCGGCCGGCTTTTTGCGGGCCTATTGTGTGAAGACACGGCTCCGGCGGATGTCCTCCTCGGCGATGGTCAGCAGGTCATTGGCGGCGATGGCATTGCCGCGCGCCTCGAACAGGCGGTTGGCCTGACGCAGGCGGGCGCGGTCCAGCGCGTTGCGGATGGAGCGGGCGTTGGCGAAGCGCGGCTGGGCCATGCGGCGGCGGATGTAGTCGCCCATCGCCCGCTCGGCTTCCGGCGCCAGGCGGTACTGCATGCCCTCCGTCATCAGCCGGGCGATCTCCAGCAGTTCCGCTGCCTCGTAGTCGGGGAAATCGACATGGTGGGCGATGCGCGACGCCATGCCGGGGTTGGAGCGGAAGAAGACCTCCATGCGGTCGCGGTAGCCGGCGAGGATCACGACCAGATCGTCGCGGTTGTCCTCCATCACCTGCAGCAGGATTTCGATGGCTTCCTGCCCGTAATCGCGCTCGTTCTCCGGCCGGTAGAGGTAATAGGCCTCGTCGATGAACAGCACGCCGCCCATGGCGCGCTTCAGCACTTCCTTCGTCTTCGGCGCGGTGTGGCCGATGTACTGGCCGACCAGATCGTCGCGGGTGACGCTGACCACATGGTCGCGCCGGATATAGCCCAGCCCATGGAGAAGCCCGGCCATGCGGCGCGCCACCGTCGTCTTGCCGGTGCCGGGATTGCCGGTGAAGCACATGTGAAGCGACGGCGGCTCCGCCCGAAGGCCGATGCTGCGGCGGGCGCGCTCCACCAGCAGCAGGGCGGCGATCTCGCGGATGCGGGTCTTCACCGGCGTCAGCCCGACCAGCTCACGGTCCATCCCCGCCAGCATCTCCCCGATGCCGGACTCGCGGTAGAGCGCGTCGAGATCGACGGACGGCGCGTCGGGCGGCTGGTCACGGGTTTCCGGGGCGGTTTCCGGGGCGAGAAGGTCGGCCGCGTCGCTCATGCCGCCCTCCATTCCGGTTCGGCCATCAGCGCGGCGCGCATTCGCCCGACCACGCCGCGATAGCCGCCGTCGGCGTCGGCATCGCCGAAGATGGCGGACCCGGCGACGAAGATGTCGGCGCCGGCATCGGCGATGGCGCGGATGTTGTCGGGCTTGATGCCGCCGTCCACCTCCAGCCGGATGGCGCGGCCGGTGCGCTCGCGGTGCCGGTCGATGCGCCGGCGGACCTCGGCGATCTTCTCGAAGGCGGACGGGATGAAGGACTGCCCGCCGAAGCCGGGATTGACCGACATGACGAGGATCAGGTCCAGCCGGTCCATCACATGGTCCAGATGCGCCAGCGGTGTCGCCGGGTTCAGCGCCAGCCCGGCGCGGCAGCCCTGCTCGCGGATCAGTGCCAGGGTGCGGTCGGGATGGTCGGACGCCTCGGGGTGGAAGCTGACGATGTCGGCGCCGGCCTTGGCGAACAGCGGCACCAGCGCATCGACCGGCCGCACCATCAGATGGACATCGATGATCGCACGGGTGCGCGGCCGGATGGCGGCGCAGACCAGCGGACCGATGGTCAGGTTGGGGACGTAATGGTTGTCCATCACGTCGACATGGACGACCTCGCAACCCGCCTCCACCACCCGCTCCACCTCCTCGCCCAGCCGGGCGAAGTCGGCGGAGAGGATCGACGGGGCGAGGCAGTAGCCCTCTCCCAGCTCACGCCCCATGACGCGCCTCCCCGCCGTAGCGCTCGCCCGAGGGACGGCCGGTGGCATAGCTGCGTACCGTGTAGCCGATGCGCCGCCCCGGCCCCTCCGACCGCAGCAGCTCGAAACCGGGCTCCACGGCCGGACGGTTGATCAGGTAGGACATGCGCACCGTCTCGAACCCATAGGAACTGTCGAAGGCGAGGACCTTGACGTACTGCTCGGGATGGGCGGTGCGGCAGGCGTCGATCTCCATCATGACGCCCTTGGCGTCGCGCAGGTCGAACATGGGGTTGCCCCACATCGTCCAATAGCTGTTGCGCGGGTGCGGGTCGTCGGTGAACTCCACCGCCACGGCCCAGCCCTGGTCGAGGGCGTACTGCACCTGCTTGGTGATCTCCTCGTCCGTCAAATCCGGCAGGAAGGAGAACTGGCCCTGGGTAAGACGCATGGGAATCGCTCCTTCACATCGCCGCGGTGGGGGTGGGGACGTAATCGACGCTGTCGGTGGAGGCGTAGTCGAAGGTGACGTCCTTCCAGGTGTCGAGCGCGGCGCGCAGCGGGGCGCACCAGCGGGCGGCGTCGCGCAGGATCTCCGGCCCCTCGTTCCAGATGTCGCGGCCTTCGTTGCGGGCCTTGACCATCACTTCCAGCGCGACGCGGTTGGCGGTGGCGCCGGCCTGGATGCCGTCGGGATGGCCGATGGTGCCGCCCCCGAACTGCAGGATCACGTCCTCGCCCAGGTAGGTCAGCAACTGGTGCATCTGCCCGGCATGGATGCCGCCCGACGCCACCGGCATCACCCGCTTCAGACCGGCCCAGGGCTGGTCGAAGAAGATGCCGTGCTGCAGGTTCTGCGGGACATGGGTCTCGCGGCAGGTGTCGTAGATGCCGCGGATGACGTTGGGGTCGCCCTCCAGCTTGCCGACGACGGTGCCGGCATGGATGTGGTCGACGCCGGCCATGCGCATCCACTTGGCGATGACGCGGAAGGACACGCCATGGCTCTTCTGCCGGGTGTAGGTGGAATGGCCGGCGCGGTGCAGGTGCAGGATCATGTCGTTGCGCCGCGCCCATTTCGCCATCGACTGGATGGCGGTGTAGCGATCACCAGATCGATCATGACGATGACGCTGCCAGTTCCTTGGCGAACTCGGCGCGCTCGTACATGTCCTCCATGGTGGCGCCGGTGACGTTCAGGTAGGTGCCCTTGATCTCCCCGGTCTCGGCGATGGCGCGGTTGACCCCTTCCATGCAGTAGAGGAAGCGGTCGCGCCAATGCATGAAGGGCTGCGAGTTGATGTTCTCGTCGTCCTTGGTGAAGTCGAGCCCGCCCTTCAACGCCTCGTACACCACGCGGCCATAATTGCGGCCGGACAGGCCCAGCTTCGGCTTCATTGTGGCGCCCAGCAGCGGACGGCCGAAATTGTTCAGCCGCTCGCGCTCCACCACGATGCCGGTCGCCGGCCCCTGGAAGGTCTTCAGATAGGCGACCGGGATCCGCATGTCCTCCAGCCGCAGCCCCTTCAGCGGCTTGAAGCCGAAGACGTTGCCGATGATCGACGCGGTGAGGTTGGCGATCGAGCCTTCCTCGAACAGGTCGAGTTCATAGGCGATGTAGGCGAAATATTGTCCCGGCGTGCCGGGCACCGGATCGACGCGGAAGGCCTTCGCGCGATAGCGCTCGCAGTCGGTCAGGCGGTCGGTCCACACCACGGTCCAGGTGGCGGTGGAGCTTTCGCCGGCGACCGCCGCCGCCGCTTCCTCCGGATCGACGCCGTCCTGCGGCGTGATGCGGAAGACGGCGAGAACGTCGGTGTCCTTCGGTTCGTGGTCGGGTTCCCAATAGCCCATCTGGCGGTACTTCAGCACGCCCGGCCGGTAGCGGGCCTTCGGGTCGCTGACCACCCCATCGGCGGCCGTCCGATCCGTAGGAAGAGTCGTCGATACGTAGTTCATCGTCTTCACCTCGCCGGTGGCGTTCGGTTCGTTCCGATGAAAACGTTAGCCCCACGTACTATTGAGGAAAATTCAAATACACAGCACAGTATGGATAGGGATTCCTGATGAATGGGGCGGCCGTTGACCATCCAGCACGCCACGCTGCGCCAGCTGCAGATCTTCACCGCCGCCGCCCGCAGCCTGTCCTTCGCCCGCGTGGCGGAGCAGTTCGGCCTGACGCCCGGCGCGGTCTCGTTCCAAATCAAGCAGGTCGAGGGGCATTGCGGCTTCCCGCTGTTCGAGCGGGTGGGCCGCGGCGTCGTGCTGACGGAGGCCGGGCGCGACCTGCTGGGCCATGCGACGTTGATCCTCCAGGCGTTGGACAATGCCGACCGGCGGATGCAGGCGCTGAAGGGGGTGACCGGCGGCAACGTCCACCATCGGGCTGGTCAGCACCGCCAAATACATCGCTCCGCACATGGTCTCCCGTTTCCAGGCGGAGCGACCGGGCGTGTCGATCCATCTCCAGGACGGCAACCGGCGGGAGGTGAATGCGATGGTCGCCAAGGGCGAGGTCGATCTCGCCATCATGGGCCGCCCGCTGGACGCGGAGGAACTGCTGGCGGAACCCTTCGCCCGCCATCCCAGCATCATCATCTGCGCGCCCACCCACCCGCTCGCCGACGCCCCGTCCCTGCGCCTGTCCGATCTGGCCGACAGCGGCTTCATCGCGCGGGAGGAAGGCGCCGGCACGCGGGCGCTGACCGACGCCTATTTCCACGGCCAGGGTTTCTTACCGCGCATCGTCATGACCTCCAGCAGCAACGAGACGATCAAGCAGGCGGTCATGGCCGGCATCGGCGTCGCCTTGCTGTCGCGCCACACCGTGGACCTGGAACTGGCGCTGGGGATGCTGCGGGAGTTGAAGGTGGAGGGGCTGCCGCTGATGCGGTCCTGGTACATCGCCCATCGCCGCAGCCTGCCGCTGCTGCCGGTGCACGCGCAGCTGCGCAGCTATCTGTTGGAGCGCGGGCAGGCGATCATCGACAGCATCCAAGCCGGCCATCGGGCGCTCGCATCCGGCGGCTGACATGCCGGCCGGCGGCAGCCTCACACGTCATCGGGCAGCCGCCGGTCCCGCTGGAAGGCAAGGACGGACGCACCGCCATCCGATGCGGGAACCGCAATCCTCGCCTGCCCGCCAGCCTCGGATACGGAGGCGGGAGCCATGGTCAGATAGCGCACGCAGCTGACACGCAGGAAGGAGGCGAGGTTCTGGACCGCGCCATGGACCTCCACGACCTCGTCATGCAGAGTGACGATCAGGCGGTTGGTGGTGATCCCCTGCTCCGCCGCAATGTCGGCGAGGACGTTCCAGAACAGGTTCTCCAACCGGATGCTGGTCACCATGCCATGGATGCGGACCGAGCGGGACCGCGCCTCGTACAGGATGGGGTCGGTGTTGACGAAGATCTGGCACATGCACCGGCCCTCCCTGGAGCGGTTACGCTGTCCTGCGGCAGGCGGGGTCAGGCACGACCGCCGCCCATTCCCTTGCCGATGGCCTCGCGCCGGATGCCGTGCTGGCTCAGCTTGCGGTACAGGGTGCTGCGCGAGATGCCCAGCACCGCGGCGGCGTCCGACAGGTTCCCGCCGGTGGCGGCGATCACGTCCTCGATGGTCCGCTGCTCCGTCACCGTCAGGGACATGGCCGGCGGGGACATGGCCGGCAGGGCGGGAGACGCAGGCATCGCCATCGGCGGACCCGGCAGGGGCCAACCCTCCGCGTCCACGCCGCCGCAGGCGTCCCGCAATTCTTCGGGAAGATCGCCGACGTCCACCATTCCGCCGGTGGACAGCAGGACCGCGCGTTCCACCAGATTCCTCAGCTCCCGGACATTGCCCGGCCAGTCATAGCGATACAGCCGGTCCAGCGCCGCCGCCGTGAACCGAACCGGATCCCGCCCGTGCCGGTCGGCCAGCAGATCGTTGAAATGGGCGATCAGGCGCGGCACGTCTCCCTGCCGTTCCCGCAACGGCGGCACCCGTAGCGCGGTGACGGCGAGGCGGTGATACAGGTCGCGGCGGAAGCGGCCGGCGGCCACCTCGTGGCGCAGGTTCCGGTTGGTCATGGCGAGCAGCCGGACCGACACCCGGCGCGGCGTGCTGTCGCCGATGCGGTACAGCACTCCCTCCTCCAGCACCCGCAGCAGATAGGGCTGAAGGTCGAGCGGCAGTTCGCCCACTTCGTCCAGGCACAGCGTGCCGCCGTCGGCCAGTTCGAAACGTCCGGTCCGTCCCTCCGCCGCAGCCCCGGTGAAGGCGCCGCGCACATAGCCGAACAGCTCGCTGCCCAGCATCTCGCGCGACACGGCCCCGCAGTTGAAGGGGATGAAGGGACCGCCGGCCACCGCGCTGTGGCCGTGGATGGCCCGCGCGAACAGTTCCTTGCCGACGCCGGTCTCGCCCTCGATCAGGATGGGGACCGGCAGGGGCGCCAGCCGCTCCCCCTGGCCGATCACCGCGCGCAGGCTGTCGCTGCCCCCGACGATCTCGCCGAAACGCGACCGCGCATGGTCGGTCTCGTCGGACGCCGTGCGTCGGCCGGCGGGCAGGCGGCAGGAGGCTGCGCGGGGAATGACCAGCAGCGTGCCCCGCCGCTCGCCGTCGAGCATCAGGGGCCGGACCCAGTCGGCGGGCACGGGCAGTTGGCCCTCCGCCGGATTGGCCGCCGCCGTGCCGGCGATCCCGACGATGGGCAGCTTCGTTCCGCGGCTGAGCTGAGGCAGGTCGGACCCGAGGCTGGCCTTCAGCAGATGCGCCGCCTTGCGGCTGGCGTAGAGCAGGCGGCCCCGCGCATCCAGAGCGATCAGTCCCTCTCCGGCATATTTCTGGCTGTCCTCCAGGCAGGCTTCCAGCAGCCGGACATGTTCCGCCTCGGTCTGGCGGGCGAGGTTCCATTCCACCTGCCGGGCGGCCACCACCGCCAGTGCCAGCGCCTGGGCACTGAATCCCTGCTTCAGTCCGGAAATGTCGAGCAGCCCGACGACCGACCCATCCAGCGGATCGTGGATCGGTGCCCCGGCGCAGCTCCACCCCTTGATGCCGGCGCAGTAATGCTCGGCCGCCTGGACCAGCACCGGCGTCTTGGACGCCAGCGCCGTGCCGATGCCGTTGGTCCCGGCGCTGCTCTCGCTCCAATGGCCGCCGCAGCCCAGGCTGATGTCGCGTGCCGCATTCAGCGTCGCCCGGTCGCCCGCCGCCTCCAGCACCACGCCGTTGGCATCGGTGATCAGCATCACCGTCCGCGTCCCGGCCAGAAGATCCGCCGCCTCCGCCAGCGTGGTGGCTGCGGCCTGCAGGAGTTCGCGGTTCTCCCTCCTCAGGGCCTCGACATGGTCGGCGCCGACAACCGGCGCCGCGTCCGCCCGCGCATCGACCAGAAAGCTCTGGCACCGCGCCCAGGACCGGATGACCACGTCGCGGACCGGCAGGTTTTCCTGCCGCGATCCGGAAACGAAGTCCTCCCACGCCTTCATCGTCGCCCGTTCGCCGTCCCGTTCACTCTTGGCCAGCGCATGGAACGCCGGACCGGATGACGCAACGGCCGAGCGGCCGATGGCGACCTCTTCATTGGCCAACACTGTCCCCTCCCTGCTTCCCGGCGTCTTTTGCTGTTTTATTGCCCGTGCGCCGATTGTCCTTCGGTCCGAAAGCGGAGGCCTGCCCCGATCCGCCGCTCGTCAGATTGTTCGTATAAGAAACCATAAGCCGAACCGAAGCAGGAGCGGTAGTAGCGGAATACTCTATGGCTTTTTTCCCTGTCACTTTCCCCGAAGGTGGAGGTTTCCTGCCGCCGGATCCGGATCAGGCGCGCCCGTAGCGCTCCATCCCGCCGCCACGGGCAGGGCCTGCCGTGGGATCGACGTCGTCGGGAATGTCGGCGACCAGGGTGTGGGTGGTCAGGACCAGCTTGGCGACCGACACCGCGTTCAGTAGGGCCAGCGTGGTGACCTTGGCCGGATCGATGATGCCGGCGGCGAACAGGTCGCCGAACCGGCCGGTGCGCGCATCGAACCCGGTGCCGTCGGGAAGCTCGGCGAGGCGCGCGGCGATGCCTGCCCCGTCCAGTCCGCCATTCTCCGCGATGCAGACCAGCGGCTGCAGCATCGCCCGCTGCACCAGCCTTATCCCTGCGCGCTCGCCCTCCCCACATCCGTGGCCAGCCGGTCGAGCAGCGGGCGATGCGGGCCAGCGCGGTGCCGCCGCCGGGCAGCACCCCCTCCTCCAGCGCCGCACGGGCGGCGGCGAGCGAATCCTCCAGAAGCTGGGCGGTGCGCTTCTGCTCAACCGGGGTGGCGCCGCCGACCTCGATCAGGGCGGTTCCATGCGTCAGCTTCGCCAGCCGCTGGGACAGCTTGTCGCGTTCGATGTTGGGCGGCGCCTCCTCCCACTGGCGCTGCACCAGGGCGCGGCGGGCCGCCAGCGTGTCCGGATTGCCGTGGCCGCGCAGGAGGGTGGTGCGGCCGGCGGACACCTCGATGCGGTCGGCGCCGCCCAGATCCTCCACCGTCACGCTGTCGAGGCGCCCGCCGAGGTCACGGGCAATCACGCGCCCACCGGTCAGGATCGCGATGTCCTCCATCGTCGCCGTGCGCCAATGGCCGAATTCCGGCGGATTGATCGCCACCACCGTGGCGCGGACGTCGCGGCGCAGTTCCATCAGGGCAGCCACCACCTCCGGCGCCACGCTGTCGGCCATGATCAGCAGCGGGCGATGCCCGGCGGCGATGCGGTCGACCAGGCGCAGGACCGGCTCCGGATCGGTGATCTTGTGGTCGGTGATCAGGATGTAGGGCCGTTCCAGCACCGCGGTCTGGCCGGTGGGCTCGGTCGCCATGTGGTGCGACAGGAATCCGCGGTCCAGCACCATGCCCTCCAGCACATGCAGCGCGGTCGGCGCGCCGGGCTGGCCATATTCGATGTCGATCACCCCCTCAACCCCCACCCGGCGCAAGGCGTCCGCCACCAGCCGGCCGAGCGCCGGGTCGGTCGCCGCGACCGTCGCCACCTGCTCCAGCTGGGCATGGTCCTCCAGCGGCCGGGCCATGCCGCGCAGCCGGTCGACGACGAAGCCGCAGGCGCGCTCCATCCCCTCCACCAATTCCACCGAACCATGGCCGTCAGCCAGCACGGCGACGCCGTCCTGGATCAGCGCGTCGGCCAGCACGGTGGCGGTGGTTGTGCCGTCGCCGGCCACGTCGTTGGTCTGCTTCGACACCTCGCGCACCACCTGTGCGCCCATGTTCTCGAAGCGGCAGGGCAACTCGATCTCGGCGGCGATGCTGACGCCGTCGCGGGAGATCATCGGCGTGCCGATGGGGCGGTCGATGATCGCGTTCGTCCCCTTCGGCCCCAGCGTGCCGCGCACCGCCAGCGCCAGCTTGCCCACCCCACGGGCAAGCGCGGCCCGCGCCTCGGCACGGTGCAGCATCATCTTCGGCATGGTCTCTTTTCCTCCCATTCTTGATTTTGCGGATTTGGATAAAAACGCCCTCTCCCGCCCCGGAGAGGGAGGGGACCCACGCAGTGGGGAGGGTGAGGGGTGATCCAAGGAACCGGAAGCGCATGGCTTCGTGCCTGACCCCTCACCCTTCCCACCGCTTCGCGGTGGGCCCCTTCCCTCTCCCGGGACGGGAGAGGGAGAAATCACTCGTACGCCAGCGCGTCATCCATGTTGCCGAAGAGGACGACGGTGTCCTCGTCGATCATGACCATGCGGCCATAGTGGGTGGAGGTGGAAATTTCGAAGATATGCGGGGTCATCTCGCGGCCGAGCGCTTCACCGATCTCGCTCATCTTGAACTCGATCTTGCCCTCGCCGTCGATCCGGATCATCGCCGGCAGGTAGGTGACGGTGATGCCGGGCTTGCTCTCCATCACCTCGGCGATGCAGCGCGCCTCGACGCTGTCGTTCATCGTCACGCCGCACTGGTGCGAGATGGTGCCGTCCTGGGTGATGTCCTTCAGCGGCTTGAAAAGCTGCTGCACGGTGGTGACGCTCATGGTTTTCATCCTCTTGTGGCGGAGATGCGGGAAGGATCACTCGGCCGCGGCATCAGAAACCGCGGCCGGGGCGGCGGGCTGCCCGACCTCGACCGGCGGCAGGGCCGGCAGGTCGGCGTCGATGCCGATCTCGCGCCCGATGACGGCGACGCGGTTGCGCGCCCGCTCGAAGGCATCCGCGAAGCTCGCCGCCTTGACCCGCGGCAGCGACCACAGCGGCTGAAGCTGCAGCGCCGCCTTCACCGCCAGGCCGGCATGATGGGTGAACCAGCTCTGCAGCATGGTCCGGTTGTCCTGCCCGTGCGCCGCGTCGCGCAGCAGCAGGGCGAACAGCTCCACCGCGTTGGCAAGGTTGCGTTCATAGTCGGCCTCCGCCGCCGAAATGACCGACGGGGTCGAGAAATCGTTCTGCGCCGCGGCCACCTGCATGACGAAGCCGCTGCGGAACAGCTCGCCCACCAGCGGTTCGAAGACGAGATTGACGGCGAAATACTGCTCCAGGAAGTCGGTGGCGGCGCGGATATGCTCCACCGCCTCGCGGCAGGGCTGCCAGATCGGGTCGTCCAGCCAGTGCGCCTTGCCGGCGTCGAGATCGAATCCTCCGATGTCGCTGCCGACCTCGGCCAGATAGAGCGTCAGGTCCTGGGCGAAGCGCAGCTTGTAGGAGGCGTTGGTCAGGATGGCGTTGTTGACCATCTGGGTGTAGCCGTAGCGCTGCGCCCGCATCAGCGCGGTGCCCAGCCCATATTCGGCATGCTTGAAGGCACCGACATGGTTCTGCAGTACGGCGACCCAGGCCTTGTCGAAGCGCTGGGGCGCACCGGCGCGGCGCGCATTCTCCACCACGTTCTGGATCATGCCGACGATGGTGGACTGGCGCTGGTAATGGGTGCGTTCCCATTCCTGGTCGGGCGCGCGGAAGCCGTGCCAGTCCGTGCATTTCAGCACCGTCCAGTCCTTGGAATATGTGGGCGTGCCGTCGCCGAAGGAGATGATCCAGTTCTGGAGCAGATAGCGCTCCGGATCGGGCTGGACGTCGACCGTCACGTCCTCGTAATGGGTCGCCTTGCGGCCCTTCGGCTCGAAGTAGTTGTAGCGGCGGCTGTCGGAACCCGGAAAGGCCTTGGCCCCGGCGGCGGCGGATTTCGTTTCGGTTTCCTGCATGGTCATCGTCTTTCCTCCCGTATTTGCGAAATCCCGGCTCAGCGGGTGGCGGGGGTGAATTTGTCGAAATAGACGCGCGCGGAATCGACGCCGGCCATCTGCAGGACCGGCAGCACCGCGTCGATCATCGGCGGCGGCCCGCAGGAGAAGACATCCGCCTCCTCCACCTCCGCCATCTCGGACAGATGCCGGCGCAGCACCTCGTGGATGAAGCCGGTCTCGCCGGTCCAACCGTCGCCCTCCTCCGCATGGGACAGGGCGGGGATGAAGGCGAAGTCCGGCAGGCTGCGGGCGAACTCCTCGAACTGGTCGAGGTGGAACAGGTCCCGGCGGCTGCGGGCGCCGTAGAAGAGGCGCACCGGCCGCGTCTCGCCGCTGGCCGCCTGATCGCGCAGGATCGACAGCAGCGGCGCCATTCCCGACCCGCCGCCGACCAGGATCATCGGCCCGTCCCGCCCCTCGCGGCGGAAGCAGGTGCCGTAGGGACCGCGGACGCTCACCCGGTCGCCGACCGACAGGCCGCCGTCCAGCTGGCGCGAGAAGGCGCCGTCCGGGTATTTCTTGATGATGAACTCCAGCCGGCTGCCGTCCGCCGGCGGGTTGCCCATCGAGAAGGACCGGGTGAGGCCGATCCCGGGCAGCGTGATGTCGGCATATTGCCCGGCCCAGAACTTCATCGGCTGGTCCAGTTCCAGCGCGATGGCAACGATGTCGTGGGTCAGCGGCTCCACCGCCGCCAGCCGCGCGTTGAAGTCCTTCACCGGGATGGAGCGGGACAGCAGATCCTCGTCGTAGTTCAGCAGTTCCACCGCCACGTCGCTGTAGGCCAGCGAACGGCAGAGCAGGATGTGGTTGCTGTCGCGCTCCGGATCGGAGAGCGCGAAAGTGGAGTATTTCAGCATCTCCACGTCGCCGTCGATCAGCAGGCATTTGCAGGCGGAGCATTGCCCCTCCTTGCAGCCATGCATCAGCGAGACGCCCTGGCGAAAGGCCGCGTCGAGGATGGTTTCCCCCTCCGCGACCTCCATTTCGATGCCGACCGGCTCCAGCCGCACCGTGTGGACGGCCGGACTGTTGTGCAGCGCTTGTGCGGTCATGGTCTGTCGATCTCCGCGGTGATGTCCGCCTGTGATGTCCGCAGGGGATCCCCGTTCCCCCTCTCCACCCGGAAAGGGGGGCCGGAAAGGGGGGCAGGCCCGAGTGAATGGGCGGGGGATCAGACCCGGCGGATCTTGAAGCCCTTGCGGTAGTCCTCGACATGCGTCTGACGCTGTTGCGGCGTCATCTCGCGCAGCGCCAGCAGCGGGCTGCGGATGGTATGGCCGCGCACATGGTCCAGCGTCCACATGTCCTTCTCCTCGAAGGACAGATGCGGCTGGGCGACCAGCGTCTTCCCGTCGGGGCGGACGAAGCCCATGTCCTGGATGGCGTCGGCGAGGTCCCAGCCGTCATAGACCTCCTCCCACTGGCGCCGGCCGGAGAAACGGCCCATCGCCGGGGTCGGGCGACCCTGGTATTCGGCGGCGAACGCCTCCTTGTGGGTCCAGCGGTCGACCTCGGAGGCGTAGGTGTAAAGCTCGCCGTCGACCTCATCGACCTGGAAATCCTCGCGGATCACGCAGGGCACCAGGCTCGACCAGCAGCGGTGCGGATAGACGTAGCCGGTGTCGGCGAAGGTGATCGGCACGCTGCCGGGCTTGCTGAGCTTGGCGTAATTTTCCCACCAGACGCCGAACTCGTCGTACCAGCCCGGATACTTGCTCTCGAACCATTCGAAGTCGCGCTCGGTCATCGCCTCGATGCGCCAGAAATTGGCCCACCAGCCGGCCGAGAAGAACTGGGCGATCTTGTGGACGTAATTTTTCTTGACGATGCTGTCGAAAGGCCTCGTGAACGTCGTCATGGTGGATCTTGATCCCGTACTTCTCCAGCGGCAGCATGTAGGTGCGGTAGTAATCCTCGAATATCCAGCGGTGCCACAGCTCGGCGTAGGATTCCTTGTTCTTGTCGCGATTCTTGGTGCCGTATTCGATGATCGTGCCGATTGCGGCATCGACGATCATGTGGTTCTGCCAGAAGGAATAGCGGATGTCGCGTTCCAGCAGCAGATGGTTGTCCGGCTCCTTCAGCACCGACATCAGCATGGGAATGGCCGTTGCCGATGTGGCGGGATTCGTCGCTCTGCACCGACAGGAACACGGTGGGCAGGGCATAGTCGCCGTTGCGCGCCGCCTCAGACGGCATGGCGACGAACAGCGTGTTGGTGAAGGCGGTCTCGGCCACCACCTGCAAATAGATGTTCGACGCTGTGATGGCGTCGCCGGTCAGGAAAGCCTCACCGAACTGCCGGCCGATGGTGGTGGCGTAGCATTTGCCGAAGGCTTTCTCGGTGATGTCGAAGCCGGCCGGGTCGATGTAGTTCTCCATGTACCATTTCTTGAGGTTCATCTGGATCGTCGAGTGCCGGAATTCGTCGATCATCTGCATGGTGAAGCCGGTGCGCAGGTCGTCGCCCGGCGCCAGCTGGCCCAGCGTCGCCATCGACCGCGCCCGCCGAGATTTCCGGGAAGGGAATGATCGCCAGGAACAGCTTCATCCACTCGATCCAGCGCGGCTCCACATTGCGGAACATGTCGCCGCGCAGCGCAGCATCCAGCGCGCCGTAGACGCGGTTGTCCTTCTCCTCCTGCATCGGGAAGTAGGAGCGCAGGACCTGCTTCATCGGGTCGCGCGGCGCCTTGGAAATCTTGTAGTCGGTCGGGAAGGCCATCGCCTCCTTGACGTAGGACGGCGTCCAGCCGAGATTCGGCGACGCGGCGCGCCGCCTCGCCGATGCCGATGCCTTTCTGGGCGGTGATCTTGTTCAGCGTCAATCCATCCGGCATGTCGTCTCTCCCATGATTTTGATGATGGTGTTCCGATGGTCTGGCTAAAGGATCGGGCCTGAAGGATCGCGTCGTTCGCCGGTGCCGGGCGAATGGCTGCCGGGCAAAGTCGTGCCGGCCGGCCTACGGGATGCCGATGGCGTGATTTCCGAGATCGTCCGGCTTCAGGCCGATTGTGTCCGCCGAACGGGGGCGGCTGCACCGTCGACCCTATAAAGCAACGGCCATGCCAAGCCGGCAATCGGCGGCGGCAAACCGATTTTAAAGAACGTTCGTATAGCGCACTGTCCCATCATGAGACGATCTGTCGCGGCAGGTGTCTCAAAACGAAACAGTCGGGACACTCGATACCCGGCACCCCCCGGGAAAACGTCCGGCCACCAAGCTCCCGGCAACCGCCCGCAAGATGGCATGACGCTTGCTGTTCCCAGTCAACGGCGCCGCCCCGGCCACTTGGTCCGGCAAAGACAAGCGTAGGCGCCTCCCACGCATCGGGAGGGTTTTTGAAAGATGAGGCATGCGATGCACGCGAAACTGTCGCCGCACCGCTGGGTGATGCTGCTGCTCCTGCTGTCCATACCGGTCTCTCCCTTCACGCGGAAATCCGCGCGGCGGAAGGCGAGACGCTGTTCCGGCAGCAATGCCGGAGCCTGCCATAACGGTGAAGAAGGGCGACGGACCGCGCGCCGGGCCGCCGCTGTTTGGCGTCATCGGCCGCAAGGCCGGCTCGGCGGCCGGCTTCGAGTATTCCGACGCGCTGCGCGGCGCCGGCTTCGCCTGGGACGCCGGCCATCTGGAGCGCTGGCTGGCGAACTCGAACGAGTTCCTCCCCGGCAGCTACATGAATTACAGGCAGGACGACGGCAGCGTCCGCAAGAGCATCGTCAATTTCCTGGAAGCCAGCGCAACCCGCTGACCCGGCCCTACAACGACATCGCAGGAAGCATCATGGCCAAGATCATCCACATGATGGTGCGCGTCCTCGACGAACAGCGGTCGCTGGACTTCTACGCGAAGGCCTTCGGGCTGGAGCCGGCCGAGCGGCTGGCCTTCGACGGCTTCACGCTGATCTACCTGCGCAATGCGGAGAACGATTTCGAACTGGAATTGACCGTCAACCACGACCGCACCACCCCCCTACACCCATGGCGACGGCTACGGCCACATGGCGGTCGCGGTGGGCGATCTGGAGCGGGAGCATGCCCGGCTGTCGGCCTTGGGCTTTCCGGTAACACCGGTGAAGGAGTTCGCCCCCGGCGGCGCGCTGCTCGCCCGCTTTTTTCTTCGTCACCGATCCGGACGGCTACAAGACCGAGGTCCTGCAACGCCACGGCCGCTACCGCTGAGTTTTGACGACAAGAACAAACCCCTTGGGAAGGAGACGTCGATCATGCGCGTTCTCGACAAACGGATACGGTTCAACAGGCGGAATTTCCTCAAAACCTCGGCCGCTTCGGTGGCGGCGGCGGGCGCGGTCTCCAGCGGTGTCGTGTCCATCGCGGCAGCGCCGGCCTGGGCCGATGCGCTCACGGCGATCAAGCCCGACGCGGCCAGAACGCTTCTGGTGATGGTGCGCGACCTCTATCCGCACGACCGGCTGGGCGACGCCTATTACGAGAAGGCGCTTGCCTCCATGGACCAGGAGGCTGCCAAGGACGCTACGCTGGCCGGCCAGCTCAATGAAGGCGCCGTGGCACTCGATGCCGCCGCGCGCAAGCTGCACAACGCCTCCTACGCCGCCATTCCGGCCGAGGCGGACCGCGTCACGGTGCTCAAATCCATCGAAACCACCCCGTTCTTCCGCAAGGTCCGCGGCGACATGGTTGTCGCTCTCTACAACCAGCCGGAGGTGTGGGCGAAGCTCGGCTACGAAGGGGCATCCGCCGAATATGGCGGCTACATCCACCGCGGGTTCGACGATCTCGATTGGATCAAGGACGCCTGACGCGACCAGCCTCAATGAACGCCCACAAAAGCCCGCAACGGGGAGGATCGAGACATGGCTGCGAAATTCTCATTGGACGACGACGGCGTCGTGGTGGTGATCGGATCGGGTGCCGGCGGCGGCACGCTGTCGAACGAACTGGCCCAGAAGGGGATCAAGGTCGTCTGCCTGGAGGCCGGCGGACGCCACGAGATCCAGGATTTCGTGAACGACGAGTGGAAGAGCTTTTCGCAGATCTCCTGGCTGGACAAGCGCACCACGTCCGGTGCCTGGCGGGTGGCGAAGGACTTTCCCAACCTGCCGGCCTGGATCGTCAAGGCGGTCGGCGGCTCCACCGTCCATTGGGCCGGCGCTTCGCTCCGCTTCCAGGAGCACGAGTTCAAGGCGCGCACGACCTATGGCGAGGTGGAGGGGGCCAACCTGCTCGACTGGCCGGTGACGCTGGCGGAGATGGAGCCCTACTACGCCAAGGCCGAGTTCAAGATGGCACGACCCGGCACCAACGGCATCCCGCGCCTGCCCGGCAACAACAATTACAAGGTGCTGGCGGCCGGCGCCAAGAAGCTGGGCTACACCGATTTCCACACCGGCAACATGTCGATCAACAGCAAGCCGCGCGACGGCCGCGGACCCTGCCAGCAGATCGGCTTCTGTTTCCAGGGCTGCAAGTCGGGTGCGAAATGGTCGACCCTCTACACCGAGATCCCCAAGGGCGAGGCCACCGGCAATCTGGAGGTCCGGCCGAACGCCCAGGTCCTGAAGGTGGAACATGACGCCAAGGGTCGGGTCAACGCCGTGCTCTATGCCGACGGCACCGGCGCCATCCAGCGGCAGAAGGCCCGCATCGTCGCGGTGGCCGGCAACTCGATCGAAAGCCCGCGCCTGCTGCTGAATTCGGCCTCGACGATGTTCCCGGACGGGCTGGCGAACTCCTCCGGTCAGGTCGGGCGCAACTACATGCGGCACATGACCGGTTCGGTCTATGCGGTGTTCGACCGGCCGGTACACATGTACCGCGGCACCACCATGGCCGGCATCATCAAGGACGAATCCCGTTTTGACCCACGGCGTGGTTTCGTCGGCGGCTACGAGATGGAAACCCTGTCGCTCGGCGTGCCCTTCATGGCCGCCTTTCTCGATCCCGGCGCCTGGGGCCCGCGATTTCAGTTCGGCGATGGACGCCTACGACCATATCGCCGGCATGTGGCTGGTGGGGGAGGACATGCCCCGCGAGACCAACCGCGTCAGCCTGCATGCGACCGAAAAGGACAAGTTCGGCCTGCCCATTCCCAACGTGCATTTCGACGACCACCCAACGACATCGCCATGCGCACCCATGCCTATGGGCGCGGCGCGGCGGTCTATGACGCAGTGGGTGCTGTCCGGACCATCCATACCCCGCCCTACCCGTCCACCCACAATCTCGGCACCAACCGGATGAGCGCGAATGCGCGGGACGGTGTGGTCAACAAGTGGGGACAGGCACACGACATCAAGAACCTGTTCGTGTCGGACGGCAGCCAGTTCACCAGCGGAGCCTCGGAGAACCCGACCCTCACCATCGTCGCGCTGGCGATCCGGCAGGCGGAGTACATCGCCGATCAGATGACGAAGCGGGAGATCTGAAGAAGACGGTGCAAACACAAAAAACGCCTCGTCTCATGTGAGGCGGGGCGTTTTCCGATATGTGCGAAGATGCCGGCGATTTGAGCTTCGGTTTGAGCGTCTCTTGAGCCTGAGTGACCTGGCGGCGACCTACTCTCCCACGTCTTAAGACGCAGTACCATTGGCGCGGAGGCTTTTCACGGCCGAGTTCGGGATGGGATCGGGTGTTTGACACCTCGCCATGACCACCAGGTCACCAAGGCTCAAAGACCGACGCTCTTCCGAAGCGTATCGCTGTTCAGTGCAAGTGATTGAGGATGTATCGAACCGGCGGCGTTGCGTCAAGCAGTGCCTTAGCAGGCTTGCTGCTGCGCATGGCGCGGTTTGTGGGGTCGAGATCAAGCCGATCGAGCGATTAGTAAGGCTTAGCTTCAGGCATTGCTGCCCGTCCACATGCCTCCTATCGACGTGATGGTCTGTCACGGCTCTCAAGGGAGCTCTGGTTTAGAGGTGGGTTTCCCGCTTAGATGCTTTCAGCGGTTATCCCGTCCATACTTAGCTACCCGGCCATGCACTGGCGTGACAACCGGTGCACCAGAGGTATGTCCATCCCGGTCCTCTCGTACTAGGGACAGATCCTCGCAAAACTCCGACACCCACGGCAGATAGGGACCGAACTGTCTCACGACGTTCTAAACCCAGCTCACGTACCACTTTAATCGGCGAACAGCCGAACCCTTGGGACCTGCTCCAGCCCCAGGATGTGATGAGCCGACATCGAGGTGCCAAACGACTCCGTCGATATGGACTCTTGGGAGTCATCAGCCTGTTATCCCCGGCGTACCTTTTATCCGTTGAGCGATGGCCCGTCCACGTGGAGCCACCGGATCACTATGGCCGACTTTCGTCTCTGCTCGACTTGTCAGTCTTGCAGTCAGGCGGGCTTATGCCATTGCACTCGACGAGCGATTTCCGACCGCTCTGAGCCCACCATCGCGCGCCTCCGTTACACTTTGGGAGGCGACCGCCCCAGTCAAACTACCCGCCATGCAGGGTCCCGGACCCGGATCACGGGCCACGGTTAGATGCCAGAGACTTCAAGGGTGGTATTTCAAGGTTGGCTCCACCCGGGCTGGCGCCCGGGCTTCCAAGCCTCCCACCTATCCTACACATGAAGTCCCTAGCACCACTGCAAAGCTGTAGTAAAGGTGCACGGGGTCTTTCCGTCTGACCGCGGGAACTCCGCATCTTCACGGAGAGTTCAATTTCGCTGAGTTGGTGTTGGAGACAGCGGGGAAGTCGTTACGCCATTCGTGCAGGTCGGAACTTACCCGACAAGGAATTTCGCTACCTTAGGACCGTTATAGTTACGGCCGCCGTTTACCGGGGCTTCAATTCAAGGCTTGCACCTCTCCTCTTAACCTTCCGGCACCGGGCAGGCGTCAGACCCTATACGTCGCCTTGTGTGGCTTCGCAGAGCCCTGTGTTTTTAGTAAACAGTCGCTACCCCCTGGTCTGTGCCCCCCACAGGTGGTTGCCCACCCATAGGGCCCTCTTCTTCCGAAGTTACGAGGGCAATTTGCCGAGTTCCTTCAACACCATTCTCTCAAGCGCCTGGGTATACTCTACCAGTCCACCTGTGTCGGTTTGGGGTACGGTCTATACGGCGGGGCTGTTTCCTGGAACCGGTCCACAGCATGTCCAATCCGATAAGGACATACACGCTTTCCGATCCGTCACCTCCGCCAGGCCCACGACTATTAACGTGGTTCCCATCGACTACGCCTTTCGGCCTCGCCTTAGGGGCCGGCTCACCCTGCGTGGATTAACCTTGCGCAGGAACCCTTGGACTTTCGGCGACAGTGTTTCTCACACTGTTTGTCGCTACTCATGTCAGCATTCTCACTTCCGATACCTCCAGGCGGCCTCACGGACACCCTTCGCAGGCTTACGGAACGCTCCGCTACCACGCGATCACAAGGATCGCATCCGCAGCTTCGGTACACGGCTTGAGCCCCGATACATTTTCGGCGCAGGCCGGCTTAACTAGACCAGTGAGCTATTACGCTTTCTTTAAAGGATGGCTGCTTCTAAGCCAACCTCCTGGTTGTCATGGCCTTCCCACATCCTTTCCCACTTAGCCGTGATTTGGGGACCTTAGCTGGCGGTCTGGGCTGTTTCCCTCTCGACGATGGACCTTAGCACCCACCGTCTGTCTGCCGGACTGCACTCTGCGGTATTCGGAGTTTGGTTAGGTTTGGTAAGGCTCGCGCCCCCCTAGCCCATCCAGTGCTCTACCCCCGCAGGTGATATCCGACGCGCTACCTAAATAGCTTTCGCGGAGAACCAGCTATTTCCTGATTTGATTGGCCTTTCACCCCTAGCCACAGGTCATCTCCGACTTTTTCAACAGGCGTGAGTTCGGTCCTCCAGTGCG